>JBBDXJ010000112.1:0-35601 GCA_040902445.1 Cyclobacteriaceae bacterium | reverse complement strand
TGCTCATAGGAATAGTTGAAAGCGGACTCAGTTGAATAGACGATCCCATCCCGTTTTTTCCAATCATTTTTCTTTGCCATGTCAGATCATTACAAAATTGATGATCAGCAATATAATACCCGTTACATTGAGATTAAAACTAAGTTCCACCCGCTTTCGGAAGAGCAATGCCATTAATGAATTTACAAAAAGTATGATGGGGAAAAAAATCAGGGTGCTGTACATATATCCGAGTTCCACCACATGCGTTCCGGAGGTATTTGAAACTGACATAGCCGTACCGTAGATCCGCGTCAGGGTGGACTTGATCGTTCCCTCGTTCCTGAAGTAAGACCCCTGATAGTCGTATAATTTTATTTTGCGTCCCGATTCGGTGATGATAATGTGATAGGCAACTCCGCCACGACGCATTCGAACGGCATAGATCTCTTCAATATCTTCAACGATCTGCCGGTAGGGCACCAGATAGTCAAGGAAAAAAAGTGAGGTGGTCAACAAACCAATGCGGCTAACCCACAGCATGTATTTTAAATAATCGCGCATCAGCACATAGGAAGCAGGGGGCTCCCTTTTATAGGCCTGGTCAGGTCTTTTCCTTCTGTACGCGGGATCTCGATGTTTGGGAACGGGATCTTCTAAAAGCTCAGAAAATGGATTTGACAGGCGCTCATCGTACAAAGCGCGCTTTACACGATCGCCCAATACATCATACGCTTCGTTGATCTCCAGAAAACGAGGCTTTGCGTCCGCAGATGCATTTTTATCGGGATGATAACGGACAGCCAGTTTTCTGAATGCCTTTTTTATTTCCATTTCACTGGCTGATGCTGAAACCTCTAAAGTAGCGTAGTAATCTTTCACTATTCAAATAATCCATGGGGGGCGAAATCCCCGTCGAACGGCCCGCAAGTTCAACGGGAAATCCTTTGGTCAATAGAAACCAGGCTTATGCAGACCTAAGACTACTTTCCTTTTGTCACAAAAGTAAGTACAGGACGTTTGGAATGTGATACTACTTCCTCTGCGATGCTGCCGGCTAAAACGTGTGCAAAGCCGGTTCGGCCGTGGGTCGCCATTGCGATCAGATCGGCGTTGATGCTGTCAGAAAAATAGATTATACCTTCTTCCTCCGTCAGGTCATTGAAGATATTAATGGTGAAATTTTTAAGCTGGAGTTTCTTAGCAAAATCCTGCATATATTTCTTAACAACGGCATCGCGCTGAAAATTGCCCGGAGTATTGATCCTCACCAGGTGAACGGTTGCCCCGTACAATTCTTGCGTATTCCGAACAATGCGGGAGAAAACCTCTTCGTCCTTGCTCATAGAAGTGGCGTACACGATACTTTTAAAATCCGTGGTTAAAGGCTTTTTATGCACAGTCAGTACCGGACATTTGGAGTGTCTCACAACTTTCTCGGTATTGGACCCGATGATCATTTCCTCAAGTTTGGAATGTCCGGCAGTGCCCATCACGACCAGGTCAACTTTTTGTTCTGTGATTATATCCCGCATCCCGTGAAAGGCAGTGCCCAATCTCAATTCCTGCTTCACCTTTACCCCTGTGGCCTTGACCTCCTCGAATAGTTTCGCCATTTGTTTCTTACTGCGCTCTATTAATTTCATGGTGAACAGTTTATTTTCCCATCCGCCGGAGGTATCTACTTCACCTGTAATATTAAAGGAAGTGCCTGAAGCCTCTTCAACCACATGCAATAAGATCAGTTGGCCATTGCCTTTTTTTGCGATATCTGCAGCAACATCAATGGCAATCTGTGCAGATTTGGAAAAATCTGTAGGAACAAGAATTTTTTTCATGGTAGCGGGATTAAAATATTAAGTCTCAAATAAAAGAATTATTTCAGAAAATAAGGACAATAAATGTTCTGATCTAACGGAAAACGCTCAGAAAGCCTCTATAAAATACCATCCCATTACAAAACAGACAATTAATTTCAGAAGTGTCCCCAGTAAAAATCCCACGAAGGAGCCAAGCGCCGCCCGCAGCGCATTGTTGGATTTTGCATTTCCGATGAGTTCACCAATAAAAGCACCCGCAAATGGCCCTATGATCAGCCCCAGTGGCCCAAGCCACAACCCTCCGATCAAACCTATTACACATCCCCACATCCCGTATTTTGTGCCGCCAAACTTTTTTGTTCCGTATAGCGGAATAACATAATCAAGACCCGTGATGACCAGCGCGATACCCCCCCAGATAAAGAGGAATTTGGCGGTGTAAGGAGGTGAGGATTGAAGTTGCTGGATTAACAGCGCAATGTAACAAAGCGGTGGCCCTGGAAGAAAAGGCAAAATACAGCCCGCCAGACCTGCCAGCATCAATATTACTCCGAAAACTAGCCATAGCACATCCATAGTTTTAAGATGTGATTAAAATTCTGAAATTGGAAATCATTCGCTTATCAATTATGCCTTTACTGCAGTCTGTTCACCACGCGGCTATAATTTGTTCGGATTATCAGACATCCAAAAGGTTTTACACAGAAATCCTCGGGTTGTCAATAGTCTACGGACACGGACTTCCCGTTGAACTTTATGAACTATGATCTTATTAGACTCCTTTATTGAGCGATTCAAGATTCTCTTCGATGGCATGACAGGCCAACAGCCGTGGGAACTGACACAAAACATTGGGAAGATCCTTTTGGATAATATGAGCAACCTCGGAAAGGACTATAAGATCTTTAACCAGGTCGCTATTCACAAAAGTGTTTCCATCGATAGTAACGCAATCCTTAAAGGCCCGGCGATCATCTCAGCAAACTGTTTCGTGGGAGCGCATGCCTATATAAGAGGAGGAGTTTTCCTTGACGAAAATGTTACAGTCGGTCCCGGTTGTGAAGTAAAGAGCAGTTTCATTTTTTCCCATACGGCCCTGGCTCATTTCAATTTCGTCGGTGATTCATTGGTAGGCTCGCAGGTTAACCTCGAAGCAGGTGCAGTGGTCGCAAACCATTACAATGAACGAAAAGATAAAGCGATCTTTATTTTCAGGGATGGGAAGAGGTTCCCTACCGGTGTGGAGAAATTCGGGGCCCTCATCGGCGACCAAAGTAAAATCGGCGCCAATGCGGTGTTGTCTCCCGGCACCATTCTCTTACCAAACACTATCGTAAGGAGATTAGAACTGATCGAACAGAGTAAATCAATTGACAGCTGACCCGCCTTCGCTATCCACCGCACATTCTGCCTGAGCTTCGGCGGGCGCAGCCTTGGGGCTAAGCCCTTACAAAAAATCCACTGACCCACCACCTAAAGGTGGAGGCAATTGATGTCATGTATACCTCATACCCTAAACCTGGTGTCTCTCTAAAACAAATGAAAGCTGAGCACTTTACCAACCGGGAACTGGCAACCGGTCAGCCGGCAACTATTTCAACCCTTTACCCGCATTTTCCGCATGAAACTTCTCCATTCCTTTGCGATCCTGCATGGTGACATAAACGGTCTTGCCATTTTTACCACCGAACACAAGGTTGCTGCACCTTTTCCCCTTGAGCTGAACTTCCCGTTCTACTTTTCCATCGGGCGATAGGATGGCAATCGTTCCTTTGCCGTAGCGCGTGACGTATAAATTACCTTTGTTATCACAGGCCATTCCATCAAAACCAAAGTCCGGAAATTCGGCGAATAATCTTTTGTTGGAAATGTTCCCGGAATCATCCACATCAAATGCCCATATCTTGCGCTGAACACTTTCATTGACGTAAAGGGTTTTTTCGTCCGGGCTCAGGGCAATGCCGTTGGTAGTTCCCATTTCGCTGTTTAATAAAACAGCTTTGCCCCCTGCATCAATTCTCCATATCTGACCAGTACCCCCTTTCCAGTTTGGATCGGAAGCAAATAACTGATCTTTCCTATTGATGATGATGTCGTTGGGCTGATTGAATCTGTCATCGTGAACGTAAGTACTCACCTCTTTTGTTTTCATATCTACCTTCAGAACATTGTGGCCCGTGAAATCGGCGAGATACATAAACCCTTTACTGTCGAACTTTACACTGTTGGCAGTGCTGCCTTCGGGAAGGTTGATAAACAAGGATGCGGAGCCATCGGGTTTTACGAGCCCGACCGTTCCATCTTTTTCGAAATTCACCACGTACAGATTCCCTTTTTTATCAAATGCAGGACCTTCAATGTTATTGGTAAATAAATTCTCGGCCGTATGGTCAGAGGCTACAAATAGTTGCTGACAGGACACCTGAAGAAAAGTAAGTAGCAGGGCAAAAAGAGAATAAAACTTTTTCATAAACGGTATGTTTTTAGAATGGATGTTCCAGACAACACACCAATGTTAACAATTCTTTTCTAAATCCGGGAACATTTTGCCGGCGCGGCACAATAATCCGGCTATTGCAATAAAAAAAGCCTTTTCACGGAGGAAAAGGCTTTATCAAATTTAAAGTGCAAATCAGAAAGTGAAATACTTTTGATTGCCCGCAACATCGGCAACTTCAAAAGTATAGCGGCCGTGTTTGTTCGCCATCTTGTACACCTGGGCAAAGTCACCGCTGATGGTCCTGGTTTCCTCATAGACAAGACTCTTGCGCTCGTCATAAATTTTCAGGCGGATGGGTTCATCTTGTGCATTGGCAATGACAAATAAAAATTTACCTTCTTCACTGCGAAGTTTGCTTACATGAATACTTTTCATTTCAGAAACAGGCAGGTAGACTACCTTTTCGCGATGTTTTCCTGTGCCATCCACCAATTCAATGGTATAATTACCTGATTGAAGACCTTTGAAATTTAGCGGGCAAATAAAACCACTTAATCCTACGATGGTTTCGGAATGAATCATCCTTCCCTGCTCATCGAAAATGTTCAATCTGATCTTCCCGGTGGTTTCACCCTGATAGATGACTTTGAACACCTCGGATCCTTTAACGGCAACCACAGTCATTCCAGGTTTATCTTTTCCCAAGGCAAATGCCGCAGTACTCACCGTGAGAAGCATTGCAAAAAATAGAGTTTTTGTTTTCATCGTTTTGTTTTTTGTTTACTCATCAAATATACGGTGAGGGTCTAAGAAGGTTTGTATAGCGTAAGTAAACTAAAGCGATTCCCGAAAATATCGATTGCGTAAATAATCTTCTGCGAACCGATCACCAAAATATTCTGACTTCAAAAAATTCCAATGCTGCAGACGAAACGTGATTTGCGATCAACCCTTGCGTCTGCAATCGTTACTTATTTTTAACGGAAGGTTTGGTTAGACGGTTTACATTTCCATTCTGGTCAATGATCTCAAAGATATGCTCACCTTTAACCTTACTAAGATCATATAGCCTGGCGAAATTGCCATCAATGACTTCAGTGCCCTGATATAACAAAGTATTGCGTTCATCAAAGATCTTTACCGTTAAAGCATCTGTACCCTTATTGGGCACTGCCAGCATGTACTTATTTTGCTCCTTGCTCAATCGACTGAGATGAGCAACCCTTTTCCCATTGGACAAGGAATGTTTCACTTTCTGAAAATGTTTGCCATTCGCATCGCTTAATTGAATTGTGTAATTGCCTTCAGGCAGAGAAGAAAAGTTATAAGGGCGCATGAAATGTTCTCTGTTCCGCATGGTCTCGGTGAATACTTCATTACCCTTTTCATTGTAGATAGCGATTTTCACTTTTCCCGCTTGCTCACCGCGATAAAAAAGTTTGACAATATTACCTTGCTTCACAACCGAAATGCCTACCGGAGATTTGGGGTTAATTTCGTTTGCATTTACATGGCCAATCGCGATCAGTGCAAAAACTAGTGCTAGGATTTTTTTCATAAGGTTTTAAGATTTTATTACAGCACTTAAGACGTCGACGAGCAATCGTTTGTTGCAATAAGACAGAAAATAAAGATTATTTTTTTTGTAACCTTTAAAACTCAGTGGGATTTTTGATTCCCTGATGCCGTTGTGAAAGGCGATTGCTTCAAACGCAAAGAGCGCGATGAAGGATACATGAATAGATGAAATTCTTCATCAACGATTATTGAAGAGATGGGTTGCGTTAAGAAAAAATTAATTTAAATGGAAAACATCCTTGCTCTTTTCTTCCTGACGGATGACATGAATCTGAAACTTCAGTTGTTTGATGAGGAAATTTTCTTTCCTGCCTGCCGATAAGGTGAGCAGTTTATAGCGGTCAAAAAGATCGAGGTTCAGTTCGGTTGCAACCTGATATAGTGTGAAGGCAGTGAAGTGACGGTTAATTTTTCGCTTTTCCTGAAAAATGAGGAACAGTTCATATAATTCTACCCCGGGCATTGCATTGGGATCGATTTTCCAGTGCTTTATTTCGCCGCCCGGATACAACCTGGTCTTATAGGCCCGGTAAAGTTTCTCCATTGAAAAGATATCAATGCAACGCAGCACAATATCAGATTCACCGCCGGGATGACGCTTGATCACACTTTCAAGTTTCATCAATGCACCGAGCTTCTCCTGATTGCACTCATGATTCAGAAAAATTCCAAAACTGATATCCGTAGTTTCGGCATCCGACAACAACTGTTTATAACGGGGTTCAAAAATATGCAGCGGCACCAGCTCACCCGGTAAAGGCAGCAAGGTCAGGGGGAACATGGGGATTAATAAACTTTCGGACATACCAGTTAAACCGAAAAAGCTCACTAAAGTTAATATTTTATCAGAAAATCCGGAGCAAGTCCGAATTGTTCCTGAAGATTTCTTGCTCCGGGCAAAAAACCCAGGTTGATAAGAAAGGAGAAACCAGCCAGTTCGCCGCCAAAACTTTTGATCAAATGCCCCGCCGCGCATGCAGTGCCCCCGGTAGCCAGGAGGTCGTCATGAACCAAAACGCTCGCGCCGGGCTTAATGGCATCGGTGTGAATTTCCAGCTCGGCCGTACCATATTCCAGATCGTATCGCTGCTTTCGGGTATTAAAAGGCAACTTTCCCGCCTTGCGCAACGGGATAAAACTGCAGGCTAATTCATGCGCCAAAACAGAGCCCAGAATAAAACCGCGCGCTTCAATCGCGGCAACCGCATCAATCTTTTTGTCGCGATAATTCCGCACGAAAAACTGGATGATCCGTTTCATCAATACCGGATCCGCCAAAACAGGGGTAATGTCCTTGAACACAATTCCAGGCTTAGGATATCCTTCCACATCCCTGATGGTTGATTTTACCTGATCAATAAGGAGCATGCCTGTAATTTTAGATGGGTACCAGCGTCAAATATAGGGAATAGTTCACAGTCCATTCCACGGTCCACGGAAAGTGCGCAGGGCCTGGGGTGAGCATGCAGAAAAAGAGCTTCCGCGTCGCGACCAAAACCGCCATCTAAATGCACTTAGAAAAATATGCAGAACAGCTAATCAATATACCAGATGCATGTTGTTTCTAAATTTTCAAAAAGCTACCACGAAGAAAGGATCCTTTCAATAGGATCACTCGTTATTTCACCAGGTGTCCATTTGATCAGGGGTGAAAATGGTTCTTATCCTCCTTAATTTCACTGCGGGTTATTTATTAATCAGCAGGAACCATTATCTGTTCGAACCTTTCCGCGAAAGGAAATCCGGGAGTTAACAAACCATACCTTTTAGGATGACAGTTTCGACCATGTTCGTTCCAAAGGCATAAGGAAAATAGGAAAGGGAGGGCATCGGCCTGGTTATAAAAACATTTGCGATCTTCCCTTGCGTTATGGAGCCATGGGTATTCAGGATCTCCAGGGCGGCGGCCGTGTTGATGGTGGCAGCGTTAAAAGCCTCCTCCGGAGTTAATTTCATTTTCATACATGCCAGAGAAATAATCAAGGGCATGTTTCCACTTGGTGCGCTTCCGGGATTGTAATCAGAAGCGATGGCCAGCGGGAGGCCCGCTTCCAGCATTCTGCGAGCGGGTGGAAAAGGTAGTCCCAGAAAAAAAACGGCCCCGGGTAACGCAGTGGGTATGGTGTTGCTTTTCTGCAACATTTCTATTTCTTCTTCCCCAATATTTTCAAGATGGTCGGCGCTGATTGCCCGGGCCCGAACCGCTGCCTGTACTCCTCCTGAACGCGATAGCTGATTGGCGTGTACCCTTCCTTTCATACCGTGTTTCAACCCTACTTCCAGGATACGCTCTGTTTCTTCGCCAGAAAAAAATCCGTTTTCACAAAACACATCGATGTAGTCAGCGAGGTTTTCCCCGGCAACCCCCGGGATCATTTCTTCGATGACCAGTTTCACATAATCTTCTTTCTTTATTCCCGCAGGTACCGCATGGGCGCCGAGAAAGGTAGTCTTAACGGTCAGCAAACTTTCACGTCCGATCCTCCGGGCCACGCGCAACATTTTTATTTCATCCTTTACCGTAAGTCCGTACCCGCTTTTGATCTCGACAGCACCGGTACCTGTGCGAATGATCTCATTCACCCTGGTCATGGCCCTGTCGAAAAGTTCGTCTTCTGATAGTTGCTGTAATTTTCTTGCAGAGTTAAGGATCCCTCCTCCCTTAGCAGCGATGTCCTGGTAAGACAAGCCTTTGATCTTCATCACGAATTCTTCTTCGCGGCTGTCGGCGAAGATCAGGTGGGTATGAGAATCAACAAAACTCGGGAATACAAATCTCCCGCGGGCATCAAGTTCACGTGCTGCAGAAACCGATGCAAGGGATTCCATTTTTCCAAATCCCGCAATCACCCCTCCGGTAATGCAGAGAAAAGCATCGGGTAGAATCGGGAGTTCCGCCATGGCAGCGCCGCGCAGAATCTGAAAAGGTTCAGTACGAACCTGCACCAGCCCTTTGATATTTTTAATCAGGATATCGCAGGTCACAGGTGTTTTGATCGCGTTATTTCTGGAAAGACTCTACTTTATAATCGAGATTGCTCCCGAAAACAGGAAAGCTGATCTTGAAAAGAGCATAGAATGATCTTCCTTCAATGCCTGGCCTGTAACCGATTTCAGCTCCATAGGCCCAGCTGAAGGTGCGGTTGAATCTTCCATCAATACCTGCCCTGGCACCAAAAGACTGGATCTTGACCGGGCTGGTGGAATATGCCCTGGTTCCGGCCACCGAAGAAGTTGGGTCATTATCAGTATAGACGATGTCATCAATGATGAATGCAGGAGCGTAAATAAGATCGAGAAAAACCGTGAGCATCAGATCGTCTACACCCTCTTCGTAATTGTCAAAGTTGATCGCTACATTTCTCATCCATGCCATTGATCCACCGAGATAAACATTTTTGGATGAGAGATTCGTATACACGTTGAGGGGTTCGTCGCTGGCTCCGTTATTATAGGTCGTCGGTAAACCGTTGCCTTCAGCGTCTTTCAGATCGGCGTTAGTCAGGCCTTGAGTATTCAACGCCCGGGTCAGGTCGGTTGAACTGTCCCAGAATATTCCGCCCACGCGAAGGCCATAGATCTTTCTCACTTTACACGGGATCTCGACATTGAGTGGAACGCGAGATGCCCAGCGGTGTCCCTGGTAACTTTTTTTATAAAGCACCATTTTGGTTTTGGAGTCACTTTCAAAATCCTTGATATGATAAGTTCCCCCTAACTCGAAATAGTTATACACTTGTGCGCGGTTATCGAGCTGACTGTTATCCATAGCGAGATCGCGGGCGAAGTCAAAGAATTTCCGGCTGTAAGTTTTCCGGAAATGCGCCCGGAAATCGGCTTTGTCCTGAAAAAAATAATGCGCTTCCGCACCAAAGCCCGCATTGACATTCGCAACAAATAATTCACCGTAGACTGGCTGAAGGGCAACGAAAAGTTTGTTTACCGCATACGGTTCGTCGTAGATCTGCTCATACGTCACCGCGTTCTTGTCAGTGCGGTCCTGTGCAAAAAGATTGACCTGAAAAGCCAATATCACAGGCAATAGAACAAAAAAAGTATTTTTCATAAGTCCAGGTATGGTGGCATTATAATAGTAAAATTAACAAAATATGGCGAAATAAACCCTGTGTATATGAGGCGCTTACAACGGATGTAAGACCAGGACCAAATTTGATATAAAGCTCGACAGCTCATAGAAGGCCTTTTACAGGTTGCCGGCGGATTTCACGGTCATGAAACTCCTGCAACTTTCTCCCGAACTGCTGATCGTGTGCAGGCCTTGAGGCCGTTCTGATAAAATTTTATTTTTAGGCTCGCTTTAAAATGCATTTTTAAGTTACTTGCCCACCTTTGTATAAAAGGTTCGGCCGGCTAAAACAATAGAGATCTTATTTCTGCTCGTTATTATGGAAATCATGTGCAAGGCGCATCCTTTCTGACGAGATTGAAGAATTGTTAAGACATGGCGTAATCTTTTTCAGCAATAATTTCAATCTTAACATAAATTCAATGTTTGCAGACCTTTCGTTCATGAATATCCTTGCCTTTTTAGATACTTTTAATCCTGAGACAATTATCCAGTTCGGGGGGTTGGGACTGCTCCTACTGATCATTTTTGCTGAAACAGGCGTTTTTTTTGGTTTTTTCCTCCCCGGTGACTCCTTATTATTTGTTGCGGGCCTTTTAGCCGATACCGAATACCTCGATATTCACGTTTCGCTCCTCATCGTCTTGCTTGTGATTGCCGCCGTGTCGGGTTCCTTTGTGGGATATTTAACGGGAAAGTGGGCTGGTTTTTACCTGCTCAATCGAAAGGACAGTTTTTTCTTCAAAAAGAAATATATCGATGTTACACAAGCTTTCTATCAAAAGCACGGGATGATGGCTTTTATCCTCGGCCGTTTTTTGCCTGTGGTGAGAACGTTTGTCACGATTTTGGCGGGAATGGCGAAGATTGATTTTGGTAAGTTTCTGATTTTCAACTTTTTAGGAGCAACTATTTGGATTGTCACCATGGTTCTGGCCGGTCATTTCCTCGGCAGAGCCTTTCCGAACATAACTTCCTACCTCGAGTTGATAGTCATTGGAATGATTTTAATTTCCGCTATACCAGTGGTTATCACGTGGTTCAGGAACAGGAATTTATTGGCTAAGGACTAAAGTAATTTTCAAAAAATGTCATATTTGCTGGCGTATTTACGGCGGCGCATGATGTACCTTGCACCTCAGGTATTTGAAGATTTATTTTGCAGTTCTTATTAAAAACAGGATTTTTATCGCTCTTTGACTACTTTTACCAACTATTAACTATAAACCTAAATTCTATTTAGCATGGCACAAAAATCTGGCTCACTTGGAGAAAGCCTAAAATCCACTTTCGCAGCAATTGTAATTCCTTTAGAACTTGTTATTGCTTATCTTATTTATCAATATGTTTTAGGTAATCCCGCCAATTTTCAAGGTGGGGATCCCAATAATCACCCATTAGAGGGAAACTGGCTCGGAATTATATACAAAGGACGGATTGTTGTGGCGGTCCTCATTGCCCTGTTAATGATCACGCTGACTTTCGGGATAGAACGATTAATCACCATCAGCAGCGCTACCGGCAGAGGTAGCATCAAAAAGTTTGTAAGCAGAATCCGTTCATTAGTCTCGGCAGGGAATATTGCGCAGGCCATCCAGGAATGTGACAGACAAAAAGGTTCAGTTGCCAACGTGGTGAAAGCCGGGTTGCTTAAGTACGACGAACTCTCCAGAAACACTGAACTTGAACCTGAGAAAAAAGTGTTGTTAGTTCAGAAGGACATTGAAGAAACAACACAGCTTGAAATGCCTATGCTGGAAAAAAACCTGGTGATCATTGCGACAATTGCCTCGGTTGCAACGTTGATGGGTCTTCTGGGAACAGTAACCGGTATGATAGCGGCCTTTACAGCCATGGCCACTTCGGGTGCCCCGGATGCAGTTGCGCTTGCGAATGGAATTTCCGAAGCGCTGATCAATACCGCTTTGGGTGTGGGCACTTCAGCGCTGGCTATTATTTTCTATAACTTTTTCACCAGCAAGATTGACGCGCTAACATACGGTATCGATGAAGCAAGCTATAGCATTATTCAGAATTTCACAGCCCGTAGTAAGGGAGTAAAAGTTTAACTTAAGCACTATGGGAAAAGTTAAAGTACATAGGACTCCGCCTTCACTGGATATGACACCCATGGTCGACCTGGCGTTCCTGCTCGTAGCATTTTTTATGCTTACGACTAGCTTCGCTCCGGTAGAACCCGTGGTAGTGGATATTCCTAGATCTGTTTCGGAAATAATTCTTCCCGACAAAGACAGGATTATTATCAGCGTCTCAGACGACGGCAGGATTTTTTTCGATATGGATAATCAAAATCATCGCAAGACGATGCTGAATTACATGAGCGAAAAATACGGGATTCCGTTTACCCAGGAACAACAAACCGCATTCTCGATTTTAGCAGGAGTTGGGCTCCCGCTTAACACGTTGCCTCAATTTCTTGATATGGATACCGAGGAAAGAAGGCAAATTACGCAAAATGGTATACCGGCTGATTCGGTAAATAATGAGCTCGCCGACTGGGTGGTGTTTGCCCGTATGAGTAACCCTAAGGTAAGGATTGCTATCAAGGGTGACCGTGACAGCAATTACAAAGTGATGAAAAGTGTGATCAATACGCTGATCGACCGCAGGGTGCTCAAGTTTAACCTCATTACAGGATTGGAACAAGAAGTTAAAATTTAACTATAGAACTATGGCAGAAGTAACCCAAGGTGGCGGTGGTGGCCATAAAAAAGGTGGAAAAGTCCGTGCCAAGAAACAGTCGACAAAAATAGATATGACACCAATGGTCGATCTCGCTTTTTTGCTGCTCACGTTCTTTCTGCTGACTACCACTTTTAACAAACCCAAGACGATGGAAGTGATTATGCCCGATAAGGTCAAGGATGAAACAGAGCAGACCAAGATCAATGAAAAGGATATTCTCAACCTCATCTTGAGTGAGGACGACAAAATTTACTGGTACGTCGGTCTTACACCGCCGGTAAATGAAACAAATTATTCCAGCACCGGAGTTCGAAAAATTTTGCTGGAGCATACCCGTGCCAATCCGAAAATGATGGTGCTTATCAAGCCGGAGGACAACAGCAGATATGAGAATATGGTGAATATTCTGGACGAGATGGACATCACCAGTATCAGTCGATATGCCATCGTAGAGTACACGGAGGATGATAAAACGATCATCTCAGAAGGACTGGGAACAGCCGAGGCAACGGAACCACAGTGATTATTGCATGCATGCAGGGACAATAGGCACGCATAAATTCGATGGATTAAAAAATTTTTAAAATATGAAAACATCTAGTAACGTAATCGCTCAGAGGTGGGAAGATCTCATATTTGAGAACCGCAATAAGGCGTACGGAGCGTACGTATTAAGAACGGTTTATACGAAAAACGTGATGAAAGGGGTTATTATCACGATCGCCATTGTGGCGCTTCTTTTTTATTCTCCCGATATTATAGCCTTTTTTAAAGGTAAAGAAGTAGTGGAGAAAGCGCCCCCAAGAAAGCTTGTTTACACGGAACTTTCGGCACCACCATCAATTGACAAACCCAAGCCGCCACCACCACAAGTGCAATTACCCAAATTGCAGAAGGTGATCAAGTTCGTTCCTCCTAAAGTCGTGAAAGAAGAAGTGGTGGACGAAATACCTACGATCGAAGAGATCAAACAACACGAAGTTGCAGCCGTAGAGGTTGAAGGACCTACTGAAGTTGTGTTTGAAGAACCGGTTGAAGAAGTAGTCGTCGAAGATGAGAACAAGATCTTTACGGTGGTAGAACAGCAACCTGAATTTCAAGGTGGGTATGAAGCCATGATGAACTTTATCAAGAAGAACATGCGGTACCCTGCGAGCGCAAGACGCATGGGCGTCGATGGTACTGTATATGTGAGCTTCGTGGTAAGCAAAGATGGCTCAATCAGCGAGGTGAAAACCATTCGCGGTATCAGCGCCGATTGCGATAATGAAGCCAAGCGCGTGGTTTCAATGATGCCACGCTGGAGGCCTGGTAAACAAAATGGCAAGCCTGTATTCGTTCGCTTTGTTCTACCGATTAAGTTCAAACTGAATTAAGACTTGGAAGAAAGTCGCGAAGATCGGAAATTGGCGGTGACTGAAACCATCGGCAAGGTCTTCGGAATAATAATGGTTGTACTGTATTTTATACTCGGTACAACCTTTATTTTTTATACCCCGGAGAAAATTCCCGAACAATACGCCAAACACTTCGGTATCCTCCTGTATGCTTTTGGATCCTTCCGGGCGTTCAAATACTACAGAAAATATTTTGCACGATGAACAGTTTAGAGAAAGCGTTGATCTTATTGGTAACCATGTCGCTTTTTATCCCCGCTTGCAGGGAGAGGGACAAGGACGGTAAAATTTTGGATGGCCCGACCAGCGGCTTTGTTAAAATCGCTGTTGATGAGTCGCTGCGGCCTTTGATCGATGCAGAAGTCTACACCTTTGAGGCCCTCTATCAGCGCGCCAACATTGAATCTCTTTACTACCCCGAAGCCGAAGCAATCAATGCACTGATGAAAGACAGTGTGAGACTTGCTGTCGTTACACGTAGATTCACCTCCGAGGAAAAAAATTATTTCAAACAACTGAAGATCACTCCTGCCGAACTCGATGTGGCTGTCAGCGCTGTAACCCTCATCGTTCACCGCGACAACCCTGATACGCTTATCACCATTGAGCAGATAAGGTCGCTTCTGCAAGGTAAAATCAACCTTTGGAGCCAGCTGGGAAGCAAAAACAAGGCTGGCATAGAGATTGTTTTTGATAACCCGAATTCAGGCCTGATTCGCCATTTAAAGGATTCGATCGCTCGCGTTGAAACCCTGCCGCCAAATTGTTTTGCGGTGGAAACCAATGGAGCTGTTATAGAGCATGTGTCAGGAAATAAAAACGCCCTGGGATTGATTGGACTGGAATGGATCAGTGACAAAGATGACTCTACTTCTAATACCTTCCTGAACAGGATAAAAGTAGTAAGTGTAGCCGGAGACAGCACGCATTTTAAGCCATACCAGGCATATTTGGCCTTAAAACAGTATCCCCTGTCACGACGGATAACAATTCTGAGCAGGGAAGCCCGTTCGGGCCTTGGAAGTGGGTTTATGGCCTTTGTAGCCAGTGAAAAGGGCCAGCGAATTATACTGAAAGCAGGCCTGCTTCCCGTTACGATGCCCCTGAGGTTGGTGGAAATTGACCGCCGGTCCTTCGAAATTGAAAATTAGTCTGACACTAAAGCAGCTTTATTCGTAAATTCGGCATGTGAATTTAATATGAAATACTATTGTCACCAATAAAATTGAGCATACTATGAACAATCCAGGTCGCCCTGAACAGCGGAACCCCGGTTTTACGGGCAGGACTTTCCCGGTCCTTATTGCGCTGCTTTTCACGGCATCAGCAATGACTTTTGCACAGTCCCCCGAAGTAAGGAAAGCATTCCGGTATTATGATATTGAGCAACCCTCAAAGTTAATCCCTGCGTTGGAACAGGCGGCCACCGCCTCGCCCGAAAATCTGTATTACCTTGGTCAGGGTTATATTCTCACGGGAAATCTCGACAAAGCCCTTGCTACTTTTGAAAAGGGCATCAGCGCGGACGATGAAAATCCAATGATGGTTGCCGGTAAGGGACAGGTTAAATTGCTGCAGAAAAAAACGGCGGAAGGAAAAGCTCTCCTGACTGAAGCCGCAGACATGAACCGCAAAAAAACCGCTGAACAATTGAAAGCCGTAGGCCGCGGATATCTCGCTGATACAAAATTCCTTTTGGACGCAATTGCCGCGCTTGAAAAAGCAAAAAGCATGAACAACGGCGATCCGATGACTAATTTTTTATTGGGTGAGGCCTATCTGATGCAAAATCGCGGCGGTGAATCGGTGAGTAGCTACGAGCGCGCAGCCGCCGCAGACAACAAGTGGGCCACACCACTTTATAGAATAGCAAAGGTTTATCAGCGCTCCAGAAATAACGAGGTCGTGATGGATTATTTAAACCGCGCAATTGCCGTAGATCCTGAATTTGCTCCGGCGTATAAAGAACTCGGTGAAACCTACTACTTGCGGAAAAAAGCAAAGGAAGCTGTGAAAGCCTATGAGAAATACCTCAGCATCACCGAAACTCCGGGTGAAGCAAAATTCCAGTACGCGTTCTTCCTAATCATGGACAAGAACTATGAAAAAGCAAACACCATCTTCAAGGAAGTATTGAATGACAAAAATGCTTCGCCTACCGCTTACCTATTTTATGGTATGTCTTTACTTGAACAGAAAAAGTATGATGAAGCAAGAGGAGTATTTGAAAAATATTTCAAGACTGCTAAACCAGAGGATATAAAAGCAAGTGCCTATGCTGAATACGGTAAACTCCTTTTGTAAGTAAAAGACGACTCCCTTGCCAACGAGATGTTTGCAAAAGGAATTGCTCTGGATACCGCAAATCAGGAAATGGAAATACGCGAGCTTCATGCGGAAACCTACAGAACAAGACAAAAATTTCCCGAAGCCGCAGCGGCTTATAAGGACCTGATTAAAGTAAAAGAATCCTTGAAAATCAGTTCATCGCGTGATTTATTCTATATGGGCTGGTCTTATTATTACGATACGCAATTTGCCCCGGCAGACAGTGCCTTCACTAAACTAACCGAAGAACAACCGGAGAGTTCTCTGGGTTATTTATGGGCTGCCAAAGCAAGAGTCCAAATAGATACTACCGGAGAAGCAGGAACGGCGGTTCCTATGTATGAAACGTATCTGCAGAAAGCACTTGCAAACCCTTCGACAGTTGAAAAGGAAAAGAAAAACATCATTGAAGCATACGACTACCTCGGCACCTACGCCGTTCAGATAAAGGATAACGTAGCAGAAGCTTCAGGTTATTTTCAGAAGGTGCTACAGTTAGACCCTAATCACGAAAAGGCTAAAACTTTCATGGAGACGGTAAAAGACCCGAGCCCGCAACCAAGGGGAAAAGGTAAAAAATAAATAGAGGGGCTTCGGCCCCTTTCTTAATTTACGAATGTCGAATGACGAGTTACGAATGACAAAGAGGACGTTCATGACTACGAATTGCGGAATAGGAATTCAGGGATAAGGTTCAGGTAATCTCGTCGAAAGCACCATTGCTGGCTTCAAGAACGCGGTGAGCCACTTCCTCAGTCACCGCATGTGAAATGAACAAGGACTCATACTGCGAAGGAGCTAAATAAATACCGCGGCGAAGCATCGCGTTAAAGTACTTGCCGAACATTACCGTATCAGACGTTTTTGCGCTATCGTAATCGGTGACAACCTTATCTGTAAAAAATAACGTAAACATCGAGCCGACCTGATTGATAGTGAAAGGTAAATTCCTCCGGGCCATCTGGACTTTTAATTCATTTACCAGATAAGTTGAGATATTGCTGAGATCCTGGTAGATGTCAGGATTGTTTTTTAATTCTTTTAAAATGGTTAACCCTGCCGCCATTGCCATCGGATTGCCGGATAAAGTGCCGGCCTGGTAGATGGGTCCTGCCGGTGAAACGGAATCCATAATATCTCCCCGCCCGCCATAGGCACCGACAGGCAAACCACCACCGATGATTTTGCCCAACGTGGTGAGATCGGGAATAATGTTATACAGTTGTTGTGCACCACCGGGCGCAAGCCTGAAGCCGGTCATCACTTCATCAAAAATTAAAAGGATATCGTTTCTTGTACAAAGTTCTCTTAGTCCGTGAAGGTATTGCGGCTGAGGAGGCACGCATCCCATATTACCAACAACGGGTTCGAGAATAACTGCTGCAATCTTTCCGGGATTTTGTGCGATGAGATCTTCAACCGCGGGCAGATTATTAAAGGGGGCGGTCAGTGTATCCTGCGCCGTTCCCCGGGTCACACCGGGACTGTCGGGTGTACCAAATGTCATCACACCACTACCTGCGGCGATGAGAAATGAATCGCCGTGGCCGTGGTAGCAGCCTTCCATTTTGATGATCTTATCGCGGTGCGTAAATCCGCGCGCAACACGGATTGCTGACATAGTGGCCTCGGTGCCTGAATTTACCATCCGCACTTTTTCCACCGAAGGGATCATCGAACAAATCAATTCAGCCATCTCAACTTCGCGGGCAGTTGGCGCACCAAAGGATGGCGATGCGGACAGGGCTTCGCGTACCGCTTCTTCCACCAATGGATGAGCATGACCCAGGATCATCGGGCCCCAGGAGTTGATCAGGTCTATGTATTCATGTCCATCCTCGTCATAAAGGAAAGCGCCCTTTGCCCTCTTGATGAACAACGGATTTCCACCCACGGCACGAAAAGCGCGCACGGGAGAATTTACTCCGCCAGGAATAAACTGTTTTGCTTTCTCAAAAAGTGCCTTGCTCCGTGGATTTTCATTCATGGGGGAAAAATTTATCTGTATCTATCCATCGAAGATGCAAAATAATGATGGATGCAGCAGGGAAGCAGGAAATTTTAACCGCGGCTTCAATTATCTCTTTTCCACAAGGGTGAGCACACCGCCTTTAAACTTTACGAAGGGAACAAACTGGTTATCCCGGCTGTACTGATATTTAAATCCCTGTGAAAGGTGACCTTGAATAAATTCGGCGTTGTTCAGACCATCCTGGAAATAGACTCCATTTGTTTTTAATTGATTTCCAAAAAACAACATCATCTCATATCCAAGCTGTGAGAGATTGGAGGGAACCTTGCCGTATTTTCGCAGGTACTTTGAAATAAAACTCCTGCGACGTGGACTATCCGTTGCCACAAAATTCGGAGCCGTAAATGCAATTCCTAATGTTTGATATTTTTCAAAAGCAACTGCCGTGTCATCTATCCAGTTCTCAGAGCCGACCACCAAAATTGAATCACCGCGCGTTTCGATGCTGCTGATCACCTTGGTATAGATCAAAGGATCATCCGAAGCCACAAAGATGCTACCGATACTGTCTTTTTTTAAAGTAAACTGTGAAGCATATTTAAACTCGTCAAACTCTGTAGGAGTTGCCAATATCTTCATGATCCTTGTCGCATCTTCCTTGTTTTTGATCAACTCATTGGCAGTGATCTGCATTCCCAGTTCACTGGCCATTTCCGTAAAATTCGCGGCGAGCACAGAATCTTTTTTGCTGGCGCCGTAAAAGACCATACAGGTTTTTTTGCGCGAGTGAGCCACCACATATTCCGCTGCTTTTTTTCCAAGCGTTTCCGAAGATGGTTGGAATAAATACGCGTAGGGATTCGTTCCCGTAAGGTCAGTGTTGTTAGAAAACGGATTAACAACATTCACCTGATTGTTTATCGAAAATTCCTGAACCATGACGTTTTCATTAGAAAGAGGGCCGACGATCAGATCGGTATTCCTGAGTTCTTCTGTGTTTAGTATCTGCTGCAGGTGATCCATGCCTTTGTCGGTATCATATGCACGAAGGTGGATCTCCGGGCCCTTGGTATTCAATGTATCCAGCGCCAGCTTTATGCCCTCATAAAAATCGAGCACAATCTGATTGCGTTTCTTACCGGGACTCCCGTCGAGGTCTTCCAGCATGAAGGGCAACAAAACAGAAACAGCATAACGATCTTTGTGAAAGGTCTTCGGTGCTTCGGGAATAAAATCCGCCCGGTTAAGTTTGAAGCGATCGATTAAAGTTTCCAGTGTCTGCTTGTCTTCTTCGTCCGATAAATTTTTTGCTAAAACACGCGCGAGATAACTGGCCACGACTTCATCCCGGGGAAATTCCTCGAGCATCATCTTCAATGTCTCCGCATCGGTAATGGCTGAAAGGTATTGAGCCTTTACCGCCTGGATCTGTTCTGAAAGTTTTTTATCCTGGATTGCATTTAAGATTTTTATACCCTGGAAAAAATCGCGGTCCTCAAGATAAATTTTCGCCAGCCAAAGATTCACCTCTTCCATTTTATCCCATTTGGCATGGGTGGATTTGATCTGAAGGAACATATCTTTTGCCACCGCCTTGTAACCCTGCTTGTAAGCGGCCAGCGCGTAATAAAAAGACGCATATGGTGAGTATTGATTCTTCTGATCGTAGGCTATAAGCGGTTTAAAACTCTCCATAGCCAGATTGTACTTTCCCTGCCTGAAAAAATCCTTGGCGTTCTGGTATTGCTTTGGGTAGTCAACCTGCGCCAAAAGGCCCAGATTTACAAAAAGAAGAAGTGCAGACACGATAATTTTTTTCATCATATACTTTGGTTCCAAACTGTACTTTTTACTAGCAAAAACTACTCCCACTCGATGGTTGCCGGAGGCTTCGAGCTGATGTCATAAACCACCCTGTTCACCCCTTTTACTTTGTTAATGATATCACTGGATACTTCGGCGAGAAACTCGTAGGGTAAATGCGCCCAGTCTGCGGTCATGCCATCTGTGCTCGTTACCGCGCGTAAACTGACCACGCGTTCATATGTGCGCTCATCTCCCATTACTCCAACAGATTGCAAGGGTGTTAATATTGCTCCCGCTTGCCAGACCTTATCGTAAAGCCCATGCTTTTTCAGTCCGTTGATAAAAATATGATCAACCTCCTGCAGCACCCTTACTTTTTCAACATTGATCTCTCCTAAAATACGGATACCAAGTCCGGGGCCCGGGAAAGGATGGCGCCCCAAGATAGCAGGATCAATGTCCAGTGTCTTCCCTACTACCCTTACTTCATCTTTAAACAGCGTATTGAGTGGTTCAACGACCTGGAGTTTCATTTTTTGCGGCAACCCACCCACGTTGTGATGTGATTTTATCGTAACCGATGGCCCGTTTACTGAAACCGATTCAATGATGTCAGGGTAAATGGTGCCCTGGCCAAGCCATTTGACATCCGTGATCTTGTGGGCCTCCACATCAAAAACTTCAATAAATGTTTTCCCGATCGCTTTTCTTTTTGCTTCCGGTTCCGACAAGCCTGTTAAAGCTTTATAAAAAAGTTCCTTGGCATCGATACCCTTTACGTTCAGGCCCATGTGCTTGTATGAATCCAGCACCTGCTCAAATTCATTTTTTCTCAGCAAACCATTGTCCACAAAAATACAGTGCAGATCCTTGCCGATTGCTCTGTGAATAAGGGTTGCAGCAACTGTGGAGTCTACCCCGCCCGATAGGGCCATCACAACTTTATCTTTTCCGAGTTTGCGGGTCAGTTCTGCAATGGTGGATTCTACAAATTGGTCAGGCGTCCAGTCCTGGGCACAACCAGAAATATGGACTACAAAATTCCGCAAAAGATTTTTACCTTCAGTAGTGTGGGTGACCTCCGGGTGGAATTGGATGCCATATTTTTCCTGCCCTCTAATGCGAAAAGCGGCTACGGGGACGCTGGTCGTACTTGCAATGATCTCAAATTCCGGGGGTACAGAAGCTATGGTGTCGGCGTGCGACATCCATACCTGGGTATCAAGGGAAATTTCCTTAAGAAGACTATTGTGATGATCCACCGTGTTGAGTCTAGCCCTCCCATATTCCCTGAACTGGGAAGGCAACACCTGCCCCCCCATGAGATGTGCCATTAACTGGGCGCCATAGCACACCCCCAAAAGCGGAATTTTATCAAAAAGCGAAAAATCAACCTGTGGCGACCCCGCATCCCTTACAGAGCAGGGACTTCCGGATAAAATAACCCCCTTAATATCGCTGGTTAACGCCGGTATTTTGTTGAAGGGATGAATTTCACAGTAGACATTTAACTCTCTTACTCTACGGGCGATCAACTGGGTGTATTGAGAACCAAAATCAAGGATAAGAATCTTTTGAGGCATGCTGCAAAGATAACAGAAGCCGGGAATTATAGTTGTTGGTTGTTGGTCATTGGTTCATTGGGCATTGGGTATTAGGCATTGGGCATTGTGGAACTTAGCATCCAAGATTTGGCGTAAATTGAAAGAGGGTAATTCGTACCTCCTCATTCGTAGCTCGTACTGCCTAAAAGCTCATCGACATCAAGCCGATCTGAAAACCCAGGGCAGAAAAATTGCTGTAGTTGAACTTCTCGCTTTTGTTGGTCGAATAGTCGTAATGGATGGCGGCCATTATACCCAGAGAGCCGCGTTCGGTAAAACGGAATAAGATTCCAACCTCCGGCCTGGCCAGAAATCCCCAGGAGCGCTCGGAATCCTCATAGATATTGTAGTACAACACATATTCATTGGTGTTCGCCCCTAAACCAAGACCCGCATACGGGAACAAGCGGTCCTCATCCTCTTCCTTGAAATAATACTGTCCGCTCACCACGCCGGTATATGAATATATGTAATGAAAATAATCAGTGGTTATGGCTCCTGTTGGATTTAGTTTTGTTGATGTGGGTTCATACTGATCAAAATTCGACCAGCCGATGTCCAGGCCCGCGGAAAAATTAGGATTGATAAACCCCCTGTATCCGAATTTTCCACCCGAGGCGGTGATGTCTTCAATCCAACTGGTATTGGACATAGGTTTGTTCACATCAAGATTCAGATAAATATATTTACTCTGGGCCGTTAAGAGGCTCGAGGAGAACAAACAGATAAATAAAAAAATATAACGCATAATCATTTTCCGATATAAGGTGACTGAATGAATGCCTGTTCGATGCCTTCAGTGGACTGAGCCTCACGATCTATTGTGCTGTAAACATCACCGAGGTAAGCATCCCAAACAACTCTCACCTTGTTATCAGGAGTGCGGTTTTTAAGGTCTACAATTTCAATGATGAGTACACCTGTGTTGTACGCGTATGTGTTCACGTAGGGATAGGAATAATAAGATCCGTAACCGTAATAACCCGAATAGGAATTACCGGGATAACCGTAATAATTTGGATAGACAATTTCCTGGAAAACATTAAAATCATTTACGACCATAACATTTACACCCAGATCAGGATTTTCATTCCGGCCTACCATCGTATAACCTCTGCTGTCAAGGTTCGCTGTGATAACATTTAACACCTGGCGTGGGAAACTGCTTTCAGGTGAGGTGATGATCGTGTCATTTGAATTGTTGGAAACAAATCCTATTGTATCGGTGGGAATGGCGTAGGTATTGTAGGTAGCAAAATCTGCCTCGGGATCATAATTGGTTGATACAACCATCTGATCGATCAACTCGGCAGAATCCGGTTCTGTCTGGCAAGCCCAGCCGAAACAGGCTGTAATTAGAACGAAAAAATAACTGATTCTTCTCATGCTCTTTAAAACGAAAAAAAGTACCATTAATTATTGGTTACCACTTAGACCCGCTCTGAAGCCAAATAGTTTAAACAGAGGTTAAAATTCTATGCCGCCGGCAACAACCGGCTGTTGGTCTTGCTGCCTCCTCCCGATCCGTCTGCCGAAAACTATCAACTATGGACTACGGACTATCGACTCATCCCGTCAACAATCCTATACCAAACAACAACACAAATAATAAAGCAGCCATCGCCATTTGTTTGAGGTAGGGATCCAGCATTTCAGCTGGCTTCCGCGTAACGGCCACGGCGTTCCGGACTAACAATGGAATGGCTAACAGGAATATAAACTGCCAGGGCGAATCAAATTTCAGAATAGTATAGGCGCACGCAAATACAATGGCCATCGATAATAAAATCCAGTGATATACGATTGCGTTCGATCTGCCTAACCGTACAGGAATGGAAAATTTTCCCGCGACCTTATCTGATTCGATGTCGCGGATGTTATTGATATTAAGCACGGCAATGGAAAGTAACCCCATACTCATCGCGGGCAGAACTTCGTTCCACGAAATAGTTTCAGTAAACAGATAATAGGATCCCAGCACGCCAACTAACCCAAAAAAGATCAGCACGGAAAGATCGCCCAGCCCGAGATATCCGTATGGCTTCCTGCCTATGGTATACGTGACGGCAGCGCCTATGCTGAGCAGACCCAGAGCGAAAAAGAAAAGAATAGCATCCCATTGAAAGCCAAACGATACCAGAAGCAAAACTATTCCACTCACCAAACTAAGGAGCGCAAAAAAAATAATGGCTGCCCTCATCTGGGGCGGTTTGATCGCGCCCGATTGAACCGCGCGTGAAGGTCCCTTGCGGTTGACATTATCGGCACCATGTATGGAATCGCCGTAGTCGTTGGCAAGGTTCGACAGGATCTGTAAAAAAACGGTGGTAAGAATACATAACAAAAAAATATCCCAGCGGAAAGCCTGAGCCCGCGCAGCTAAAAATCCTCCCATCGCGATGGAAGACAAAGCCAGTGGAAGCGTTCTGAGGCGAAAAGCGCGAAGCCAATGCTGCCGGGTACTCAACGGGTAATTTGCTTAAGGATCACTTCATCTAACGGGCTTACTTTCGGACCGTAAAAACCCGTAACCTCGCCATGCGTGTTGACTAGATATTTGCAAAAATTCCACGTCGGTTTTTTTTCCGATTTAGCTGTCAACCATTTGTAAAGTGGATGTTGATTCCGGCCTTTTACAGAGATCTTTTCAAACATCTGGAAAGTGACGCCGTAGTTCTCCTTGCAAAAAGTGGCGATCTCTGCATTGCTTCCGGGCTCCTGCCACAGAAAATTATTTGCCGGAAAACCCAAAACCACTACCCGATCTCCATATGTTTCATGCAATTGCTGCAGAGTTTCGTACTGCGGAGTATAGCCGCATTCGGAAGCCGTGTTGACAATTAAAACGTTCTTGCCTTTATACCGGTCGAAATCTATTGGGGTACCATTAAGGCTGGTGATGGTAAAGTCATACAATGAACCGCTGACTTTCTCTTCGGATGATGAAAATAGTTTTTCTGAAAGCAACGCAAAAATGCCCATAATAATAATTCCCGCAACGATAACAGGCTTATAACGCATCCAGGATCTCCTTATCCATCGGTTTGACTTTGGTAGGAAAAAACTTTACGGTGCCATCCGCTTTCACAAGGTATTTGCAGAAGTTCCAGCTGGGCTCCTGTCCGGTTTTTTCCTTTAACCATTGATATAGCGGGTGCTGATCTTCACCTTTCACGGAAATTTTTTCAAACATCTGGAATTTCACACCGTAATTTTTCTGGCAGAACTGAGCAATCTCAAGATTGGTGCCGGGCTCCTGTGATCCGAAATTGTTAGCGGGAAAACCGAGCACTACCACCTGGTCGCCGAATTCCTCATGCAATTTTTCAAGGTCGGCGTACTGAGGAGTTTGACCACATTGGGAGGCTACATTTACGATCAACAGGTTTTTGCCTTTGTACTTTGCAAAATCGATTTCTTTGCCTTCCAGGGAATTCATTTTGAAATCGTAGATCGATTGTCCGGTTGTTGTGACCATAAGTAATAAGAGAAAGACGAGTGTTTTCATAACATTGGATTTTTTTCTATATGCGTCAACGGCTTTAACGGTCACGCGAACGCACGGGTATTACAATTTCAGCTTTAATCCCGCAACAATCAAAATTAAGCATTACATTTTTTCCGGGACCTGAATTCCCAGCAGATTCATGCCGGTTTTAATTGCAGAAGCGACGGTTTGTGACAACGCGATTCTCAATTGCAGTTTCGCGGCGTCGGCTTCATTGAATATCGGAATGCTTTGGTAAAATTGATTGTATTCTTTGGCCAGCTCATAAACATAGTTCGCGATCACAGCGGGCGAATAATCGCGGGCGGCTTCTTCTATTTTACTTTCAAACATACCCAGCACCTGAATCACTTCCCTTTCAGCCGGTTCCAGAGATCTGACGTTGCTTAATGCAGCAGCATCGGGTACAATACCAATGCTACTGGCTTTTCTCAATATGGCTTTTATGCGCGCGTGGGTGTACTGAATAAAAGGCCCGGTAAAACCCTGTAACTGGATGGATTCATTCGGGTCGAAAAGCATGCGTTTTTTAGGATCCACTTTCAGTAAAAAGAACTTCAATGCCCCGAGGCCGATCGTTTCGAACAATTGCCTGGCCTGCTCTTCCGAAGTATCGTCAAGCTTGCCAAGTTCTTTAGTTTGCTTTTCTGCTTCCATCACCATTTCCTCGATCAGGTCGTCGGCATCCACCACCGTTCCCTGCCGCGATTTCATTTTTCCCGAAGGCAGATCAACCATGCCATAGGAAAGATGGTAACAGCGCCTGGCCCACTCGTATCCAAGTTTTGCGAGAATGAGAAAAAGTACTTTGAAGTGATACTCCTGTTCATTGCCAACGGTGTATATCTGTCCCTTGATCTTCGGAAAATCCCTGAAACGCAAGATTGCCGTGCCGATGTCCTGAGTCATGTACACGGAAGTGCCATCCGAACGCAATAACAACTTCTGATCGAGCCCGTCGGCGGTGAGGTCTACCCAAACCGATCCGTCTTCCTTCTTAAAGAAAATACCGCGGTCAACACCCTTCATCACCTGTTCTCTTCCCAGCAGGTAGGTATCGGATTCATAGTATAGTTTTTCAAAATCTACACCCATTTTTTTATAGGTAGCATCAAACCCCTCATAAACCCACCCGTTCATCATCTTCCAGAGCTGCACGATCTCCGGATCTTTTTGCTCCCATTTCTGTAGCATGTCAACGGCGAGTTTCATGATAGGAGCCTGTTTGCCCGCATCTTCTTCCGTGGCGCCTTTTTCCATCAGAGCCTTAACCTGTGTTTTGTATACTTTGTCAAAGGTCACATAATACTTGCCGACAAAATGATCTCCTTTCATGTCGGCGCTGTCGGGTGATTCACCATCGCCGTAAAGTTTCCAAGCCGCCATTGATTTGCAGATATGGATCCCACGGTCGTTGATGATCTGCACCTTGTGCACCATATATCCATTGGCTTTGTAAATCCCGGCCACACTCCAGCCCAAAAAATTATTTCGCAGGTGGCCAAGGTGCAGAGGCTTGTTGGTGTTCGGAGATGAGTATTCGATCATGATCTCTTCCCCGTGAAAAGGCAATTGACCATATCCGGCATTTTCATAAATACCAATAAGTGTCTCCACCCACACCGCATCGCTGAGGGTGAGGTTGAGAAAACCTTTGACGACGTTGAATTCTTTCACGATGGCAGAACTGGCCACGAGATATTCGCCGATAGCTGCGGCGGCTTCTTCCGGTTTTTTTTTCGTGAGCCTGGTCAGCGGGAAACAAACCAATGTATGCGATCCGGCAAATTCTGCGTTGGTGGGTTGCAGTTGCAACACATCAGTTTGCTGATTATATAAAGCTAAAATCGCTTTTTGTATTTCAGAGCGCAGCGTTGAATCAATCGTCATTAAGAATAAGAATTTATAGCCACTAAGACACAAAGTCACAAAAAATTAAAATCCATACTTCAATTACTTTTTTTAGAATTGCATTTCTTAGTGTCTTGCTGCCTTCGTGGCAAAAAAAAATCTCACATATCCAACACGTACGCAAACATGAGTGGAGCAACAATGGTGGCATCTGATTCAATGATGAACTTCGGCGTGTCGATACTGAGTTTGCCCCACGTGATTTTTTCATTGGGAATGGCTCCCGAGTAAGAACCATAGCTGGTGGTGGAATCGCTGATCTGGCAGAAATAACTCCAGTAGGGAACTCCATCGCGTTCGAGGTCCTGGTGGAGCATCGGGACCACACAGATAGGAAAATCGCCCGCAATTCCTCCGCCGATCTGGAAGAAACCTATGCCTTGTGAGCCAGCGTGGTGAGTATACCAGTCGGCGAGAAAAGTCATGTACTCAATACCACTTCTGACCGTAGTGGGTTTTAATTCACCAGTAACACAATATGAAGCAAAAATGTTACCCATCGTGGAGTCCTCCCATCCCGGAACAACTATGGGAAGATTTTTCTCCGCGGCGGCGATCATCCAGCTGTTTTTCGGATCGATCTGGTAATACTGTTTGAGCACACCGCTGTTAAGCATCCTGTACATGAACTCATGAGGCAAATATCGCTCGCCTTTATCGTTCGCATCTTTCCACAATTCAAATATGTGCTTTTGCAATCTTCTGAAAGCTTCTTCTTCGGGAATACAGGTATCTGTCACACGGTTCATTCCCTGTCCCAGCAGGTCCCACTCCTGTTGCGGGGTCAGATCGCGGTAATTTGGAATACGTTTATAGTAATCATGCGCTACCAGGTTCATGATATCTTCTTCAAGATTCGCGCCGGTACATGAAATGATCTGAACTTTATCGCGGCGAATCATTTCTGCGAGGCTGATTCCCAATTCACCTGTACTCATCGCACCCGCAAGGGTGATCATCATCTTTTTACCTTCAGCAAGGTGCTTCTTATATGCTTTTGCTGCATCGACTAACGCCGCGGCGTTAAAGTGCAGAAAATTCTTTTCAATAAAGGATGAAATCGGTCTGTTTTGACTCATGTGATATTATTTCGATTTTTGTTGCGAAAATACATAAAATCAATGATTTGGATGCAGACAAATATATTTCGACCTTCCAGCCGGATTAAATCACTGCCACTAGCGCTACTACCGGATGTTACAGTTATTGAGGATAGGCGTTTGTGTCTTCGGTTTGTCGGCGAGCAGTAGCATGATTTTGGCTCAGACAGGCACACACGATGGTTTTGAACCTGTGAGAAATGAGGATAATATCGTTGTGTACGAAAGATGGGTAACGTTTCCCAAATCAGATCCACCCACCACCGCGCGCGAAGTTAAAAGCGAATTTTACATCAAGGGAAATATACATAATGCCGTGGCGCTCCTCAAGGATGAATCAAAGATCGACGTCTGGCAAAAGCATGTTTCTGAATTTAAAGTCTATCCGCACACCGATTCGATATGGTATGAGTACTCCTACCACAATATTCCCTGGCCGGTAAGTGATCAGGATCACTTTCTGGAATACAGGATCCAGGATCCGATAGAAGTGGATGGAATATTCATCACCTTCGAAACCGTTAAAAATAAACAGCTCGCCCCCGTAAGAAAGGGAGTATCCAGGATGACTTTGTCAGGCAGCTGGTATTTTCAGGAAACCCGTGATGGCAAAGTAAAAATAACCTACCGGATCCTCTCCATGCCGGGAAATGTTCCCCGCTTTATTACCGACCCCGTCATCCGGAATAACCTGATGAGCAACATCAGGACCTTCATGAAGATTCTTGAAGGCGGATACCAAGGAGAGTAAAAGTTGTAAGTTCTAAGTTGTAAGTGATCACCTACTTAAAACTTAAAACTTAAAACTTAAAACTTAAAACTTACAACTTAAAACTTACAACTTATTCCGCCAGGACGGGGCGTTGCACAAGTGATTTGACAGTAGCTTCGAGGATTTCAAAAGCACCTTCAGCCATTCTGTTTTCAGTATCAAGCGTCGGATTCACTTCGGCGATTTCCCAGGCACATACTTTAGAACTTTTCGCCAGCTCGACGCTTAAAATTTTAGCTTCATCTATTGTAAGACCGTTGGGCACCGGAGTTCCTGTACCGCTCGATATCCTGGAGTCGAGACAATCAACATCGAAGGAAACATAGATCAGGTCGCAATGGTCAAGCATTTTAAGGGCTCGTTGCGCAACTGCCTCGGGCCCTGCTTTTTTCACGTCTTCCGTTTCGATGAAGTTAACGTTGTATTTATTCAGCAGGTAGTTCTCGGGTTTTTCAAGATCGCGAACCGCGATATACACGATGTCTTCAGGGTATACTTTTGCACCGGGAATTCCTACGTCCTTGATCTGCTCCCAATACTCGAGCGTTTCCCCCCGCGGGTCGTTCACTTTACATTCCAGGTTATCGATATCGCACGCCATTGACAATGCCATGCCGTGCATATTTCCCGAAGGAGTTGTAAAAGGCGTATGGATATCGGCATGTGCATCAATCCAGATCACGCCCAGCCTCGTTTTTGGATGCGCTTTTTTTATACCTGCAATAGTTCCATAAGCCGTGCTGTGATCCCCGGCGATAATAACCGGCGTATAGTCGTTCCAGATGGTTTCATATACCTCCAGGCATACACGCTCCTCCATGATCATTACACCATCTATAAATTTTGCATAAGAATGTTTTGCGCCGTCGAATAAAAGTTCATTGACATTTTCTACTTCAACGGATTCATATTGTTTGAAGAAATCGGAATTCAGATCAAGACTTGCGATCTTCATAGCCTCAACCCCCAGGCTGGCTCCTCTTGTTCCGGCTCCTATTTCTGATTTAATCTCTATGATCTTAATCTCTTTCATTTGTTTATTTTTTTATATCCATAACGTTAATGGCGGTTATCTTGACCCCTACTTATCCTTTTGGGCTCCTGGACTTCCAACACGCCATTTTCATCATCTTAAGTCTGTCTACACTGTAATAATTAACGTCTACAATTGCGCCAGGTATTAACAAGTAAAATAATAAGTTTTGTGAATGATGGCGAATCGAATGCAGCCCCAGCCAGCGACTTTAGAGGTCGGGCAAAGGGTGTGCGATAGAGAAAAACAAGATGGAAAGCCGATTAACCATGGGTTCTTTATGCGTATTGCAAAGATGGCAAATTTATACCAATATTGCACTTCTTCGGGGGTAATCGTTGGTTTCCATAAGGCTTGGGTCAGCGCAAAAAGCAGATCAGGAACCGTTAACCGGAACGATATTTTCACCACCAATTTTACAAAGTAGGATGTAATTTTCAACCACTAACGGCTAAATGAAGAGCTATCGCGAGCTGATCGAGCAAACTTTCGAATTTCCCCAAAAAGAGTTTAAAGTACGAGAACATGAGTTGTTATTTAATGATGTCCCCCTCATGGATATCATTAAACAATACGGAACCCCCCTGAAAATTACCTATTTGCCCCGTATCAGCGAAAATATCCGTTTCGTTCAGGCCACCTTCAATAATGCGATCGAGCGCTTCCGTTACAACGGCAAATACACCTATTGTTATTGTACGAAATCATCCCATTTTTCCTTTGTCCTGGAAGAGGCAATGAAGAACAGCGACGTGCACATTGAAACCTCTTCTTCCTTTGATATCCCCATTGTCAGGTCCCTATTTAACCGGGGAAAAGTCTCGAAGGATACCTATATTCTTTGCAATGGTTTTAAAATGCCCCTGTATACTCAATATATCAGTGAATTATTGAATGAGGGGTTTAGAAACTGCATCCCAATTTTGGATAAGATGGGAGAAATCGACGCCTATGAGAAAGCTGTCAACGGACCTTATCAGGTGGGGATCCGGGTTGCTGCTGACGAGGAGCCCAAGTTTGAGTTCTACACCTCCCGGCTTGGCATCCGCTACAGCGACATTACCCCGTTTTACCTCGAAAAGATTGAAAAAAGTGAAAAGGTTTCTCTGAAGATGCTCCATTTTTTTATCAATACGGGAATCAAGGATACCGCTTACTACTGGAGTGAACTCAGCCGCTTTATCTTCAAATATTGTGAACTCAAGAAGATCTGCCCGACCCTGGATTCTATTGACATCGGCGGCGGCTTCCCTATCAAAACATCCCTGACCTTTCAATACGACTACAAGTATATGATCGAGCAGATCGTGGAAAACCTCAAATGGATATGTGACAAAAACAATGTCCCGGTACCCAATATTTTTACCGAATTCGGCAGCTACACCGTCGGTGAAAGCGGGGCGGTACTCTATAATGTCATCGATCAGAAACTGCAGAATGACAAAGAGCTTTGGTATATGATCGACGGCTCTTTTATCACGCATCTTCCCGATGCCTGGGGAATGAATCAAAAATATATTTTGCTTGCCTGCAACAAGTGGGATGACCCCTACCACAAAGTGAACATGGGTGGACTCACTTGCGACAGCATGGACTATTACAATTCTGAGGCCCATTCAGGTGAAGTTTTTTTGCCGATGATTAACGATGAGGAGCCACTCTACATCGGCTTCTTTCACACGGGCGCCTACCAGGAATCCCTTGGGGGATACGGCGGGATCCAGCACTGTCTGGTGCCCGCGCCCAAACACGTGCTCATCGATCGAAATGAAGACGGAGAGGTCACCACCAAACTTTTCGCCGGCGAACAGAGCAGCGAAAGTATGTTGAAGGTGCTTGGATACGAAGTGTCAGATGTGAAGCGTTAGTGGCTTTTAGCGCCCGATAGCTACCGGGATGGCCTTTAGCCTTGGCAATACTTTCCATTTTTCCGGATAATCTTTCGCAGAAAGTTTTTTTTTCCTATATTCAATTTCCCTTTCCCTGCTGGCTAACCTTTAATTTTCTCGCTGATGGTGCATCGCAGAAATTTTCGCAAAGAATTTTCTTTCCGGCAGGAGATCCATTTTGAACTGTTATCAGAGCCTGGTCACATAATCAACCAAAAATCACTACTATGAAAGTGTATGACGACAAGCACATCAAGAACATAGTTCTGTTGGGTGCGCCCAAGGCCGGCAAAACTTTGCTGGCCGAAGACATGGCATTCGAAGCCGGTATAACACACCGGAGAGGTACTATTGAAGGACAAAACACTGTATCAGATTACCACGACATCGAACACGAGCGTGGTAATTCTGTTTTTGCCACTCCCCTTCACACAGAATGGAAGGATTACAAGATCAACATTATCGACACGCCGGGATTTGACGACTTCATCGGAGAGATCATTTCCTCCACCCGTGTTGCCGATACCTGCGTGATGGTGATCAATGCCCAGCACGGAGTGGAAGTTGCCAGCGAGTTGATCTGGAATTACATCGACCGGTTCAACAAACCGATCATCTTTGCTGTAAATCAGGTCGATCACCCCAAAGCGGATTTTGAGGCATCGCTGCTGGCATTGAAAGAACGATTTGGAAGTGCCGTCACGCAAATGCAATATCCCCTGAACGAAGGGGAGGATTTCAACGCGATCATTGACCTCCTGAAAATGGTCATGTATAAGTTTCCTGTTGATGGCGGTAAGCCAAAAAAACTGGATATACCCGACTCAGAAAAAGAAAAGGCCGACCAACTTCACAACGAACTTGTGGAAAAAGCCGCAGAAAACGATGAGGCGCTCATGGAAAAATATTTTGAAAAAGGAACCCTCGATGAGGATGAAATGCGACTCGGGCTGAAACTCGGCATGATCCAGCACAGCATTTTTCCCGTCTTTTGCATGTCGGCGAAAAAAAATATGGGTAGCGGCAGAATGATGGGTTTCATCGACAACGTCGCCCCTGCTCCCCGCGAGGCAAAACCTGAAGGTACGACAGATGGCGCGGAAATTGAATTTAACCCCGAGCAGCGAACCGCACTTTTTGTATTTAAATCCCACCTCGAACAAAACCTTGGCAAATTGTCTTTTTTCAAAGTGATCTCCGGACAGATTACTACCAACTCGGAACTCATCAACAGCCAGACTGGTGCGACGGAACGAATTCATCAACTTTTTATCATGGATGGAAAAAGCCGAACACCTGTAGATAAACTTGTCGCCGGTGATATAGGTGCCACACTGAAATTGAAGGATACGTTCACAAATCAGACCCTTCACGAAAAAGGATACGATATAACCATTGAACCTATTGATTATCCTGAACCGCGGATCCGCACGGCCGTGATCGCACAAAGCAAGAACGACGACGAAAAGATAGGGGAAGTGCTGCACAAGATCCACCAGGAGGACCCGACACTCGAAGTTCAGTATTCCAAAGAACTGCGGCAACTGATCATCTCCGCCCAGGGCGAATTGCACCTGGCAGTATGCAAGTGGTATCTCGAGAATATTTACAAACTCAACATCAGCTTTGAATCTCCGCGCATCTCCTACCGCGAGACCATTCGCGCCTCCTCAGTTGCCGTCCACCGTCATAAAAAACAATCCGGTGGAGCGGGCCAGTTTGGTGAAGTCCACCTAAGGGTAGAGCCTTACTACGAAGGTATGCCTGAGCCTACAGAGTACAGCATACGCGGAAAAGAGTTCATCGATCTACCGTGGGGAGGCAAACTTGTGTTTTACAATTGTATCGTCGGCGGTGTAATTGATACTCGCTTCATACCATCTATCCTCAAGGGAATAATGGAAAAAATGGAAGAAGGGCCGATAACGGGTTCTTATGTTCGCGATGTCCGGGTCTGTGTATTTGACGGCAAAATGCATCCCGTCGATTCCAACGATATCTCATTTAAAATTGCCGGAATGCTTGCCTTCAAATCCGCCTTCCTGAATTCACAACCACAATTACTCGAACCGATTTGTGACCTGGAGATTGTTATGCCGGAGGAAGTGATGGGTGAGGTGATGAGCGATTTACAAACGCGAAGGTCAATGATCATGGGCATGGATACAAAAGGCAAATTTCAGGTGATCAAGGCCAGGACGCCACTTGCTGAATTAGATCGCTACTCAACCACGTTGCGATCCCTTTCTCAAGGACGAGCAAGCTTTACACAACGTTTTGCAGACTATATCCCTGTTCCTTTTGAGGTTCAGCAAAATGTTGCAAAACAGTTTCATGAAATTGAAGTTGTATAATAATAAAGAGGCTCATCGCCACTTTATTATTGATATTTTTTTTGCGCCTTTGGGCGAAAATGAACCTGGATACAAGAATAATTAGATGGTTATTTTGTCGAAATAACCATCTAATTTGTCGCTTGGCATGAATGCGGCGAAAAAAGAGCGCGCCCGGCAGAAAACGATTGTATGAAATTTTTCTTTTAATAGATTTGTTATACACAGGAAAACGCGGAACCCGTGACCAAAGCAATTGTAATCATACCGACCTACAAAGAGCGTGAAAATATTCAGGCCATTATCGATGCGGTTTTTGAATTACCGCTCGATTTTCACGTGCTCATTGTGGACGATAGTTCACCGGATGGTACCGCCCAGATCGTAGAAGACCTCCAGGACATCTATAATGAGCGCGAGACCAGACTTCACCTCATGAAGCGGCCGGGAAAACAAGGCCTGGGCACCGCTTATATCGCTGGTTTTTACTATGCTATCCGTAAGAAATATGATTACATTCTTGAAATGGATGCGGATTTTTCTCACGACCCTAAAGACCTCGTGCGTTTACACAATGCCTGTCATAAAGACGGTGCAGATCTTTCCATTGGTTCGCGTTACGCCACAGGGGTTAATGTGGTGAACTGGCCTATCGGCCGTGTTTTGATCTCCTATTTCGCCAGCAGCTATGTGAGAACTATTACCAGCCTTCCGATCATGGATACTACCGCAGGTTTTGTGTGCTATAAGACTAAAGTACTGGAAACTATTCCCCTTCACGAGATCAAATTCATAGGATATGCTTTCCAGATCGAAATGAAGTTCCTGGCGTGGAAATACGGGTTCAAATTGAAGGAAATACCCATCATCTTCACTGACCGCACGCGGGGCGAATCCAAGATGTCAGCGGGCATCTTTAAAGAAGCATTTTTTGGTGTCCTCTATATGACCATCACCAGCTGGTTTAAGAAATACATACCGGCGAATACCTATAAAGAATCTCCGGAATTTACGGAGGCGTTTCAGCAGCGTTTTTAGGTTGAAATCATTTTTAGCCACGAAGTCACAAAGAAATTGGAGGCTTGGTTACGTGGTTTCTGCGCTTGAGAGGTTATTCCCAGTTTTCCGTGGTAATCCAAAAATTAAACACTCAACTCCCGCAGTATTAGATCCCGTCTCCTCGGAGTCTCCGGTCTCCGGGACTCCGAGGTTTGAGTAAACGCAACCCTCGACATGGAGTTATTAATGCAGGTATGGAAGGCAACGCACTGCAATGTTAATGGTGTAGTCGGGAAGCAACAATGCACAGTTTTTGGCAATTAAGAGTGCACAGTTTTC
>JBBDXJ010000111.1:0-5630 GCA_040902445.1 Cyclobacteriaceae bacterium | reverse complement strand
AAAGAGAAAGATCGTATTCAGCTTGAAATTTTCTAAATTAGACGCAACGCTAGTGGATGCACACCACCATTCACTACTCACCACTCACATCTATGAACGAAGAACGTTACAATTCGTATTCCTTTTTACTCGACCGCACTGCCAGGAGGGTAAAGCAATACGCGCAACAAAAGTTCAAGGAACTCAAACTCAATGTGACCGTCGATCAGTGGCTGCTGCTAAAGCACCTTTATGAAAATGAAAGCATGAAGCAAAACGAGCTCGCCGAATTGCTCTTTAAAGATAACCCCACGCTTACACGCATTATTGACCTCTTATGTGACAAGGGCTTAACTATCCGCAAACAACATCCAACCGACCGCCGCAGCTTTCACGTGGAGCTGACCCGGCAAGGAAAAAAGAAGGTCGAACAAATGAAACCAAAAATCAAAAACATTCGCCTGAAAGCATGGGAAGGCTTATCGGAAAAAGATTTTTCACATTTCAAGAAAGTACTGAACTCTATTTATCAGAACCTGGAATAGTGAGTGGTGAATTGACAATTGGTGCGTGCGTCCTTTCATTTTGCTTTCCATCGCTTGGTTTCTCCTTTGGGTTTTCATGAGTGTTACATGAAATTGTTGACTTTTGCAGTATTTCCTTTGCGCCTTGGCGGCTCCCCGTCCGAAGTGCTTCACGTAGGCGGGCCTTTGCGTGAGACATACCATTTCTTATGAGGTGAATGCCGGTCACGTGCGGCGCATCATCCAACAGCAAGGACTGCATCCTGTAACCGTGAGTTGATCCTGATCTGGCAGGCAAGTCTGCTGTGGGAATTAGCGTTAGGCAACGTATCCAGCATATCCAGTTCGGTATCGGCAGGCGCATCCAGTTTTTCTTTGCCGCTGATCACTTCCACATAACAGGTTGCACACAACGCAATTCCTCCACAGGTAGCCGCGATCGGATATTCGGATGCCCTCAATACCTCCATCAGACTTAAGTTGATATCTTCGGGGATTTCAATCAGTCTTCGTTCACCCGCGCGATCCTGCACTTCAAAGGTTATCATTTCTGCAATATTAAAAAGCGTTCACACCATTGACGGTGGTATATTTAAAACTCAGCTTCTGATCTGGATATACAAATTTAAATGCGCCTTGCGCCATCAGCGCTGCTTCATGAAAACCCGAAAGGATCAGTTTCAATTTGCCGGGATAAGTATTGATATCCCCAATCGCATAGATGCCCGGAATGTTAGTAGAATAGTCAATGGTATTCACCGGTATCGCATTTTTGTCAAGCGTTAATCCCCACTCCGCTATGGGCCCGAGTTTGGGACTTAACCCAAACAATGGAATCAGGTAATCTGAATCTATAGTACGGATATTTTTGTCTGGATCGACACAAGAAACCGCGGCGAGGTGTCCGTTGCCAGATACACTTTTGAGGTTAGTGTTCAGCAGAAGGTCAATCTTGCCTGCGCGGGCCAGGTCAAAAATCTTCTGTGCAGAATCCGGTGCTCCCCTGAACGTTTCATTGCGGTGAATTAAAGTCAGGTGTTTTGCCAGCGAAGCGAGGTGAATGGTCCAGTCCAATGCAGAATCGCCACCACCGGTGATCACCAGCCTTTTGTCGCGCAAAGCTTCCGGATCTTTCACAAAATACAGAATGCCTTTACCTTCAAATTTTTCCAGGTTATCGATCTCGGGTTTGCGGGGTTCAAAGCATCCCAATCCCCCGGCAACAACGATTACCTTGCAGGAAATAACAGTACCATCAGCTGTTGTCAGTTCAAAAGTACCATCTCCCTGTCGCACGACCGTGGTTACTTTCTCTCCCAGTGAAAAAGTCGGTTTGAAAGGTTCGATTTGTTTTGCCAGGTTTTCCACGAGTTCTCCTGCTTTGATCTCCGGAAATCCCGGGATATCATAGATGGGTTTTTTTGGATAGATCTCGGACAACTGACCCCCTACCTGGGGTAATACATCGACAAGGTGGCAGCGCATTTTCAAAAGACCCGCTTCAAATACAGCAAATAATCCAACCGGTCCGGCACCAATAATGCAAATATCCGTTTGTTTCATGTAGTGATTGCTTAACTTATGTCATAAATTTAGTATAATAATTATTAGTACAACAACAATTACAGTAAAAAAATCCTTTTCGGCATTACAAGTCGCCCTTTTTAGCAGCAAAAAATTGGGAAATTAATGGTTCCGGTAAGCCTGATAGAAATGCAGGTCTGAATGCAGGTTTGAAAGACAGGTCTAATGAGGCGATGAAATCCACATAAGAGACGTTTAAAATAGATTGATTTCATTCTTAAGACTCCATGTTCAACTTGAGTTATAACCTGCAATTCAACTTGCATTTCAACCTGTCTTTAAACCTGAATTTTCAACCGGCCTTTGGACCTGCATTTCAAACTGTTCTGCAAAATATTGTTTGAAAAATACCCCGTTTAGTGGTTAATTGAGGCGACGTAAAAGATATACCCGCCAGACAATGACTTTCACAAGGGCCACAATTAATTTTATGTATTGTATCGGACTTCTTTGTCTGTCTTGTCAGGGGAAAAATAATAACGCGGCCGGGCTGAAGCAGGAAGACGACACTCCTTCCGAAAAAATTCCCGGTATGGTCTGGATTCCCGGAGGTACGTTTGTGATGGGTACCAGTGAGAAAGAAGCCTACGATCATGAACGCCCGGCCCATCAGGTGAAAGTAAAAGGTTTCTGGATGGACGAGACCGAAGTGACCAATGAACAATACAAATCATTCGTCGATGCAACCGGATATCTGACACTTGCCGAACGCAAGCCAAAATGGGAAGATCTTCAAAAGCAATCACCACCGGGCACACCTGCTCCACACGATAGTCTTCTGGTTCCCGGGGCTTTGGTTTTTACTCCTCCCAAACAGCCAGTAATGCTCAACGACTATTCGCAATGGTGGCGGTGGGTGCCGGGGACGGACTGGAAGCATCCGGACGGCCCGGGCAGCAACCTTGAAGGACGAATGAATTTTCCCGTCATTCAGGTTGCCTATGAAGATGTTGAAGCTTATTGCAAATGGGCTAAGAAACGTTTGCCAACAGAAGCAGAATGGGAGTTTGCCTCACGCGGCGGTGCCGAACAACAACGCTATGCCTGGGGCAATGAGCTAAAGTACAATGGCAGATTTATGGCTAATACTTTCCAGGGAAGTTTTCCCAACTACAATTCTGCAGATGATGGATTTGAAAAACTCGCCCCCGTTAGAGGTTTTGCACCCAACGCTTATGGATTATATGATATGATCGGCAATGTATGGGAGTGGACCAGCGACTGGTATAATGTAGAATATTTTCAAATGCTGGCCAGGTCTTCCGTGAGTCTCGATCCTCCCGGCCCTGAAAAACCATATGATCCCAATGAACCGTACGCGATCAAACGGGTATCCAAAGGAGGATCGTTTCTTTGTGCAGATGATTATTGCGTAAACTACCGGCCCAGTGCCCGGCAGGGTACCTCATTCGATTCAGGAATGTCCAATCTCGGTTTTCGTTGCGTGAAGCAGTAATGCAGGTTTAATACAGGTCTAAAGTCAGGGTGGAAATTCAGGTTTAAGGGCAGGTTGAATACCGGTTTAATACAGGTTGAAATTCAGGTTAGAAGTCAGGTCTAAATACAGGTTTAGAGACAGGTCGAAAGGCAGGTTCAATACAGGTTTAAGCCAGGTAAAAATACAGGTTATCTGTATTTCAATTGATATCCAAACTTGCATTTCAACCTGCATTAAACCTGTCTTTGAACTTGCATTTTAACTTGCATTCAGACCTGCATTCACTACAACTTACTCACAGCTCCAAAGACCTCGATCCAATCCAACCTCGTGGAAGCGGGTGTACCCCCTCCTGCCATGAGATCGGTGAAACCAATTTCTTCCACTTTGCGGAGATCTGGATTTTGTACCCAGGCTCCTTCGATGATGGTTTCGATGTTAAGCCGGCGCCAGCGGATCCCTGCTATCCTGAATTCTACTTCGGTCCAATCCTCGGTGAACCCGGCTGACTGATCACTGACGAGCCAGCTGCCATCCTCAAGTTTTAGTATCATTCTGAGTTCGCGAAATCCGCTTTGTCTTGAACGTATCCTGATCTTTGCATCACCTGTAAGGTCAGCCTTTTGTCTCCGGTGCTTTAGTGTCAATGCCCAGTTGCCTTTGCATTCCCCTGACCAGATATAATAAGGGTCGTTGGGAATAGGTGGATGATTGCTTTTCTTTATTGAGTTGCTGGCTGGTCCATAAAGTGAAAGCGCCAGATCGGGATTTACTACATGTTCCTGGGTAACGGGCATCGCAGCCTCAATTTCTTTCCAATCTTCCCTGAAAAATAGTTTACTCTTTGATTGCGCGCCAGAAGGTATGAATACAGCAACGGATAAAGTGGCTGACAACAGGTATTTCAATAATTTCATGCTAGATTGGATTGAATCAGGAAGATGTTTAAATTATCTGCCTAAAATAAAGAAAACATTTAAAAGCATTATCACCGTTGAAAAAAGGATCCGATAAACGTATTAAGACACCTTCAATGCTCATTCGAAAGTGCAGCACCCGCAGGCACAATTCCTTTTACCGGAATATTGATAGGGTAATAGGCATGCTGATTCTTTTGCTCGCCATTGGTCCGGCGATGGAGGCGCAAAATAACGCCACACCCAACATCATTTTTATTCTCGCCGACGACCTGGGGTATGGCGACCTGAGCTGTTACGGGCAAAAACATTTTCGGACGCCTAACATCGACAAGCTTGCGCAGCAGGGCATCAGGTTTACCAACCATTATTCCGGCTCTCCCGTTTGCGCCCCCTCCCGCTCCGCTCTCATGACGGGCCTGCACACGGGTCATACTTTCGTGAGGGGTAACAAGGAAGTCCGTCCTGAAGGACAATGGCCTCTGCCCGATGAGGCCTATACGCTCACTGAAATGTTAAAATCGTCTGGTTATGTTACCGGCGTTTTTGGCAAGTGGGGATTGGGTTATCCGGGATCTGAAGGAGCGCCACAAAACCAGGGGGTCGATACTTTTTTTGGATACAACTGCCAGCGCCTCGCGCACAATTATTATCCGGAATATCTGTGGGATAATCAAAACAAGGTTGTGCTGGCTGGAAATACCGGAACCTCGAAAGGCGATTACGCACCCGGGAAGATACACACCAGAGCATTGCAATTTCTGGATGACAATAAAGATACCAGCTTCTTTCTCTTCTATCCAATGATCATTCCGCACGCCGAACTCTTCGCCCCTGAAAAATACATGGCCATATACAGGGGAAAGTTTTTACCGGAAAAAACTTTTGATGGAGTGGATGCGGGTGAAAAAGATTTCAGGAATGGACCGTACGGTTCGCAACCCGAATCGCATGCAGCATTTGCCGCCATGATCCACCTGATGGATGAGCAAGTTGGCAGCATCTTGAATAAGATCCATGAGCTGGGGCTGGATGAGAATACACTGATCCTTTTCTCTTCCGATAATGGACCGCACCTGGAAGCCGGCGCGGATCCGGATTATTTCGACAGCAACGGAATTCTAAGAGGCTACAAACGCGACCTCTATGAAGGTGGTATGAGGGTACCGATGATCGCGCGGTGGACAG
>JBBDXJ010000110.1:0-36103 GCA_040902445.1 Cyclobacteriaceae bacterium | reverse complement strand
CATCATCTCGGGTGTCTTCGATCTGAAGCTGCGAAACGGAAACAATGAGAAATATGAACACAGCGGCCAGTTTGGTTTTCTGGGAACGGAAATATTTTCAGAAGGACCTTTGTCGAATGCACACAACTCTTCTTACCTGTTCTCTTACAGATATTCCACACTTGCTATTTTTAACAAGGTAGGCATTGACATCGGCACCGCCGCCGTCCCGCGTTATCAAGACATAGCTTTTAAATTGAATTTTCCCTTGAAAGGAACAAGCAGTCTTTCGTTTTTCGGACTCGGTGGAAAAAGTGATATTGATATTCTTATCAGCGATCAAAAACAACCGGACCGGAATATCTATGGTGAAAATGACCGCGATCAGTATTTCAAATCCGGCGCCGGTGTGCTGGGCGTCTCTTACAAACACCCGATAAATGCCTCGAATTATTTCTCCGCGACACTTGCAGCATCATCCGAAGCGGTGGATGCCTATCACGAGTTGGTCTATCGTCACCTGAACAACGGTGAATACGTCATTGATTCTTTACAATCATTGTTAAATTATCATTTCAGGCAAAGTAAGGTTTCGGGTTCATTTCTTTATTCTAAAAAGATCCGCGACAGCGGAGTCATGCACTTTGGATTTAATGCCGACATGTACCTTTTCAGCTTTCGCGACAGCGTAAGGAATGTCAATGAAAATGACCCGGCTTATTTCACATGGCGCACCCGTTGGAACAGCAAAGACCAAAGCCTTCTAATGCAGCCGTTCGTGCAATGGAAGTATAGTTTATCGCCGAAGGTTGATGTAGTGGGGGGTTTGCACAGTCAGTATTTCTCACTCAGTGAAAGTTTTATTCCCATCGAGCCACGGGCCGGGCTGAAGTGGAGTCTCAATGAAAGATCTTCTGTCAATCTTGGTGTGGGCATGCACAGCCAGATCCAGCCTGCTTACCTTTATTTCTATGGACAGACCAATGATGCGGCGGGCAATCCCGTTCCCCACAATAAAAAAATGGATTTCAGCCGAAGCATTCATCTTGTTACAGGCTATGAGCGTTTCCTGGGTTCGGATTTCCGCCTGAGAGGCGAAGTTTATTATCAACATCTCTATCGTGTTCCGGTAGAGAAAAAGGTTTCTTCGTTTTCATTGCTGAATACTGGTGCGGGTTTTACGCGATTCTTTCCGGATACACTGGTCAATAATGGAACGGGAACGAATTATGGAGTAGAGCTGACGGTTGAAAAATTTTTCAACAAAGGATATCTTTTTCTTGTTACTGGCTCCGCATTCGAATCAAGATATCAGGGCAGTGATGAGATCTGGAGGGATACCGATTTCAATGGCAATTATGTCCTCAACATGTTGTTCACGAAAGAGTGGTTCCTTAAGAGCAGGAATACTTTGGCGTTGGGCGGAAAGATGACCACAGCCGGAGGGCGCCGTTACGGTCCTGTAGATGTCACTGCATCTGAGCGGGACAAAGAAGTAGTGTGGGTCGATGCCACCCGGAATTCACTTCAGTTCCGTCCTTATTTCCGCGTTGACGTGCGGATCAACTACAGAATAAATCGCCCTAAAGTGACGCACGAGATTGCATTGGACCTGGTTAACGTACTGGGTATCGAAAACATATTGAAGCTTACGTACGCTCCCAATGATCTTGATCTGTCAGCAAGTCCGGTTCGCGAAGAATATCAGCTCGGATTTTTACCGCTGTTTTATTACAGAGTAGATTTTTGAGATCTTTTGTAATGACATTAGCCTGACTTTTTCATCCAACACTGCATCAGCCTTGTTATTGTTTTTTTGGGAAACCAGGAATACAAAAATCTTCGATACACCAATAATCATCTGGTTTTATAAAACGGAAAGAACAGATGCCCTCATACCGAGTCGTATCTCCGTGCCTCATTTTTCCCGACACCGATAGGCGGGCATTGACATTCGCCTTTGTATTTGTGGTGTCAATGACGACTTCATTGATTTCCAACCTTTCGACAATAAAAGAGTTATGTGCTTCCTGGAAGGTCCTCATGATCGAAGATATACTGCGGCGGTCATGGTCCTTACCGGAAAATGAAACCTTGCGGGCAAGGTTGATCCCGTCGAATTCTTCATCCCATGGTCTGGTGAAAATCGCTTTGACAAAGCGACTTGTCTGCTCCCGCAAGTCATAAGCGTGATTGGGATAGAATTCTTCATAGGTGAAATGGCATGTCATTCCGGCAATGCGCATGTCATCCATTTCATGCTGGAACAATTCCTCCGTAATAAATTTGTAAATGATGGCGTCGTCATATTTACATAGGCAATCCAACTGCACGCCGTTGTTTTCCATTAGCAGTTCTATGCGTTGAAGCTCTTTCGTGGTCTGATCGGGCGTCAATGTATCCCATCTGACAAATGTTGGGCGTCCGATATAGTCATAGAGCTTAACGGGTTTGGCTTTTTTGAACTGTTGCTCGAAAGTATAGACGGATTTAAGCCATTGGTTTTCCAACCCGGCGCTGAGTTCAGTGGTCTCGTCCATAAGCATGCCGTGCTCGAGTTGGAGTTTGAGCTTCAGCAAATTGTTCTCGGCGTTAACCTCGTCAGCCGGGTTGAGGAGGGGGTCTATTTGATTGTCCATGTGGTGTTTGATTTGGTTTATAATGAAATTAATATCCCGGGTAGGGAAGAACAAGCCGAGTCAGGAAAGTTGTACAGAGTAATGTCTGGTTTTCCGGATTGATTGCCTCCTGGGAGTCTGGGAACGGCTGAATTGAGGATATCGCATCAAGGACAACCCACAGTTAAAGCACGCATTCAGAATGATTACGACCACGTCCTGTCGCTCTATCGTCTCCGAAAAAGTTGGATACGTGTACTGAAGGTTGAGTATGCCCGCTCCGGCTGACGTGTATATGATTCTGGTTTCGAATCCCTCTGCCCTTGCGAAAACGACTTTATGAAGGAGCGGTCGCGGGCACGAAAATTTTCGCCGCAAGTGATTTACAAAAACCAATAATATTATGGAGGCTACTCAAAAGATCACATCCAATCTTTGGTTCGACCGTCAGGCCGAGGAAGCAGCAAAGTATTACACTGGCATTTTCAAGAACTCGAAGATTCATGTACTTTAAAGCCGCTTCATTAAGAACAATTGCTGCGGTGTCACTAGCAAAGTCTTTAGAAAAATCGCGTCCCTCGATAAACTTCCATGAACGAGTAGCCGGGGTTTCTAATGAGATTCCTCCAGCCGGTTTTCAAATAGCTTTTGATCATAAGTGAAGCTTAAGTTGACCGAGGGCTAAAGGACAAACTCTAACCTTTTCAGATGGTTACAGAATCCAACAAAAATCTTATAACTGGTTGTTAATTGAACATTCTGCCGATAATGATTTGGGATTCATATTAGTAATTTCCTGCATCAATTTCGCAAACCTGTCTATTGGCAGAGTATTGAGTCGATACAAAGAAACGGGAGTTTGTCCTATGTTTTCCCGCCTGTTCAAAGCTTTATTTCACCGAACCACAAACTGAAATACGGCTGTGGATGACAGATTGCCGGCAGCATCATACGTAGTAATGCTCCAATAATAAACCGTATTTTTGTCAACACTCACCCCTGCAAGGATACTTGGCGTTAAATTCTCCTCAAACAGTTCCGGAGGGTTGGTAGTGCCCAGTTTCACATCATAGCCGATAATATCATTGTCAATATCGTTTCCTTCCCAATCCAGCGTAATCGTACCGGACGGGGAATTTATAGATTCCGCCATTTTAGGAGAAATTATTTCAGCAGGAAAGGGTGCGTGTGACTTTACCCCATCTCCGGAATTATAGAATTTCCATACACTGCTGTGCGCACTAGAATCCAGGTCATTCGAACGGGAAATAACATACCATGCATAAGGGGTTGCACGTTGTAAAACAACAAGTAAGGTGGTTTCCGTTGTCGTGTATGCATTGAGATCATCGGATTCCAGATTCGCCACTACCAACTCATACTCATCAGCATTTTCAGCGGTCTTCCACTCAAACCGGACTGTGCTTTCTGTAGGTGAAATATCGGTTCCTTCATTGCACTCGGAATTTTCCAATGGAAAAATCAAAATTACCTTTGCCGGTATCCCACTCGTGACCACGACGGGATCCGGAGTATCTTCCCCACAACTCAGAAGGAACAACAAGGCGCCTGCAAAGAAGATGCGGTTTATCATTTCTTTATCCCTTTAATTCTATAGTGGTAAACATCTCCCCACATATCAATGACATATAATCCGGCGGGCAACGACGACACATCAATTTCCACCTGACCCTTTATGAGATCATGTTTCCCTGATACTTGCAAAGTACCTGACGCAGTATAAACATTGACCGTAACTTCTCCCGAATGATTACCCCCGGGCACAATCTGGAAATAGTCATCAAAGGGATTCGGAAATAAAAGAATTCCGTCAGACACATAAATTACCTCCTCAAAAAAACCCTGACATTCAGCCCCGGTTTCAATGCGAATGGTATTTCGGCCTTTTTCAAGCGTGAACTCAATAAATTCCTCTTCAGTTTCAAAAACCAGCCCGTTGAACTCTATTATAAAGGTGGTGTTCCCTGATAATTTGTAGGCGACACGGCCCCCGTCAATCCCATCGACAGGAATAACTTTCAGGTTCTCCGGTTCTGAAATCGCCAGAGTAAAACATTGCATGTAGCCAGGTTTATCTGTAATTGTTATGCAAAGCTCGTATGTTCCGGCGCGGACATTTCTGACTTCAACTTTATCGAAAAATTCATAAACAACCGTATCAATTGGTCCTCTAAGTGTTGCAGCATAGGCATGAATTTCTGCCGCGACAATATTGATCTTACCGTTGTTTCCGGTTCTGCAACTTTCGCTGGTTGTTAAGACAGTAAAATTATTGAAGGGCAGACTGAATACAGAGCAGCCAAACAGGTCGACCCTGTCGCCGAACGGGGTTGTAGGGCAAACATCATCCGCATCTGCCACACCATCATTGTCATCGTCATTGCATTCCAGCTTGTATTGGGCAGCAGTGTCTTTTAACCACCCGGCGTATCGCTGGGACTCTGTGATATTGTCTACCAGAATGCAGGTAAGGCCAGGGTTGTTTCTCAAATCAAATTTATTTATAAAGGCATTGTAGCCATTATTCGCCTCGACAGTGACCAATGAATTAGCGCTGGCATTTACATCCAGGAGACCTGTATTTGCGAGAATGTTCAGGACCGTTAATTGATTCGACGAACAGTTCAGTATTGACAAATCCGGATTCTGGCTGATGTCGAGCCCGGTCAATAGATTATTTGATATGTTGAGGTCCGCTATTTTGGAATTAAGGGAGATATCTATTTGACTGAGTTGATTGGCCCTGCAATTTAGAAAAATCAGATCCTGATTGTTGGTGACATCCAGTTCATTCAGCTGATTGCCGCTGCAATCCAGTCTTGTTAACGCATTGAAGTCTTCAATGCCGGTCAAATCGGTAATGTTCCTGTTTGGAACTCTAAGTATAGGAACCCTATTTATTTTTGCTGTTGGTATATAATTATCCAAAGGGCCCCCCACAGCGTAGTCATATCCAAGGTCAATGAGTGCCTGTTCAAAGGCGGCGTCAGGGATATACGTTTCGTTATAATGACAATTTTTGCTGTACGAGGTTGCATCGTCTTTTAACCACGAACTTCCGATAGAGGATTCGTCATCAATTTCAATGCACATCAATCCGGGATTTTCGGTTGCGTCAAAAATGATAAGGTTGGCGTTGTTGCCATTATTTACTCTAAGAAGTTCCAGGTGGTTTGCTGCACAGCTTAGTGAGGCCAGCGCTGTATTGGCGGTTAGAATCAATTCAACAATTCTATTTGAATTGCAGGTAAAGCTTGTGAGTGAAGTTAAAGCTTGAAGCGATATTGAAGTTAATGCATTCCCGGAAACGTCAATCACTTGTAAAAGTGCGTTCCCGCTAAAATCTAACTTCTGAAACTGATTCGCTGATCCATTGAAGTTGAGAAGGTCAGAATTGTCATTCAGGTAAATGCTGTCTATGTTGTTATTGCTGATATCCAGTGTCCGCAATGACGTAAAATCCTCTATACCAGTTAAATCGGATATGTTTGAATTGCTTACATCCAAAGAAACTAAATTGCGGATGCTGGAGGTCAGGATGTAGTCATCGTTATTATCCGGTTCACCTGTAAGAGCGGCCAGGGCCGATTCGAAGTTGTCATCGGGCGTGTATGTTTCACTGTAATGACAATTGTCATTGTAAGAAGCGATATTATCTTTGATCCATTTACTGCCAATGTTCATAGGATCATCCACTTCAATACACAAAAGATCGGGATTGCCATTTGTGGTCATCGCGGCCAACATATCATTTTCGCCATTTTTTATATTCAGGCTTTTTAATTGATTGGATGCACAATTCACCGAAGTAAGTTTGGTCAGAAGTTTCAGATCGAGATCAATAATATCATTGGCCTGGCAATTCAATTCAGATAAATTGGTATTGTTGGTCAGGTCGAGGCTCGTCAGCACATTGGAGCTGCAATCCAGTTGCAATAGATCCGTGTTAAGAGTAAGGTCCAACGAACCGAGCTGATTATTTGCCACCGATAGTGACAGAAGAGAAATATTCGCTTGAGTATTGAGGGTCATCAGTTCATTGCCATCTGCGCTCATGGATAATAATCCGGAATTTTGGGAGATGTCAATATTATCCAGCCGGTTTTGAGAAAGGGCTAAATATGCAAGGTCACCATTATTCGTCACATCGAGCGTCTCCAGTTGATTATCCGTGCAATCCAGATTGATTAAATTAACGTTATTGCTGGTATTGAGGGATGAAAGATCATTTGAGCGTATGTCCAGAAATCTCAGTTCGCTATTGTTGATAATATTAATTGTGGCCAGTGAATTATTATCGCAGGCAAGCCTCCGCAAAAGTAGATTTGAATCTAAATTAATGCTGGCCAGCTGGTTAGACGAACAGAGAAGGTTCCTTGTAATTGGCAATGAATCCTGAAGGGATTGAATATGAATAGCCCCGCATGCAATGCGGGGTTAAGTCAACGAGAACCCCCGAACCCCGAATGGGGTTCAATCAACATTTCGATAGTACACCGGATTTCACAACGATACAAATATCAAGGAGCGGACTTAACCCCTTGGGGCTTGGCGGCAGTAACGAAGATTTCCAATTCTAATCATGTAAATCCTTTAATCATATAAATCAAGGTTCGGACAACGTACGAAGGCAAAGGCAAAAAAAATGTCTGAACCTTGATTCGAAGGATTAAATGATTTGCTTGATTTCTTGAAGCGAAGTTGAGTTTGAAGCTTGCGCCAACGCGCTTTTGAAGCCGGCCAGCCCTGAAAGGGGGTCAAGGGATGTATGGGAGTTTGCCATAGGAAAGTTTTTTCGATCTTCTCCTTGTTTGGCAAACCGATGCGCACCCGGAAGAGACGACTAAATCAATCCTCACTATAACCATTTTTGAACTCAGGTGTTACTGAATTAAATTCTATTTTTTGCTAATTATCCTGAAGGATCACGACCACGGGAAAACGAGAACTATGGCAGGATCCATACACGAATATCTGATCTCGGTTCAAACAAAAAGGTATAGTGAAATTAAAGATGTCGTGGCTGCTCAGTAGGAGGTGGTCAAGGACTGATTCACGCTGATAATAATATTTTTGAAAAGATAAAACTTATCCTGCTCAAAAGTTCCATTCATTGGGCACACAGAAACTTTTCTGGACAGATGTTTATTTTCTTTTCCGAATTCCCACCGCGCCTTAGTTAGAAATTTTGTCGATAAAGAAGTTTTTTATATATTAATTGCATTGCTCCATGACCCGACTATGCCATCAATTGCGTTTGTTGACACTGAAATAGATGCTAAGACGAACCGTATCCTGGATATTGGTAGTATTAAGAACGATGGCAGTACCCTTCACAGTTTTTCACCGGCTTCCTTCCTTGATTTTGTTAATGGTGCAGAATTCCTATGCGGGCACAACATATTAAACCACGACCTGCCAACTCTAAAAAAGAGTTCTCCAGGCTGGCTATCCAAGCCGGTTATTGATACCCTTTATTTATCCCCTTTACTTTTCCCCTCTGTTCCGTATCACGCTCTTATTAAAGATGACAAGATCAATCCTGAAGGACCCAACAACCCATTCAACGATGCTTTAAAAGCGCGTGACTTATTCTATGACGAAGTAAACGCTTTCAATAAGCTGGACCAGAGGCTCAAGAACATTTTTTACTCATTATTATGGCGGACTGAAGAGTTTGCCGCCTTCTTCAAGTTCATCAACTATAATCCGAACCTTGATGGAAATTACGAAGCCCTAATACGGAATTTTACGCGAGGTGAAATTTGCCAGAATGTCGAGTTAGCAAAACTAATTTCCGACTACCCGATTGAACTAGCATATAGCCTTAGCTTGATTCATAGCCGAAACCGTTACTCGATTACACCGCGTTGGATCTTAAAATCTTTTCCTGGAGTAGATCAAGTGATGAAGGCCTTGAGGAACAAACCATGTCTTACGGGTTGTGTATATTGTAACGAAGCGTTGGATGCGCACATTGGTTTGAAACGTTTTTTTGGTTTCGAGCACTTTCGCAGTTTTGGGGGACAACCTTTACAAGAGAAAGCTGTTAAGGCCTCGATTGATGGGCAGTCCATCCTAGCTGTTTTCCCTACCGGTGGGGGAAAATCAATAACGTTTCAATTACCAGCCTTGATTGCGGGGGAGACTTCGAAAGCATTGACAGTTGTCATCTCCCCATTGCAATCCTTAATGAAAGACCAAGTCGACAACTTGGCGAACCAAGATATCACAGAAGCTGTAACCATCAATGGGCTGCTTGATCCAATTGAGCGCGCAAATTCTTTTGAACGTGTGGCTGACGGTCATGCATCTTTGCTATACATTTCCCCAGAGTCATTGCGATCGCCGACAATTACTAATCTACTACTAGGAAGAAAGATAGCGAGGTTTGTTATAGATGAGGCGCATTGCTTTTCTTCCTGGGGACAAGATTTTAGAGTCGACTATTTATATATCGGAGAATTCATCCGAGAGCTTGAAGAAAAGAAAAAGCTTTCTGAGAGAATTCCTGTGTCATGCTTTACGGCCACAGCAAAGCAAAAAGTTATTGAAGACATCAGAGACTACTTTAGAAATAAGAATGGACTCAACCTTGAACTCTTTACCTCAAAAGCCTCTCGTACAAATCTCACCTATAAAGTGTTGGAAAAGAACGGTGAGGAAGAAAAATATAGCAGTCTCAGAGATTTGATTGAGGAGAAAAATTGTCCAACAATCGTATATGTGTCGCGAACGCATCGAGCAGATACCCTGTCGGAAAGGCTAACCAATGATCGTTTTAAGGCAAGGCCGTATCACGGCAAAATGGATGTTAAGGAGAAGACCGCCAATCAAGAAGCGTTTATCAAAGGAGAGGCACAAATCATGGTAGCAACCTCTGCTTTCGGCATGGGGGTTGACAAAAAGGATATCGGCATGGTGATTCACTATGAAATATCCGACTCTCTAGAAAATTACATACAGGAAGCCGGACGTGCTGGCAGGGATGACAATATGTCTGCGGATTGCTTTGTGCTCTTTAATGAAGAGGATCTCAGTAAGCATTTCATCTTATTAAATCAGACTAAATTAAGCATCAAGGAAATTCAGCAAGTTTGGAAAGCAATAAAAGACATCACAAAATTTAGAATGTCTGTTTCCAACTCCGCGCTAGAAATTGCAAGAAAAGCGGGATGGGACGACAACATAATAGAAATCGAAACAAGGGTAACTACTGCTATTGCTGCACTGGAAGATGCCGGCTATTTGAAACGCGGACAAAATATGCCGAGAATTTTTGCGGACAGCATATTGGCCAAGACAGCGGAAGACGCGATTGCTAAGATCAACGAGTCAGTGCGTTTTGATGAGAAGCAAAAAGAGAAAGCAATACGGATTATTAAGAAGCTTTTTTCAAGCAAAAGCAGAAAGCAATCATCCGACGAAGTAGGGGAGACACGAGTTGATTACATCTCGGACCACTTGGGTATCGTGAAGGAAGAGGTCATTAATATTATTAATCTTCTGAGAGATGAGCGAATTCTCGCTGACCAAAAGGATTTAACCGCCTATATCAAGAAAGGCGAAAATAAGAATCGGTCATTGTCGCTACTTGAGACATCAGGGCAAATTGAAAAATGTCTTTTGGAATTTCTGAGCGATGTAGAGGTAGTTTTAAACGTAAAGGAAATAAATGAACAGCTTGAACTTCAAGAGTGCAAAGCGGCCAATCCAAATAAGATCAAAACGATTATCAATTTTTGGGCAATCAAAAACTGGATAAAAAGGCGGCACAATGACTACGCAAAGAACTGCATGAGTCTCTTGTGCACTGAACCCAAAATGGAGTTGCAGGATAAAATGGTAAAAAGGCATGAACTAGCGACATTCATTGTCAATCACCTGTACACAAAAATACCATTGCAATCGGAGCACACAACATCAGATAACGAACATCTTGTTGAGTTTTCGGTTCACGAACTTAAGGCTGAATTTGAACGTAATGCCTCATTGTTTAATACCGTAGTGTCGCGTGAGGACGTTGAAGACGCGCTCTTTTTTCTTTCACGAATTGAAGCTATCAAAGTAGAAGGTGGATTCCTGGTGGTCTATAATAGGCTTAGAATAGAACGGTTGGAACAAAACAATAAGATCCAGTACAAAAACGAGAACTATCAAAAACTTAATCAGTTTTACGAAAACAGGGTCCAGCAAATTCACATTGTAGGTGAATACGCAAAAAGGATGGTAAACGACTACAAAAACGCTTTACAATTTGTAAACGATTACTTCCAGTTGAACTTCACGTCCTTCTTAACCAAGTACTTTCCAGGAAGCCGGCAGAACGAAATAAAGCGAAATATAACCCCCACTAAGTTTCGCCAGCTGTTTGGCACATTATCTGCGATGCAATTGGAAATCATTAAGGATAACCAATCACAATATATAGTTGTGGCAGCCGGCCCGGGCAGCGGGAAAACAAAGGTGTTAGTTCACAAGCTTGCTTCACTGGCGTTGATGGAAGATGTAAAAACGGACCAGATGTTAATGGTTACATTCTCAAGGGCCGCTGTTACCGAGTTCAAAAGAAAGCTATTTGACTTAGTTGGAAACGTTGCAAATTTCATAGAGATAAAGACTTTTCATTCGTATTGCTTTGATCTACTTGGAAAGATTGGCACGCTCGAGAAATCAGATAATATCATAAGAGAAACAATAGAAAAAATCCAAAGTGGGGAAGTAGAACTAAGCCGGATTACAAAAACTGTCCTAGTAATTGATGAGGCGCAAGACATGGATGGTGATGAGTTCAACCTTATCAATACCCTTATCGAACACAATGAAGCCATGAGGATTATTGCAGTTGGCGATGACGATCAGAATATCTATGCCTTTAGAAATGCAGATGCTAAGTACATGCAGAGTATCGTGTCACAAAGACAAGGAAAGCTTTATGAATTGACTGAAAATTACCGGAGTACTCGCCACTTAGTTGATTTCACCAATGCATTTGCAAACAAAATAAAAAAGCGTTTAAAACTAACTTCAATCACATCAAAAAGGTTAGAGCAAGGCACTATAAAAATAGCAAGCTATAGAACCTCAAATCTGACTACCCCGCTAGTCAATGACATTATTAACACTTCGCTAAGCGGATCAACATGTGTCTTAACGCGGACGAACGATGAAGCTTCAAAGATAGCTGGACTCATTATGAAACATGGCCTTAATGCGAGACTTATTCAAAGTAATGATGGCTTTAATCTTTATAATCTTTTTGAAGTAAGATATTTCCTTAACCAACTCCAGTTAGAAGCGGATTCCGTTGTAATAAGTGATGAAAATTGGTCAAATGCAAAAAGACAAGCGGAAACTAAGTTCAGAAACAGTAATAAGCTCGAAATCTTGAAACATATTATCAGTGACTTTGAATCTACTTCCCGCCGAAACAAATTTAAGTCTGACTTAGAGGTTTTCATTAGAGAATCAAAGCTTGAGGATTTTTATGCCGAGAATAATGAAACCATCTTTGTGTCAACCATTCACAAATCAAAAGGACGGGAATTTGAAAACGTTTTTTTAATGTTAGACCAAGTGCCAGCTACTTCAGATGAAGAGCTAAGGCCCTTATATGTTGCCATTACACGCGCTAAAAACTTGTTAAGCATCCATACCAATCGAGACGAATTTGAGGGAATCGAATGTGAAGGATTAACCAAATCTATTGACAACACACCATATGAGCCACCGTCGCAATTGGCCATGCAGTTAACATTAAAAGATGTCTGGTTGGACTTTTGTTTCTCCAGGCAGCATTTGTATACAGATCTGATAAGTGGGTACCCTCTAACCGCCAAGCCGGATGGATGCTGTGACAATAATGGTGAATACGTTTTGAAGTTTTCCCAAAGGTGCAAAGAAACAATTACTGATTTTGAGCAAAAAGGGTATGAGTTAAAACAAGCCGTTGTCAATTTTATTGTCTATTGGAAAAAAGACGGGACGGATGTGGAATGCAAAGTAATTGTTCCCGAACTATCATTTCAAAAAAGATCGATATGATGGCAAAAGAGTATCAAGGCGAAATATTCGAAATGTTTACGGACAAAGTTTTCGGAGCGGGAAGTAAAATGATCAGCTTTGGTGGAATGCGAGGATAGTATCTAAATTTGTAAGAATAGGCCAGTAAGTGCGCCATCGGTAGCAGCAATCGAATAGTCTGGTACCGCACTTCGCAGTAACGCGACGCTTTTTTACTCATTGAAGGTTAAATTACTTCATCTTAGCAGGTCCTCTTATCAACGGTTCGGCGTCAATATTAAGGATCGAAACATTTAATTTTCGCTTTACGCGTTGCCAATTACTTAAGTACTTGTCCAGGTAACCAAGAAACGTTGCATTGTGCCTCCTCTCCAACAAATGCACCAGCTCATGCACTACGACAAACTGAACGCACTCAATTGGCTTCTTCACTAACTCCAGGTTAAATGAAATCCTCTTTAAATCTGTATTACACGTCCCCCACTTCGTCCGCATCTTTCGGACCGACCACGAAGCTGACTTCACGCCAATCGTCTTTTCCCACTTATCAATCAATGGAAAAATTACTTCTTTCAATTGTCCTCGATACCATTGCTCCAATATCTCCTGACGCTTTGCGGGTGTAGCGCCTGGACGGGCTTGCACCACAATGAACTTATTGCTTATTGAAACGCACGGGACTGCACTCTTTTCAACGACCTTTAACAAGTACCGTTTGCCAAGGTAGTAATGACTTTCGCGTTCGATATACTCCTTAACGCCTTCCCGATCCTGACGTTGAAATCTTCTTTGTTGCTTTCTTATCCATCCAATCTTTGAAATAACAAAAAGTCTTAGGGTGTCATCCTTGACATTTCGGGGGGAAGCCAGACGAATCGTTCCATTGGGCGGGTAAACCGCTAAATGGATATTCTTAATATCCTTTTTAATAACCCGTATTCTGAGTGATCCAACCTCCATATATCCCATCACTTATACTCGTTCTGATTCTTTACGATCTCAAATATTGAATCTGCTTTCTTCGGGTCCAGAATGTATTTCTTTACGACATTCTTTACCGCACGTTCTTTTATGGTATTGCCAATCCAGCCATCGGGCAAATTGTTCTTTATTTCTTCATCCATCACGATTGACAATTCTTCATTCCTGTCCAGATTGTCATATAGTGCGCGTTGCGCCTGGGTGGCGATCTTTTCGGGATAATTTGATGAGTTAATCTTCGGCGTTATTTGTTTGGCAAGCTCTTCGTAACGCTTGAGCTGCTCTTCATAGGCTAGCGCCCCCTCCTTTCGCAATCGCACGAGCTCTGCCAACAGTACGCTCATTCGTTCGTAATACGCAGGATTGATCGGCATCTCCTGGATGATTGCTTTCCGCATGTTGTTTTCAATCGTCTCGGCCATTGCTGCGCGATTCTTTCTGATACCCTCAGGAAGCCTTTCCGTTGCCTGACCTATCCCCTGCTCGACAATAAGCTGGAGTAACGTCGCGTCATTGAAGTTTGAAAGCATCCGGCTAGGGTCAGCACTCAAATACATGTCGAGCATTTGACGCATTTCCGGCTCGTACTTCTTCAGGTCTATATAGTCGCCGCTGGCGTTTTTGATAGAGTTCCTCAGTTCTGTATAGTCGTGTACTTTTGCTTTTATCTCTGCAGCCTGTTTTTCAGAGTACCCGGCTTCCTCCACCTCGCTGGCGATATTGTTGAATGCACGAATGAGTGAAACCGTCTCTTTATATAAAGCGAGGCGCCTCTCTTCCGTTAGTTTCAAGTCATCCTTACTTTCGGGATTACCGCAGAAATAGCCAATATGTTGATTAATCTCTCTTGGAATGGGCACTGGCTCAAGTAACTGGTGCATAGTCTCAAGCGCATCTTCAAGACGCTCTTTTGCCTTCTCGAGGCGATCTGTAAGGAGTCCTTGAATGTCTTCTTTCTCGAAGTTTTCAAAAGCGTCTGAAGTATAGTCTGAAATTGAGCTATTGAGCTTGTCGAACAAATCCTGGTAATCGATGATATAGCCAAATTCCTTGTCTTCCTGTTCCGTTCGGTTAACTCTGCAGATAGCCTGGAACAATCCATGGTCCTGCATTTTCTTATCGATATAGAGGTAAGTACATGCAGGAGCGTCAAACCCTGTGAGCAGCTTATCAACCACAATCAGCAACTGCATATTAGCCGGTTCATCCTTGAACTGCTTCTTTGCTTCCTTTTCAAAGGTCTCACGATCTTTTTTGCCCAGCATACGCTGGTAGATCTCATATTGTTCAACTTTTTCTGTCTCACCTTCGCCGGTGGATTCGCCTTTCGTACTGTTTGCATTGGGCTCGTAGGACGTAACGATAGCGCATTTCCTGAAACCAAAATGCTGGAACAGTTCGTAATACCGGCACGCTTCATAAATACTCCGGGAAACGAGCATTGCATTGCCTTTGCCGTTTTTCAACCGAGGCTTGATCTTAAAATCTTTGATGACATCAAAAACCACTTTTTCCAACCGGCTCTTGGTACTGAGCACCTTTTGCATCGTTCCCCACTTTTGTTTCAGTTCGGCTTTGGGGAGGTCATTCATCCCTTTGGTGACTTCGTCAAACCATTGGTCGATGCCGCGTTGATCCAGTACATGCTGATCCACATCCCTGGCCTCATACAATAAATCCAATACGACTCCATCGGCCACCGCTTCGTCAAATTTGTAGGTGTGGATGTATCTCCCAAATATCTCAATGCTCTTCTTCTTATCTGATTTCAATAAGGGTGTGCCGGTAAACCCAATGAACAGAGCCTCCGGCAAAAGCTTTTTCATCGCTTTATGCAATTCACCGCTTTGGGAACGGTGACATTCATCGATGAAGACAAACAGATTTCCTTTCGGCTTGAAATCCGGCGGTACTTTCAGGTCTTTGATGAACTCATAGCTTTCATCGTCTGAACCTCCAAACTTGTGAATCAATGAACATAGCAGCCAGGGCTGCGTGGCGTTTAGTTTTTCGATCAGGTCTTTTCCGCTCTTTGTGCGATAGATCTTTTCTTCCACGCCAATAAACACACCCTCGATTTGCTCATCAAGTTCAGTGCGGTCGGTCAGAACGAGCAAGCGGGAATCCTGAACATTTTCCCGGATCCATTTGGCAAGCCATACCATGCTAAGGCTTTTACCACTGCCTTGGGTATGCCAGATGATCCCGCCTTCTCTTCTTCGAATAAATTTCTGCGCTTCTTTGACCCCAAAGAATTGGTTTGGTCTACACAGTTTCTTAATTCCTTCGTCAAAGAGGATAAAGTTGTGGATCATTTCAATGAGACGATCTTTTTTGCATATCTGAAGAAGATGCGTATCTAACAGATTTTCTCCGAGCTCATAGCTGTAGTTTTCCTCTTTCCACTTGAGAAAGTATTTCTCGGATGTTTTGGTAGTGCCGTACTGAATGCCCTGCGTGTCGTTTCCGGCCAGCACGAGTTGAGAAGTGCTGTAGAATGTTCTGATAAAACGGTTTTCCTGGTTATCAAGGTTTTGGCGGATCGCTTCGCTTACAGGTATACTTCCTTTCTTGAGTTCGATGACGACAAGGGCGATGCCATTTACGTAAAGTACAAGATCGGGACGTTTTGTGCGTTCGCCTTTTACAGTGACCTCCTCGGCAATGGCAAAGTCATTTTCCAGGGGATTATGCCAATCAATGAGGAATACCGTTTCTTTTTGATCGCCGGCTTCACCCTTTACTTTTACGCCATAGCGCAGCAGCGAGTAAACAGATTTGTTGACATGATACAGATCATTGCTTTGATCACCGGCAGCCTTCTTGAAATCGAAAATGGCCTTGTTGATGAGGGTTTCATCGTATTTCTTTTTATCACGCAGGTAGCTGATTAAAATATCTTCTTCTATGTTGCTATTGTTCTCTCGTTCGTACCAGTTGCCCAGGTAGCGGTACTTCAATTGCTTTTGAAACAATTTAATTATCCGGTTTTGGGTTTCGCGTTCGGGTTTGACGATCATCGACTGTGAATTTGTCTGAACTGTGATTTTAATGATTGGATGATTGACTATGATTCTTTGGATTTGGTTTCATGACGCGCTTAAATTGCAGGCTTCTGTTGCCAAAATTGATCAGTAGTCCAATATCCAGTTTATATGCTTCAAGATAATTTATAGCCTGAGCCAGGTGAACATCTTCTAACTCGATAATTGCCTTGAGCTCAACCATTCCTGTAGCTTGTCTGAACTGTGATTTTAATGATTATATGATTGACTATGATTCTTTGGATTTGGTTTCATGACGCGCTTAAATTGCAGACTTCTGTTGCCGAAATTGATCAGTAGTCCAATATCCAGTTTATATGCCTCAAGATAATTTATAGCCTGCGCCAGGTGAACATCTTCTAACTCGATAATTGCCTTGAGTTCAACCATCACCTTGCCCTCGACGAAGAAGTCGACTCTTCGTGTGCCAATTTTTTCATCCTTATAGTTAATATCCATCTCATGCTCGCGACTGTATTCAATTCCTCTGTTATTGAACTCGATGGCCAGTGCCCGTTGATAGATTACCTCCTGGAAACCATTGCCGAGAATCTTATGCACCTCCATAGCAGCACCAATGATGTTGCCGGTGAGTTCGGAGAGAGGGTATTCGTTGTTTATCATATATGTCGGGAACTATAATGCTTTTCTGATAGACTATGAACTAAAAGCAGGACGCAGTATTGTATTAAAAATCATAGTGTTCATTTAATCATTAAAATCAAAGTTCAGATTTTTGGTTTCGCGTTCGGGCTTAACAATAAGGCTCATAACAGTCGTATTTTCCCTGTTAGTAAAGTTTGCATCATGCCTTGCTTCAGCGTTAGGCACTTTTGAAGTTTAGATTCTATTGCTGTAATTTCTGAATCCATATCTCTCAAAACGGAGCTAATCTCACATTGTTCTTCAAAGGGTGGTACATGAACCTGGATTTGGCGAACCTTACTAGGGCTAATTTCTAGAAATGTGCTACCACTTGCATTTTGAAGGAGGGTACTTTTCAGAGTGAGTACCAAATAATAAAGATACTCGTTATCAGTACTTGGCTTAGCAACTAGCGATTGAAATCCTTGATTTGTACAGGCTGTTTTCTTTAAAATACTAACGTCTCCGATTCCTGCTCGGCTAGTTAGTAATACTGTCCCGATTGGAAGAATCTGGGCACTAGAATTAGCCAGTCCTTTTTTAGTGATCTTTCTTTCGCTATTGAAAACGTATTTGCTAATCCCAATTTCTGTTGGAGTAAACCATTCAATATCGCCATTCCAATATTCCGAAATAATTGTACTAGGTGTTCCTCCTCCTACTACATAAGCAATCTCGCCGATTCCTTTTAAAGTCCAATTTACCCTCGGCTTCAACAACTCCTGCATCGCCCCTTGTTTGATGTTGCGTTTTTTCGCAATGAGTTTTTCTAAACTGGTGATGAGTGCATCCGTATCGGATAAGGCGGTGGCAATGGCGGTTTGTTCGGCTTTGGTGGGGGGAATTGCCAGGACATATTTCTCCATCTCTCCCTTTGTAATATGGAGCATCGTAGATCCATTTGTCTCCTTCTTCAGCGACTCTGTTAGTTCTACCAATTTGTGGTAATAAAATAGCTTATCAACCTTCGCACGACACTCTACTTTCCAAATATGATAATGGTATATTGCTTTGGGACCACTCCATATAAATGGCCCAAACGTGGCCGACCACATAAAAATTAAGTCACCTCTGTTTACATATTGCTGTTCCGGCAACTTTAAATTGGAATAATAGTAGGTTTCACCACTTCCAGTGAGGTTTTGTAGCCGAATAACTGGTGTTCCATAGTTCTCCCACTCGGAAAGCTTGTATGCGCGACCATTGATATATCGAACAATCTCCTCTTGTCTACATAGAATCCAATCGACTGGTATAACGCCTGCGTCTGTCGTCTTATTATCGTGCACTACTTCCATACAAATCCCATTTTCTTAAGATGCTCTTTTACCTTTAGTTCCATTTCCCCCACTTCATAAGAAAGCTTAGGCAATGGCATTTCATACCTCTCAGCTAATTCTTTTATCCGGTGCGTGAGCGCCTGGCTTACTCGTTCCATTTCAGTCCTGATATTTTTTTCTATCACCCCCATCCACTTGTCATCCACAACCAGGGACTTGATCTCCACTTCGGTTAGCGGTTTATAACGCGCCAGCACTTTCCTATCTAAATCAGCAATGGCATCGTTCAGTATTGTTTTGCCTTCCGATTCGGCTTCGGTCAAATCCAGGTACTTTCTTAACACATCAATCTCGCTTTCCAGCTCTTCAACTTCGGCAACAGCCTTTGCTTTGTATTTTATTTTAGGTTCCGCTGCAATTTTGTATTCTGTCTTAACCTCAGCTTTCTCCAATTCTTTAACACGCTTCTGCACAGAAGCTTTGTTTACTTTATCAAGGGCGGAGAAGTATCCTTCCTCGCCAGAGTGTTCTTCGACCAATGCTTCAATTTCCGCCGTAAGCGCCTCCCGTTCGGCTTCCAATGTCTCAATGGCTTTCTTCTCCTTTTCAAAAAATCTATCAATCACCAATCGAGGCGGTACAAGATCGCAGGTCCATCCCTTGTCGACATCTTTTCCTTGTTTGTTTTTCACCAAGATCCGATAGGGCTCTGCTTTCCATCCATCCACTGCAATCAGGTATAAATCATCCTGCATCGCTTCATGCCAATAGTTCATCAGGTGCTGGTAGATGTCGTACTTATCGAGCAGTTCCTTACTGGTATAGCTTTTCAGAATATCCTCTGAAATCTGGAAGATGATCTGTTTTGGTTTTACACCAACCTTAATTTCCTTTAACAGTTTTGTATTTCGTTTCTTCCAGTCGGCAAATACAATGTTCATCGCGGCGCTGAACGTCACAAATTCCTTATGATTGAAGATGGTAGCGTTGATCTTATCGGCCGCAACTTTCAAACTTGAGTAGTTAGGTCGTTTACTTTTCGTAAAAAGATCATTCTTTAACGTTGGGTATACCTTCCAGTATTTTTCAAGTGCAACAATATCAGCGTCCGGGATACCTCCATTCAGATGTGCGTCAATATCCTGGATGTCCTCCGCTTCCTGGCCGTCAATGTATCTGGGAATGTTCAGGTTGTAATCATTCTTCTCATCACTGATCTCGCTGAACTTAACAAGCCTGCTGTATTTCAGGACTTCAAGCTGTTTATTGAATACATCCACGATCTTATGAATGTCCTGCTCGCGCAACCGATTCTTGTTTCCGTCCTTCATGAAACCCTTGCTGGCATCAACCATGAAAATGCCTTTGCGCGCGTCGGCATTCTCTTTGTCGATCACAATAATACACGCAGGGATACCCGTTCCGTAGAACAAGTTCGTTGGCAGCCCTATAATGCCTTTGATGTATTTCTTTTCAATCAGGCTTTTCCTGATCTGGCCTTCAGCGCCACCCCGGAACAAAACGCCATGTGGAAGAATACAGGCACCTTTACCCGTGCTTTTCAATGACCGTACAATGTGAAGCAGGAAGGCATAATCGCCATTCTTCTCGGGAGGAATGCCATAACCTGAAAAGCGATTGTACTGATCGTCGCTAGGATTAAGGCCATTGCTCCAATTCGCCAACGAGAACGGAGGATTGGCGACTACGAAGTCGAACGTTTTCAGATCGTCTTTTTCTTCGAACTGGGGATTCGACAACGTGCTTTGGCCTCTTGCAATTTCAGCCATATCCTGGTTATGAAGGATCATGTTCATCTTGGCAAGGGCGGCGGTAGCCACATCCTTTTCCTGCCCGTATATGCTTACCTTTTTTTCAGATTCATCTACTGCTTTTAATAACAACGACCCCGAACCACACGTGGGGTCGTAAATGGTTGGCGTTCGCTTCGATGATTCCTTAATACCGATAACGCAAGCGATAACTCTGCTCACTTCCGCAGGTGTATAAAACTGACCTTTACTTTTTCCGCTCTCCGTAGCAAAATGCATCATCAGGTATTCATAGGCATCGCCTAGGATATCGTCGCCGCTGGCGCGGTTCTTTCTGAAGTCAAGCGCGGGGTTCTCAAAGATAGAGATGAGGTCGGTCAGGCGGTCGATCATCTCTTTACCCTTACCCAGCTTGTCTTCGTCATTGAAGTCGGCAACATCGATCACGCCTTTCAGATCGTTAGCCTGCGCCAGCTTCCCGATGATCTTATTTATACCATCGCCAATCTCTTTTTTGCCTTTCAGGGCCACCATGTCTTTGAAGCTACCTCCCCTCGGTACTTCAATGAGCGCGTTGGGATCAACAGTCGCTTTGTCGGATACATACTTTACGAACAACAGCGCCAGTACGTAGTCTTTGTATGTGGATGGGTCCATGCCGCCACGCAGCGCATCACAGCCAGCCCAGATAGAGGAATAGAGTTCGGATTTCTTTATGGCCATGGGAGCGGGGTTCTAACGAAGTTGTAATTTTACACAGACTTTCAATTTACCGAAAAAAAGCAATTGCTTTGATTGGACCAGAAGGCATATACTAAAAGTGAATTTGTTATTTGAAATCCTTGTGGGCTAGCGAGCCTGCGGATCAGGCCGGTCAAGGAATCATAATAAGCAATATACCTATGGATAGCCACTTACCCAAATTTTCAGGATTATCAACTCGCCACGATAACCAGCACCAAGGCTAATTATCGATCAAAATATGTCGTTCCTTAAAATATTTTTCCATCTCCGTAACATTCTCAAAGTAATCATTGCAAGAGGTATCAAATTCATTTTAAGTTGGTGTATAATACCGTTTTTCCAGTGACAGCAAGTTGTCAACCTGCTCAATAAATACTCAAACCCCGGTTAATTTGCGTATCGTTAATACCACCGGCTAGTAAAGTCGACCGTTGTTTGGCGAAACCGGCAAACGTAAGTATCTTAATTTCGAATCGACGACATCCGTAATAGCTAGTGCTTGCAAGCATAAAAAACCTAGAAAGATTATACTACTGCGGAGCGCAGCGAATAAACCCTTCCCTCATGCAACACCAAAAATATTCCGTAAATCAACAATCAATTTCGGTTCTTTTAGCCTGGGTTCAGTCCGGGGAAATTGCCATTCCTGAAATTCAAAGGCCATTCGTTTGGGATGCAACAAAAGTTAGGGATCTCATGGATAGCCTGTATCAAGGGTTTCCCGTCGGATACGTAATTGCTTGGCAAAATCCGAATGTAAGATTAAAGGATGGCAGCTTGGCGAAAGGAAAAAAAATCTTAATCGACGGACAACAGCGAGTTACCGCCCTCAGAGCTGCCCTACTGGGAGAGTATGTCATAAATAAGAGTTACGACAAAATAAAAATAAAAATTGCGTTCAATCCTAGGGAAGAGCGTTTTGAAGTTTCTAACCCTGCCATCTTAAAAGATAAGTACTGGATTCCTGACATCGCCGAAGTAGTTAGTGGTGGCAGTCTTTTGAAGGTGATTAAAAAATATTCGGAGATAAATCCAGATGTGCATGAGGACCAGATCGAACAGGCTATCAGCATCCTGATGGACATCCCGAAAAAGCAAATAGGAATAATCGACCTTGCCTCGGACTTAGATATCGAAACGGTTACAGAGATTTTCATTAGGATTAATTCCCAAGGCGTGGTGCTTAGCCAGGCAGACTTCGCTATGAGCAAAATCGCCGCGAACGAAAGTTATGGAGGGAACCTGCTTAGAAAAGCAATAGACTATTTTTGCAACATTGCGGTGTCACCGGAATTTCATGACCATATCAAAGACAAGGATAAAGATTTCGCCAAAAGTGAGTATTTTTCGAAGATGGGATGGTTGAAGGATGAAAAGGAAGACTTATATGATCCTACATACGTCGACCTGCTAAGAGTGGCGTTCACAAAGGAGTTCAACCGGGGCAAACTTTCCGACTTGGTAAGTCTCTTATCAGGCCGGAATTTCGAAACACGTACTTTTGAAGAACCCATCGCGGCAGAGTCTTTCGAAAGGCTAAAGAAGAGCGTCTTGAAATTTATGAATGAAACGGATTTCAAGCGCTTTCTGATGATCATACGTTCCGCGGGATTCATAATTCCAGAAATGATCAGATCAAAGAATGCGCTTAACTTTGCCTTTATAGTGTACCTGAAACTTCGCGAACAAGGCGAAAGCTCAAGTAAGATTGAAAGGTATGTTTCCCGATGGTTTCTTTTTAGCATGCTGACAGGCAGGTACTCAGGTTCTGCGGAGAGCACTTTTGATTTTGATATCAAGCAGATCGCAAATAAACCGTTTAAAGAATATTTGAATGAAAGGGAGCAAGCCGAGTTATCGGATGCATTCTGGGATTTTGGTTTGGTTCAAAGCTTCGAGTCTTCCGTGGCGAGCAGCCCTTTCTTCAATATCTACCAGGCGGCGCAAGTAAAGTCAAATGACAAAGGGTTCCTTTCCAGAGACATCACCGTTGCTAACCTGATTGCCTTTCGCGGAGACATTCATCATATTTTCCCTCGAAACTACTTGAAAAAAAATAATCTTACCCGGGGAAAATATAATCAGATCGCGAATTACGTGTACATGCAGCAAGAAATTAATATCAAAATTGGTGCTAAATCACCTGATAAATACTTCCAGGAGATACTGAGCCAATGCAATGGAGAAAAGTCAAAGTATGGAAACATCGATGACCTAGCTGAGCTCAAAACAAATCTTAAAGAGCACTGCATCCCTGAGTCAGTGTTCGATATGTCTCTAGAGCATTATGACGACTTCTTACAAGAACGAAGAGTTTTAATGGCTAAAAAGATCAAAGGCTACTATTTCGGTCTGTAGGTTTGTAGATGGTTATTTGATACGTCTTAGCAAAATCGCATTATCTCAATTTGTAGCACCTGGCATCGTGGATGGCGTGAGCATTTAACTCCTGATACTTGCTCAGTTTTGCGTTTCCTATAGATCAATTGCGCATATTCAAACCTAAGGTCATTAAATGAAAAGTGTCGAGATCAATAAAGCGGAGCTTGAAAAAATTCAACCGAATTATGGCAATGTTCGCAGGTTGCTTCAGAAATTTGGTATTTTAGTATTAATTACCTATCCTGAAAATGGCTGAGATTTTAACATCGAAAGAAATACTCGGGGCGCTTGATAATATCATAAAAGGCGCCGACAAATTCGTTTGCATTTTTACCTTCAACGTCTCAATAGATCAAGCCTACCTGAGTCGATTAAGAAACGCCTCCAAACGTGGTGTGAAGATCACCGTAGCATTTGGAGTTGATAACGGTAACGAGGAAGTTATTAATCCATTGCTGGAGATCCCAAATACTCGAGTCTATTTTAAACGGTACCTGCACGCCAAATTCTTTTACAATGAAAAAGAGCTACTTATAGGAAGCATGAATTTGTCGGAAGTTTCAGGAAGAAATAACTTCGAACTAGGAGTACTTTTCAAAGGCATCGAGTACCAGGAGGCAATCAAGAAAGTTAAATTTGAAGCCAAAGAAATAATTGACGATTCCATTGAGTGGTCGCAATTAATCAAAAAAGGCCAGCCAAAACTATTAACGAAGACGGAACAGCGCACAGGCATGTGTATCAGATGCCAGGAAAAAATAAAATTTGATCCCTTCAATCCATTGTGCCCGGCCTGTTTGTCAGTTTGGAGTGAATGGGAAAATAGCTACTACCTTGAGTCATATTGTCATGGATGTGGGCGACCGCGCGATGGGATATCAAAAGCTCTTCCACAATGTAAGCCGTGCTATAACAAATTCATTGCAAATCTTAATAGCCCGACAAAAGCGCCTGAAGTTACCCTGGTAGTGGGTCAATCCGATACTCTCGATAGTTCTCTAAAGGAGATTATTTCTAAAAACCTTAAAATTGACCGAACCCTCATCACAATAGACATGAGTCTCGGGACCGTTTTCAACGCATACAACGACCAACGGTCGAAAATGCTATTAAGCGATATTGAACAGCGATTCGAAATTCGACTGAAAAAGACAACCCATATTAAAGATTATTGGGACTTATACAAAGCAATTGCAATGTCCCTTTCTCCAAAGTCGAACGTTTTTACAGGATTGAAATGACAGGTAATCCTTTCAAATTCGGCAGCTGCTAATGGGGTGTACTCCGCAGCCTTCACAATAATATCCTAAGGTATGACAGCACGAGGATTATACAAATCACTGAGATCATTCGTAACATTCTTGTCTTTTGAATTCCTGTTGACAACTTGTAAGTGGCCCAATGGGGGAACGGTCATATTCATCAGGGCATTTGGTGTGACGCTGTCGGTAATGACCGTATACTGCATCGTCAAACAAGGATTAGATCCATTCAGAGGTTATGAGTTTGATATGGCGGAGTTGAAAATTCAGATTCTCAATAGCGTAGAGATATTTGGAGCCGTTTTCGCCGGCATTTACCTAGCTCTATATTCAAGATTTTCCTCCCAATGGGGCTACTTATCCAACTTGTATAATCAGATCAAGCAAACCGAAGCATCCGCCAGCAATGATGAGAAAATACTTAATGAATGGAAAGCGGCCTTCATCGAAGACGCCATCGCATTGCATCTCGCTCTTAAGCCAATGTTCGCCATGATTATTAATACCTGGGGCCATGAAGCAAAAGTCGCCGAGGTCTTTGAACAAAATATCACTGATGGGAAAAAGGTCCTTGAATCCTTATTGGCTGATATTAAAGCAGTACTTAATAGGTAAACGTGGGGTACCGGCTGCTATCGACAACACTGATCTGACCGACCCGATTTCGTGCGAGCAACTCGTGTATTCAACAGGAATGAAGACGAAGACCAATGTCGTGCTAAACCGGCGTGTGAGACTTAAATGGCATGATAACCAATCGTGTATTATCGTAAGTCGTGAATCGCGAGTGAGGATGTGCCTCATCGTGGTGTACATTGTTTGACACTTAACTTAACCACATTTTTCAGATTTTCGTTGGATGAATTCAATGTCATAAGGGATATTTCAAATTGCCATTAGCCCAGGATCCCACAATTTTTTCGGTCTTACTTCTATGCGGCTTATGCCAGATCTTACCGGTATATGCGTAATTCTCGCCTAAGTATTTGTAGCTATTTCTTTCAAGGTATTCGAAAAGACGATTATCTTTCCTGAAATCGGAATGTACGTGGCATACCCGTTGCTCGTCTGGAACCGATTAGATAAGCTCTTGTCAGTGGAGCCTCTCTTTGAACGAACAAGGCGAAAAGGAGTTATTCTCACTGCTATTGTTTTTCTCTCTACTCAAATGATAGTGCCTTTTATAACTTACGAACCCGGGGCCAACGCCATGAGCGCTATTTTTCTTTTCTCCTTGATATTCCTCTGTTCGGTGGCCGCTAAGCAACTGAAATCCATCGAGATCAAACGAAATGCCGGTATCTGGGAATACGCTCCTGATACATTCAATTTTATGATGTGGCCGTTGGGGGTCTTTTGGATCCAGCCGAGGCTCAATGAAATTCCGGAGAAGCAGGTAGTCATCAAGGAGTAACGGCGTATCGTGAGTTGTGAAGTGGGTGCGCATCGCCATGAGTCGGCCAGATCCTGCTGGACATATCTGCTTGTAAATCAGATTACTTCAATAAATAAAAACAAGTGTTTAGTTATAACTAAACTTTAATGCCTAAGTTTGCGTTGAGCGATATACCTGAGGTCAAGGGCCTGATCAGATTCAAAAAACTGCTGATTAATGACGTATGCCAGTATGACCAATTTTTCGATCAAATCAGGAAAGAAGGCAATTTAAGTAAGCAGTTGATTGGGCTTTTGAATAACCTGAATCAGGTAGCAAACCTGAAGCGGTTGCCGAAAGAAAAATTCAGGGACATCACCCCGGCAAAAGATCCGGTAAAGGAATTTGAGATCAAAAAAGGTGACCTGAGACTTTATGTTTTTAAAGATGAAGCCGGGCATATTGTCGTTATCGGTGGAAAGAAAAGCACCCAGGATGAGGACATTGGATGGTTTAGATCAATCAAAAAACAATACCTCGAATCAAAAAAATAAAAGCTTATGTTCACCCGTGAGGAACTACTAAGATCACCCGAATATTGGTTTGAAGAAGCGCAAAACGAATTGTTTCGCCAGGTGGTTGAATACAAAGAACGAAAAGGGATTAATCAAACTCAACTGGCTAAAGAGTTAGGTGTAACCAAAGGATATGTTTCCCAAATCTTGAAAGGCGAGTTTAACTACACACTTAAAAAGTTAATTGAGATCTCGCTGGCAATCGGCCAGGTACCCAAAGTAGAATACGGTTCGCTGGAAAAGATTATTGAGGATGATAGTAAATCACAGTTTCTGCACTTGCAAACCTCTCAACCCGTTTTTATAACGCTACCGGCCTCGCATCATTCTTTTGAGCAAAAGGGTGAAGCTGCAGAGCCGGTTGAAGCTTATTCTTATCCGGTTTCAACAATAGCGTGATGAGCAAACATAGCCAGCAAGTCCATTTTGCCATAAAGGAAATCAAGGAGCTTGAGTTTTTTATAAATGAAAACGTTGAATTAGGCGAGGCATTTGATTATAATTATCAGGTAAATGTGTCGCATTCAGTACCTGCAGAAACCATAATGGTTATTATAACAGCCAATTATTTACTTCATCAGAAAACAGAACATTTCATGAAAGGAAAAACGGCTACTACCTTCCTGATCCGGGATCTTAAGAATTATGTAAAGAAATTGAAAGGAAAAGATGGAATAGATCTGCCAGATGCATTATTGATTACCCTATTTAGCATTTCATTTTCCCACGCAAGGGCGTTGCTGGCAAAAAGCTCCGCCGGAACCAAGTTCAGTCATATGTTGATGCCACTGATCAATCCTGAGCAGGAGTTCAACAAAGTATTCAGACACGACTTTCAAAACCAAACGCGACAGTAGCTTCAGCGAAGGAGGGACAGGCCCTTCGGAGGAGGAAGGCTTACGAAAGAAATAATCTTATGCACAACTCATCCCGGAGCCACAGCCCACCTCAGGCGAGCAGATCCAAACGGAGATGCGTGGACAAATTTATGTTATGCGGAAACCGATAAAGTCCATGTGTTGAAGTATTTTCTGGAATAGAAGTTTTCGGAAAACAGAATAGTGTAACAACTGGCGCACAGCCCCATTACAACGGGCTCCTGTCGGCCTTGTTCACCGCAGCGTAGAACAATACACTTCCGAGAGCATAAAATGGGACGTCCAGCCAATCGGGAGTAAACTTCTCCGATAACGCGGGAAAGAGTATTTCTCCCACCACAGCAATGAACACGGTCGCCAGACAAACCTCTGGCATGCTCAGAGTGTAATCGCGGCCATATCTGAAAAGCGTTCTTCTTTCCACAAGTAACAGGGTAAGTAATATCGGAGTAGCTAGAAAATTGTCAATGTAGTTATCAGCAAACGGTATGGAGAGGTGCAGTACGCGTTGAGTTATCTGGTGCGCCAGGAAAAGTGTGCAGCAGGTAACGAAGACAGGAGAGTAGAGGGGCTTAAGTTCTTTCGCATTCAGGATCTTTAAGGGACGTTTCATGTTGGACAGTTGCTGTTTACATCAAACCAATAAATCCGAGCGCAAGGCCAACAAGCAAAACCGGGGAGAACAAAAGAAGCACCAGCATAGCCGCACTTTTCAGGACAGTCTTTACGATGCTCAGGGCCAGATGATCTCCAGGATCGGGCTTCAGCCACTCCTTCAGTCGCTTAAAGTGTGCGGCCAATACCTCGGAGAACTTTGGCAGATTTTCATTCATTACTTTCGGCTAAGTTTTCATTATGTTCAATGATAGGCGATATCGCTGGCTCAGCAGTTTGCTCACTACTTTTTTGACTGCAATTTGATCATAAATATACGGTTTCACTCGCGTTTGAGTTCCAAAAAGTTATCAAGCTGGTTACCGGCTATAATGATTTGCCCTTATATTCTTTGCTGCAAGTAACACGGTTTCCTCGATGCGTTTTTTTCGGGTCTCTGATTTTTTTGCGTTGAAGATCCACTCCAGGATAATGCGCTTTGATGACGGTGGAAACGCATTGAAGTTCTCGAATGGCTGTTTTGTTCTTGTTCAATTTTCGTTGAAGGTCCTCGGGGATGACCGAGTTCTGAACATTGATCAACGCTTCCCACGTTCCTGTTTCCTTTGCAAGTTTGATCTTCTCCAGTCCACTGTCAGTCATGAGACCTTTAGCAATCATCTTTTCAGCTCGTTCTCTGTTTGGACTACTCCAATTGCTTTTGGGTTTGCGTCTGGTAAAGTATTGGTAGCTGCTTTCCTCATCCCGTTTGTGAGCGACGCTATCGATCCAACCGAAGCATAAAGCCTGGGTCTTTTAATCCATTGTCTGAACCTTGATTTGCTTGATTTAAGGATTTACTTGATTAATACTGCATTTAAATCATGCAAATCCTCTAGTCCTTCGAATCAAGGTTCTGCATTTAAATCATGCAAATCCGTTAATCCTTCGAATCAAGGTTTAAGTTCGTGAATTCTATCTTTTTTGCCTATCGGGTCATGACCAGCAATTACAGCTTTTCGAGCGTTCCTTATCATTTACGGATTCAGGAGGCAAAACAGCGGCATCTTTGCTTGTCAATTCTGAAATCCTGAATTTTGATCTTAGTACCAGCCTAAGGGTCATGACGAACTGACCAGGAGTCGTCTCAAAATACACCCATCTGGGTTATTTCTTAAAACAACATGGAGATGTATTTTGTTAAAAATTTCTGCCATGCAACCTGCATTGATATTTGCTTTTTTACTTACGTCTGTATCCACATTTTGTGGTGAGCCCGGTTTGAAGTGGAAGGTCCAGATCGGCAAGAGGTCAGTTAGTACTCCGGTGGTAAGCGACGGCGCGGTTTATGTTGGGGGAGCAGACAGCTCGTTTAAAGCGTTATCGCTTGAAACCGGAAAAACGCTGTGGGAGATGCGGACGCAAGGACCAATCAATTCGAAGGCGTTGATTGCAGGCAAATATGTAATCTTCAACGGTGGTGATGGCCAATTGTATTGTATTCTGGCAAGAGAGGGGAAGGTGCGTTGGACCTATGCAGGTGATCAGGAGATAAGGAGTGATTTTGCGGATTACTTTCATTCCTCTCCTATTATGAGCGGTGGCATTATATATTTTGGATCAGGAGCGTCTATGCAGGCGGTTGATTTCGAGACCGGAAAGCTTCTATGGAAGGTAAGCACAGGTGGTGTCGTGCATACTACTGCCGCCTATCACAGGGGAGCTTTATTTTTTGGCTCGTTTGATGGTTTTGTTTATTCTGTAGACGCGAAGGATGGCTCATTGCGTTGGAAATTTAAAACAGTCGGCCATAGATATTTTCCTAAAGGGGAAGTTCAGGGAAATCCGTTTGTTTTTAATAATCTGGTTTTTGTCGGTGCACGCGATTTCAATGTGTATGCACTTGACGCGGACAAGGGCTATTGTCATTGGAACAAAGCATTTGACAAAGGCTGGGGATTGGTGACGTCGGTGCACGATTCTGTTCTCTACATTGGCACCGCAGACCAAAGGACCTTAATCGCTGCCCATCCTCAAACTGGAAAGGAGATCTGGAGCAAGCCGATGCAGTTCCTGCAGTTCGGAGACTTCGCCTTCGTCGCCGACAAGATTATATTCGGCAATACGATGGGAAAGCTTATTGAAATCGCGGCCGATGACGGACAATCAGGATGGACATTCATGACTGATGGGTACCGGACTAATCGGACAAAATACTTCAAGGAAGATGACTCCTATCGGGATGACATTTACTTAATCATAAAGTCCAATGAACAGTTTTTAGAAGTCGAGTATCAGTTGGGTGGGATATTTTCAGCTCCGGTTGTAAGCGCGGACAACATTCTTGTAACGAGCAGCGAAGGAACACTTTACTGCCTTAGAGTATCCAGTGCAGGTTGATGGTTCTTAGACAATTTATTTACTTCACCCCCAACCCCCATCCCCCTCTTTCCCGCGCACAGGCGGCGGCGCGGACAACAGTGATTGGGGCAATTGATTCGAATCAAGATACTGGTATCCATCAATTGAAGAATGCAGTGAGGCATTTTCACCTAACGGCTTGAGAAGAAACTCCAAAAATACTACGTTTGTGTTGATTTTGCCATCAAAGGTGGTTCGCTAACTGGTCATTTTTATACCGGCTCATTGAAGACAATAACCTGGAAAGTTTTTATTAAGGCACGTCAGGGACATTTCGAGATATTGTCTCTTTCAGGAACGCTGTCGGCTTCCTCCGCTCATCTACACCTTTGTGTGGCAGACGAGAGCGGGACATCCACCGGGGGTCACTTACTGGACAAGAATGTGATCTACACCACAGCCGAAATAGCCATCGTCAACATAAGGAATATGGAATTCGAAAGGGTCTTCGATCCGGATTCGGGATATCGCGAGCTATCGGTCAAACATAACGCGGAGGAAAACAAAGACGGGCCATTGATCTAGTGAAAAAGGAAACAGGAAAATCTGCGTTAGGGTATAATTAAGAATAAGTTATTGATCATGCTAAAGAACGATCTTCGATCGCAGTAAATCAATCAGCGAAATAGCATACGAGCGCTATCCCCCCTATCCCCCGGTCTCCCTTATCCCCTTTGATCTTCCCTACCCATTCGTTAAATTCGTTAGCGACATTACCGCTGGCGACTAAAGGGCATGAATCCCTCCCTTATGAAATACACTAGCACCCTTCGTCTTAACACTTTATTGGCATCCTTTCTCTGCCTTTTCCTTCCGACGCATGGACAGGAGATCAAGATCTATGGAAAGATTGTCGATGCGGCTACTTCATTGCCCATAGATCAAGCCTCGGTTTTTTTGACTCATCTACCTGTTGAAAGCACGTCTGACAGTACCGGTAGATTCACTTTAACCAATGTGCCTGTTGGTGAATTCGAATTGCGAGTGACCAGGAAGGGTTACTTGCCATATCGACGTTTTTCTAAATCGGAAGTGGGAACATACCAGACAGTAATTAAACTCAGCGCAGACACCTTATCCAAACGCCACGATCGGGCCGGCGAGTCGACGGGGTTACAATCATTGCGTGAAAGAATTTACATCTGTACCGACAAGCCATACTATTACCCTGGCGAGATTATTTGGTTTGCCGGATATTTCAATTATTCCGATCGAACAAAAAAAGATTCATTAAGTCGTGTAGCTTATGTTGACCTATTAAACTCGAAGGGAAAAGTTATCACAAAGAAAATACTTCCTGTAGATAATGGGTTGATTAACGGCAACGTTCGCCTGCCAGACGATCTTTCTCCCGGTCCGTATTTTATCCGATCGTATACAACATGGATGTTGAATTTTGCAGATGAGGATATTTTTTACAAACCGATTCCTATTTTGGATTTGTTCACGTCGGTTGATATTGATGCAGCGAGTCCACGAATGGCGTCGACAGACACAGTGAACGGTGCCGAGGAAAAAATCGCGTTAGAGAGCGATAAATCAGTATACAGCCGTCGCGAACGCATAAACTTGTCTGTGAGCTTTACCAATCCTCAATGGACCAAAAAATCCGGATTTTTTTCTATTTCAGTAACTGACGAACAACAGGTTGTGCCGATAGCTGAAAGCAATATCCTTCAACAATTCAATTTGAAACCGGGTAGTCTTATCTCTCCCGGAGGTGCCATGCAGTTTCCAGTTGAGTCCGGAATCAGTTTCATAGGGCAATTCAAAAAGGACTTTGGAAAACCAAAAAAAGTTATGGTGAGTTTGGTCCTCAATGAGTTTGAAGATTTTTTTGTCGCCGAGACCGACGACAACGGTAAGTTTTTTGTGAATGGCCTCGATTTCTATGATAGCGCAATTTTTTATTACTGGGCAAACGATTCGCACAAAGAGAGGGCCCGCGCGGTGCCAGGTAAACTCGAAATTGCAATTCCTCCGGAGGCACAAGCACCTGCACTTTTTCCTGGTTTCTGGTTTAAAGCAATTAACGAGAAATCTGTTCAAAGGAATTTGGACTATAGTCTTTTGCCAAAAGATGCGACAATCCTCAAAGAGGTTGTTATTCAAAGCAGCAGGCGGGAACCCTTTAACCGGGGAGAAGACCTGCGAATCGGAAGTCCTGATTACGTGTTGGAGGCCGATCAGTTGAATCCGGCTATGCCTAACATTCTAATGAGTTTGCAGGGCAAAGTGCCTGGTTTGATGATAACTTGTAATGGCTTTGATTGCACTGTCCGTTTTAACAGGAACATATCTCTCACACCCGGCAATAACGGCGAACCGCTGGTACTTATAGACGGGATGCCAGTCTCTGGCGAAGCGGGCGAGGTATTGCGAATGATCAACCCATTCGATGTATATAAAGTAGAGGTCAAACGGCGCAACAGTTACCGCAGCGATGGGGGCAATGGAATTATTGCCATCTACACAAAACAGGCATTCGCTCCTGATGGCGATCTTCAGAGGACCAGGCAGTTCTTTTCACTGAAGGGCTATACGTCAAACCTGACATTCTTAAGTCCTGATCATGGCGAAAGTATACAGGCTGCCACTCCTGATTACCGTTCAACGCTGTACTGGAATCCAAGGGTAGAAATTAATGAGCTGATGCCAACGGCAAACATAAGTTTTTTTGCCGCTGACTTGTCCACTCAATACCGGGTAGTGGTGGATGGGATAACCTCAGATGGCGAGCCAGTCAGAGTTGAAAAGTATATAACAATCCGGTAAGCCGAACTGGTAGGTTGTGTGTTGAGAAGTCTTGTGCGGACGGCCTTTTTGCTCCTGGGCCGATGTTTTCCCAGGGGGAACATCCCGGTAACGAAGTTACAGCAAAGTGACCAACGCTTACCTAACTCAATCAAACCGTATAAAGGTGATTGATTCCCCACTATTATGAACAGATTACACTTCGCAGCTGCATGTGTGTCCTTTACCTGCATCACGTTTATTCTGGCGTCGTGCATGGAGGAACTTGAAAATGCCGGTAGGATTAGCAGCATCACCTTTGAGCCCGAAATAGGGATTCCGCTGGTGAATTCAACCTTTTCCATGGAGGAATTCCTGACGGAAGGAGGATCAAAAGCAAGGATTTCTGAACAAAGCGGCGTCATGGTGCTAACCTATGATGACAGCATCTTCACACCCGGCGCCGAAACTATTTTCACCATTCCGGATCAGCAAAGTCCGGTTATCTCTATTACCGGGCCCGAGGTCACGTTCCCTTCCCCGGGAAGTAGTGTCACTGTGTCAAAAAGTATAACGTTTGCCTTCAATCCGTCACCCGGAGATAACCTGGATTCCATACTGATCAAAGCCGGGCTGATGCTGTTTTCGCTTACGTCAACTTTCCCGGCCAATATCGACCTCGCTATTTCGATTCCCTCACTGGAACAGCAGGGAGCAGGCTTCCAGCAGAATTCTTCGTTTACCGGGCCCGGAACACTGAGCCCTTCCAGTGATCTTCAAGGGGCCACGCTTGATCTTACCGTCAACGGCACCACTACCAATACAGTTACTTTTGCCATCACGGCTACGATAACCGACACCGGTCAGCCGATCAACAACACGCACAGCCTCGATTGTAGCTTTGGTATGAGCAGCCTCGGTTTCCGTGGCTTGTTCGGCAACGTCAATACAAGGACCATTCCATTGAACGCAGACTCAATAAACGTGGACATCTTCGGCGACGGGTTGGCAGGTAGCATAGAGTTCCTCTCTCCTGCCGTACGACTCGACATCAGGAACAGTTTCGGACTACCTGTTGGATTCGATATACAGAATATCTCCGTTAGAGAACAAGATAATTCCACAATTCAACTCACCGGACCCGCTGTTAGCGCCCCGGCCAACCCTTACCTTCTGAATGGGCCCTCATACTCCCAGATCGGACAGTCCATTACTACACAGATCGATATCAACTCCGGCAATTCGAATATGGCCCAGCTGTTTTCATCACTGCCTTACTATCTCGAATACGGATTCGGAGCAGCGCTTGACCCGCCGGCCAGTACACAAAATTTTGTTCTCGACAACAGCAGACTGGCGATCGGTGTGCACCTGGAGTTGCCTTTCCATGGAAAGATTTCGGCGCTTACGATTACGAAGCAGTTCGATTTCGATGGATTGGGTATTGACGATATCGGGGAAAGCATCGTCAGGGTTAAAACTATAAATGAGCTTCCGCTCGATGCCGCTGTTCAGGTGTATTTTGTCGATGTCTCCGGCGCAGTACTTGATTCTCTCTTTACAAACCTTTCCATCATTGAAGGCGCGCAGGTGGATGCGGATGGATTTACACAAGGCAATACCGAGGTAATCACGGAAGTACCTGTTATCCAGGGAAAAGTTGACCGCATCAATCAGGCTGAATATCTTTTGCTTCGCGCAGAGATGCAGACAACAAACCAGGGAACTGTGCCGGTAAAGTTTTCAGTCACGGATAAATTACAGGTGTCCATAGGTGTCCAGTCAAAAGTGGAATACAAACTGAATTGACAAGATGATGAGAATAGCACTACTTCTTTTTGGGCTTATCGCCACGGTGCCTGCATGGGCTCAGCCGGAATTTTCTTTATATCGCTTCAACGCGAGTCTTCCCCAAGCCAATCTCCTTAATCCTGCCTTTTATCCGAATCACAAAATAGTGATTGGTCTGCCGGTGATCTCGTCCGTTTATGCTTCGGCAGATAATGATGGGATGTCGTTCGGGGATATCTTCAGGAGTTCGGAAAGCGATTCGCTTCAACTCGACACCGTTTCTATTTTCAAGAAGCTGAAAGACACACACCGTATCAGACTCAATGAGTCCGTGCAGCTTTTCTATTTCGGATTGCGTAGTGAGAAAAGCTATTTCTCATTCGGCGTCCACCAGGTTTTTGAAACCCGGTTCCACTATCCCGGCGACATAATAGGATGGGCGACACGCGGGCCCGGAAGCCCGTATTATGAAGGGAAGCCGTTGGATGTCGGTAAATTCTATGGCCGAGGAATGGCCTACAACAAAGTATCCGTAAACTACACCCGTGATATAACCAGCAGGTTTCGCGCGGGCATACGGTTCAATTATCTGGTCGGCATGGCGGCGGGGGAGACCACCGACGTGAGCGGCACGCTGACGATGAGCACCGATTCCGTTTCCATCAACACGGGCAACCTACGTGTTCAGACAGCCGGTATCGATTTCCTGGACCAGAACGGACTGACCACCCGCGACTACATTGATTATTTATTAAAAACAAAAAATAAGGGTATGTCGTGGGATTTCGGTGCCACGTATAACATCTCCAATAACCTGATGGTGTCTGCAGCAGTGAACGATATCGGTTACATCAAATGGAAGGATTACACCCGTTCCTACCAGGTGGACCCGGTGTATTATACCTTCAAAGGATTCGACCTGCTTGACCTCGTCAACCAGTCTCCCGGACAAGGCTTCTTCGAGGCGGAGTTGGATTCTCTTGAA
>JBBDXJ010000109.1:0-36183 GCA_040902445.1 Cyclobacteriaceae bacterium | reverse complement strand
AGATCCGCCAAAAAACCAATTATAGCAGGGCCAAACAGAAAACCGGAATAACCCACCGTGGTTACCATGGCCAGTCCTACCCCAGAGGGAAGTCCTTTGGCATTCCCTGCAATAGAATACGCGATGGGAACAATAGTTGAAAGACCTATTCCCACGAGAAAAAATCCAGCAATTGAAACAAGGGGGACAGGCATTAAAAGTGCAATACCAAGGCCAGCTGTGGATATCAGGCCTCCATACATGATGAGTTTTGTATCACCCCACAATGCGCGAAAACGATCGCCGAACAACCTTCCTAACGTCATGGCTACCGCAAAAGCCGATAAAGCAATCGGTGCAAGAGAGGCGGGAGATAGGGCGATCTTCTCCATATAATTTACTGACCAGTCGGACACGGCACCTTCGCCCAGCATACAGCAGAAAGCTATAATGCCCACACTGAGCAGTGTCTTGTTCGGCATCCTGAACAGTGGTCCATCGGTAAGTGCAGTAATATCCGGTTTGTCTTCTATGAGATTTCGCCTCACCCGGACAACGAAAAAAAGCGAAACCGCTGAAACTATAATGAGATTGTAAGAAAGTGCCACATCCAAATTCGCAAACAAAGCACCACACAATGCTCCGAGGGCCATTCCGATGCTGAAAAAAGCGTGAAAGGAAGTCATGATCGGTCTGTTGTATTGCCGTTCCACCATCACGGCCTGGGCATTCATCGCAACATCCAGCATGCCCGTTGAAATTCCCATGATGACGTAAAGCAGGATCAAAGAACCAATGCCGGCCATAAAAGGAATGAGAGGGATAAGAGCGCAGTACATGATCAGGGAGGCCAGTGCAATCATTCTGCTACCTTTCTTGATAATTACCCAGCCCGTCAAAGGCATGGCACCCAAGGCACCTAATGAAAAGGCCAGCAGAACGAGTCCGATCGTTCCATTATCAGCCTGAAATTGTTCCTGGATTCTTGGCAGTCGCGACACCCAGTTGGCATAGACCAATCCATTGAGAAAGAAAGTAATGTTAACAGCAATTCTATTGAGCAGCACTTAGAAAGCGGTAAGTATTAAGTTATTGTGGAATAAGTTGCAATTAGATTATTTTACTACTCAAATTCATTGATTGTCTGGAGCCTTTACTGTAAAAGTATATTTTTTACTTCCTGAAAAGCCGTCCTTATTTAAACCTTCAACCGCCACCATGTATTGGCCTGGAACAGCGGAGGTAAAAAATTCTACTACATGTTTTCCGTCAGCATCGGTAGTGATATCCGGTTCCCAATGCAAAAGATAACGTTGGTCGGGAAGGCGATCGTTAACACTTTGGCTAGCGTATTGAGGGCTGTAGAATTCACGTTTAAGTTGCAGGCCATCGTAATTCAGGGTAACGGCCCTTGGGTCCAGTTCCAAACCTCCGAGGTCACCGCCATAGGTCGAATAACTAACGATGCCTGAAAATACAGACTGCCCCAGGTAGTACTGGCGTTTTACAACTTCCAGTTTTTTCACCCGCAACGGATCCATTCGCATGATATCGTCCACATCCAGAATGGGGACGCCATCGAGCAGAACCATGGGGTCGCCGTACAGAACACCGCCGTTAACGTAGTCGACTACAATAAAGTGAAATCCATCCTTCCGCTTGCGCACGAAAACGCCAGGCACATATTCCCGCATCACTTCCTCCATAACCTGAAAGCGGGTGTAATCATCAAGGAAATAAGTTGCATCTGCCTTTCCATAGAAAGCCGAACTATCAACTACGGGTTGTTCAAAACGGTTGCCGTATTGTTCGTAATAATAAATGTCCTGTACCTGCATGGCGATACTGCGTGACAATACTGCTTTCCCCATTTTTTCACTCAGCCGAAAGGGTGTAATCTTTTCGTTAAGTAAAGAGGTAGAGAAGGGATTTTGGACCTGCACGTTATATGTTTGCGAGGAATCAGTTTGTGTCTGAATAATAATTTTCCGCGGACCATAAAAATCTTTTATTTCGAAACGCACTTCTCCTCGCTCATTGCTCCACGATCCATAAGCGCGGATGATCTTTCCGGGTGAACCCAGATAAGTGAATATCCCGCGTGTTTTTTCTTCATCTCTGGTTACAATCCCCATAATAATATGATCATTAACCTCGGGCAGAAAAGAAAAAACGGGGGGCTTATCAAGAATATCCTTCCAATCGAATCGGCGCCACCCCTGCGTCAGCATAAGATTGTCCATCGCGGTGACAGCCCCCGGCTCAGCATTATCAAAATAATATTCGGGAAATTCAACCCTGCCTGTCAGGTCTGCCGCTAGCCACAAGTAGGGGTTGATACCGACAGGGTTAATTGAAGACAGCGAATCTATTTTATAAACCGAGAGCGAAAGATTCGCTACAACAGGTGTAGCGGTGTTTATTTTTGTTTGAATAGAAACAGAAACTTTTTTTCTGGGATTGTAAATTTTTTGACTGCTGGAGATATCAATGTCAAGCACTTTGTCGGGGTAGGTGAAATAAAGTCTTTCGCAAACAGGTTGAAGGGCATCGTTAAACAAAGTGATATGGGATATTCCATCGGGCAAATCCTTTTTATTCAGCCTGAAGATCGCCCTGTTGTCGCGAAGCATTTGTTTTTCTGCCTGAACGATCTCCTGTCGCGCATGAACAAACAGAAAAGTGGCGGCACCTTCCACGCCCATCGATGTAACGGAAATGTTAAGAGACTCTCCAGCGTCCTCCAGTTGCATGACATACCCGGCTTTGTGCACTTCCGGAAAAGGATAAATCTTTTGTCCGCCCGCCTCGCCCAGTGCCGCTTTATACGTTTCATTATCGGAAGGCGTAAATAAAAAATAGCCCATTCCAAATTTGCCGGGTTTAAAGGAGGTGATGGTATCCCCCTGATCATTCAAAAGAAAGCCATGGCAGGAATCGCTGCCTTTACCTGATGCATCAGATATTTTAAAAGCAACTTTACTCTGTATGCCGGAGACCAGATTTCCTCCTTCCGGAAAAAAATCTACATTACAACTTGTTGGAACGTTTGTTTGTGCCGGTTCGGGCAACACAAAGGGGTTTACTATTGTGAAAAGTTCATCAAAATAAAATTCAGGATTGAAATTTTTCATCCAACTGGTGTAGAGCCGGAATCTGTAATTTCCCGAACTCAGGGACGCGGGCAAAAAGAATGAGCCGTTTCCCGTGCCGTTTTTCATTTCGATCTTGGCTTGAAGAACAGGAAAACCTGCCCTGTCGAGAATTTCCGCATAAGCGACTTTGCTCACGTCAATAGGTTTATGAAAACCCCCATCGACCATATAAATTTTAAACCACAGTGTTTCTCCCGTCAGATAAAAACTCCTGTCAAGGTGTGCGTATATTTTTTCCTGGAGCGCAACTTCACGGTATTGCCCAAACTTTTTAATAAGTGTATCGAGTGGGTTCTCCTGCGCGAAAGCCGCGAAAGCAAACAGAATGTAAAGAATAAAAACGGATAATATTTTCTTCATGTTTATGCTTTCATTCCCAGAAAGACGGTCTATCTCTCGTGCCACCGAAGGTCCTGCAATCCACACAGGATATCTGGGAGGTTGTATATGCAACGATTCCTGCGCCAGGAGCATAGATGGCATCTACCAGCAAAACAAAGTCGGTGAATACGCCAGGCAAATCCGGTATAGCAACTGTGTCCAGCATACAACTTGGATTGTTATAAATCACGATCATATGCTTTGGAAATTCTCCACGCCTCAAAAATATTCTGCTTTCCTGTACACTGCCGGCGCTAAAAAAGCCGATGACTTTCTCCCCCGGATTGGTAATGCCGCGAATATTTCCCAACACCTCAGAAGGCAAAGGATCGAACAACCCACCCAACTGTTCGGTGGTTTTTTGAAGATTTAACCAGTAATCATAAGCTTCTTCCGTCAGGGCCTGTTGCTTAACGAGCAAACTGTATTTTACGGAAAGTTTTATAGAACCTTTTGGAATGAATGTTATAGGAAAGTTTGAGACAACCGCTTCGTCCAGGTGTTTCGTTGTGGTCACGAGAAGGCCTGTGGACTCATTTGTTCTCCAGCAGGTGTAAATGGATTCAGAAGGGTGTCTGAATTCAACTCCGATTGGTGTAAACTTAAACAGAGAATTGAAATTTGAATTGTATTCATAGGTTTCAACGTAATCCCATCGGTAATGGCGCGCGGCGCCGGTGGGGTCATGCGTGGTCACGGCAAACTCAACGCCATCGTCTAAAAACGAATAATGCAGTGAGTCAATAGCCGGTGCCTCCATCACAACAACAAGATCCGAGGTATACTCGCGGTTGTCTTTAGTACGGATCACAACACGGTACCTGTTTTCGGGGGTAACACCTGAAACGTTTCCCTGGTAAACGCCTGACTGTGTTTCCGACAACGGAAAAACTGCTCCAAGTTCATCCTCCAGACGAACCATGGCGCCTGATTCGGCGGGTATGGCTTCCCCGCTCTTTACAGGTAGTGTTCTCGTTAATCTCACAGTGGCATACCCCTCCGATGAACTCAGAAAACCGTCTACGACAAGATAATTTACATCGGAATATTTTAGGGGAGGGTCATATGGCTCAACACAAGCGCCCAGCATGAAGATCATAAAGAATAGTCCACCAGATCGATTTATAATTTTCATTGCTAGAATTTAAAATTATAGGTGATGGTGGGTATCGGTCTTGCAAAAATGGAGAGTTTATAACCTCTGATCTGCCCGTTTTCGCTGACGAAATACACCGAATACGGATTAGCCCGGCCAAGCAGATTGTATACAGCAAAAGTCCAGGAGCTATGGGCAAGTTTTCTGATTTTATGATTACCCTCGACATTTATTGAAATATCTGTGCGGAAATAATCCGGAATGCGGTCCTGGTTTCTATCCGCATACAGGATGCGCTTTGTTCCATTGACCTCATACATTGCAATCGGTAAAGTGATAGGGCGGCCCGTACTGTAAACGAAGTTGAGGGAGAAATTGAATCTGCGGTTGAATTTATAGTTTCCAATAAAGTTTACGGCGTGAGGCTTATCGTAGTTGCTGGGGTAGTATTGCCCGTCATTCACCGTTTCATCTGTAAATCTTCCTTTGGTTTGAATGAAGGACCTCGAATAGGTATAACTCGCCCAGCCGTTCAGTTTACCACTGAGTTTTTTTATCATAACTTCCAACCCGTACGCTTTGCCACGCGCATCCACCACATCGGTTTCAAGATGGTCGTTTAGTAGCAATACCGCTCCGTTTTTATATTCCGTCATGCTCTCTGTATTCTTGATATAGGTTTCAACGGAAGTTTCAATTGTATTTCCTTTCAGGTATTGATAGAATCCAAACGAGACCTGGTCCCCGACCTGTGGCTTAATATAGACATCGCTTAATTTCCAGATATCCGTAGGGTTCATTGCTGTGGTGTTTGACAACATCTGAATGTATTGGCGCATTCTGTTATAACTCAGTTTAACGGAAGCGTTCTTTGAAACCATGAATCGCAGTGAGATGCGAGGCTCGGCACCGTGATAACTTGCAATGGATTTGTTCGAAGTATGGCTCACGGTGTCGGTAATGTTGCCTGTTTGACGGGGAAGCCCTGGAGAGTATTGGTAAACATCCTTTGGTCCGATGTATTGATAGAAAGAATAGCGCAAACCAAAGTACAGTGAAAGTTTTTGACTAACTTCAAAATTCTCACTCAGGTAGACCGCACTTTCCAGTCCGTTTTCATCCTGGAGAATATTGCTTGTCACTATTGACTCACTACCCACTGGTTTAATTTTTCCCGGAGAAAGATCGTAGCGAATGGCGCTGATGCCGGCATTAAGCGTGTGTCTTGAATTTGGGAAATAGCTGAAGTCTGCTTTTGCATTCATTTGACGGATATCGAAATCCATAACAAACGCATCTGGCGGGTTCTCCCGGCTTTCAACCGAATAGTTGTAGTGGCTGAATCCACCGGTTAATACGCCGTACAGTTTATTGTTGAACAGGTGCTTCCATTTTACTGATGAATTCTGGTCACTGTAACTGTAGGCGGTGTCATTGTTTAGCCTGAACCGGTCTTTGCTGGTGTAGGCTGACAGGTAAACGTTGTTATTTTCATTGATCTGATGACTGATGTTTGCAGTGACGTCGTAAAAAGAGGCTGTGCTGTTTTTAAGTTCTTTGGAATCGAGCTGACGCAGGAGCCATCCGGAATAGGTTGAGCGCGCTCCGACAATGAACGAGGTTTTGTCTTTTATGATCGGTCCTTCCAGACTCACGCGGCCGGTGATGGGGCTGATGCCTCCGGATCCCGAAAATTCTTTTGTATTTCCCTCTCTGGTGTGAACATCGAGAACCGATGAAAGACGTCCACCAAATTCAGCCTGTATGGAGCTTTTATACAACTCCACATTTTTAAGTACGTCCGGGTTGAAAGTAGAGAAAAAACCAAAGAGATGCGAAGGGTTATAGACCACTGCATCATTGAAGAGCAACAGGTTCTGGTTGGCGGCGCCCCCTCTTACGTTCAGACCCACAGTGCCTTCACCCACACTTTGTACGCCAGGCAGGGTAAGCACAACCTTCATGATATCAGTCTCTCCAAGCGCAAGGGGGATTTGTTTCATGGTTTTTATATCCAGTTTTTCCATGCCCATTTGCATACCCAAAACGTGGGCATCCCCATCTGCTTCCACAATCACTTCCTTTAAGGGTGTTATATCCTCATCCATTTCAATATCGAGCCTGCCATTCGAATAAAGCATGATCTGACGTGAAGTATTTTTCATGCCTATGCTTTGAATTTTTAGTTCATGACGTCCTTTCGGAAGTGTAAGGGCATAATAACCGAATTGGTCAGTTGAAATACCGATGGTGGGATTTTCTACAAAAACAGCAGCTCCGATCAGAGGCTCACCTGAATTAATGTCAAGGATATTTCCGGCTACGGTTGCAACGCCTTTGCTATTGCCTGAGTTCCTGCCGATAGTGTGGACTTTGGTTTCGGCGAGCTTCAATTCCTTTTCCTTTTTTTCATAAACAGAAAAATCAAATGATAACGGAGGGCGCTGGCCGGTGGCTTCACCAAAAAAGCCCGGGGGAAGTTCCGCCAGGATCTGCCGTTCGCGGGTAATAAAGATTGAATAATCAGGGTCTACTGCAAAATGAAAAACTGTGCCCCTGAATATTTCCTCAAGGATCTCTCCGATTGCTTTCCGTTCCGCTCTTATATTTACGGACAAACTGTCCGTCCATCGTTTGTCATAAAAGAACCGGTAGGGGCTTTGCTTTTCAATGGTCTCAACCACATCATCGAATCGCATTGAAGTGAAATTTCCACTGATCAGATGCGGGCGCTGTGCATTCGCTGAAGCGCAAATCAATACAAGGAAAAACAACAAACAGGAGTAAAGCAACTTCATCTTAGAGTATCGTAATATTCTGCCAGGTTTTTCAATGCCAACTCCCTGTCGTCTTTAAATGACACATTTTGTTGTTTCAGGAATTTTTTCATCTCCTGTTTCTTATCCCTCAGGATTCTAAAAACCGAGGCTTTGCTTTTTACCGGGAAGAATACCCCGTTCTTAAAAATAAAATACCGGTTTTTCTCATCAAATGATCTATGGATGGTACTTGATTCGATTTTTTCGCGCAGAAATTTTTGCCTCCTGGCAACCACCTTCGTCCTCCCGGGATAAAGAATATCGTAAAAGGCTGTTTGTGGAAGTGAACCTCCTACTGATTCGTTTTCGATCTTTTCAAAATAATGACCTGACATGGAGAAATGTTGGAGCTTTTCCTGCACAAGCTGAATGGCATGTCCGCTTGAAAAATGCTCGGTAATCAGCTGGCTGGTACTCAGGTCATGCATCAACGGTACATTCTGAAAATATTCGCCGTCATAAAATACGTCGCCTATTATCCAGTCCTCGGAAAAAAAATACGGATGTTCTTCTAATGTATGATCGGGTGCAAGGTATTTGCTTCCATTGTAAAGTCTGGCTTGAACCCCTATAGCTTTCCGGTAGAGTTTCGTAGTGTTCTGTATAGAGGCGCTCAGGTATGTTGTATCTGTTCCTGGTTGAGGAAAAGCGGTGCTCGCGGAGACCAACAGTGTGCAAAAGAAAAGAAAACGTGGCATAAAGAGCACGTGAAAAATTGCTGCGAAAAATAAACTTTTTATAGTATAAACCTGCTACCATTTAGAATTATTCCTGTTAAACTTTGCCCTGTCGTGGTTCTCCAACAGAAAAGGCCGGATTGAGGCACTTAATTGAATTGATTATTTTTCTTTTTGGGATCGGCCTTTGCCCGGATCAACTATTTATTATCTGCCCAGGGCATTGAATGTCCCCTTAATTGATAGTATCCTCAGGCAGGGGTGGTCGTCGGCTGCATTGGGCGTGGACGCGGGATCCTATCATTAACTACAGCTTCACCAGATTATTGCTTATCGGGCGCTTTAACGGTAAATGTATACTTCTTACTTCCGGAAAAACCTTTGTCGTTCAATCCCTCTACCACCACCATGTATTGTCCCGGAACATCGGAAGTATAAAACTCGACTACCTGCTTTCCGTTTGCGCCTGTTGTGATGTCTGGCTCCCAATGCAAGAGATAACGTTGGTCAGGTTTGCGGTTACTTGCCTGTTGATTGTAGAGGGGGCTGGCAAATTGCCGCTTGATCTGAAGGCCGTCATAATTCAGCGATATACTCCGCGGATCGAGCTGTAGTCCTCCCAAATCTCCGTGATAGGCGGAATAACTCAAAATGCCCGCGAAAGCAGCTTGTCCCAGATAGTATTGACGTTTTACTACTTCGAGTTTTTTTATTCGTAGCGGATCCAGCCCCATAATTTCGTCAGCATCAAAAAGTGGTACGCCATCCAGCAGGATCATCAGATCTCCTCTGAGAAGACCCCCATTGACGAGGTCAACCATGATAAAATGGAAGCCGTCTTTTCGTTTCCGCACCAGGACTCCGGGTACATATTCGCGCATGACTTCTTCCATAATCTGAAAACGTGTATAGTCATCCAGGAAATAGGTTGCATCCGCTTCACCATAAAACGCTGAACTGTCTACCACGGGATTGATATAACGGTTACTATATTGGTCATAATAGTAGACATCCTGGACCTGCATGGCAATGCTTCTGGACAATAATGTATTTTCAGAGTTTCGGGAGATTTTAAATTCAGGCAGGTGGCTCTCGTCAAAGCTTGAGGAAAATGGATTCTCGATATTTACGCGATAGTTGTGTGTTGAATCATCAACTGTTTGTATGATGATACGACGTGATCCATAAAAATCCTTGATGTCAAAAAGAATGTCGCCCTGTTCGTTGCTTCTCGATCCATATGCACGGACAATCCTGCCGGGTGATGCAAGGTATGTTAATATACGACTCTGTCTTCCCTGATCATTGCTCACAAAACCGCTAATAATATGGCCATTGTGCTCAGGAACGTGAGTGAAATTCTGCTGTCTTTCCATAACATCTTTCCAGTCAAATTTTCGCCACCCATGGGTAAGCATCAGGTTGTCCATGGCTTGTCGTGCAGCCGGATCACTCTTATTAAAATAATATTCCGGCGATTCAATTGCTCCAACAAGGTCAGCATTTAACCACAGATGATGAAAAATTTCCACCTGCTGATTTTCTGGCAGCGAATCTATCTTAAATACCGACATGGAGAGATTGGCTGGAATGGGGATACCGGAATCATTACTTGTTTGAATAGAAAGCGCAACTCTTTTACGGTAATTATTTTGCGGCTGGCGGCCTTTGAGTTCGATTTCTAAAAGTTTTTGCGGATAGGTAAAATACAGGCGTTCACAAACTGGTTCCAGTTCTTCATCGAATATGGTAAAATGGGAAATGCCCTCTGGCAATTCATTCTTATTCAATATAAATCGCGCCTTGTTTTGCCGGAGTGTTTGCAATTCCGCCTTTGCAATAATCTGTCGTGCGCGAACAAAGAGGTAGACATAGGGTAGTTTCACAGATTGCGCTGTAACATTGATCCTGAGAAATTGACCGCTGTCCTGAAGGTGCAAAACATAACCCGCTGGATGTACTTGGGGGAACGGATGAAAGCTGGTTTTGCCCTGCCCATCTTTCAGTATGACCCTATACCGCGTAGCCAGGGAAGGGGTAAAGAAAAAATGTCCTATCCCAAATTTCGAGGGACTAAATGAACTCAGGGTATCGTTACTGTCATTTAATATATACCCGGTGCAGGATACCCCTTTTCCTGTCGCGTCTGTTATTTTGAATCCTATTTTATTGGGGATCCCTGCGACCATATTCCCGCCTTCCGGAAAAAAATCCGCATTGTAAGATATGGTAATTTCTGACTGGATGCGTTCCAATCTGACGAAGGGATTGACAATAGTAAAGGCATGATGAAAGAAATATTCAGGACCAAAATTTTTCATCCAATTGGTGTAAAGACGAAATTTGTAGTTGCCCGAATTCAGAATTGCTGGTAAAAAGAATGAGCCGTTTCCTGTTCCTCCCTCAAGTTGGATTTTAGCCTGAAGCACGGGTAAATTGGCCTTGTCGAGAATTTCAACATAGGCAACTTTGCTGACGTTACGTGGCTTATGGAAATTTCCGTCAACAATATAAACTTTGAACCAAAGTGTTTCACCGGTCAGATAGAAATTCCTGTCGATATGGGCATATATCTTTTCCTGAAGTGCATTTACGCGGTATCGTTTAAATTTTTTTACAAGAGTATCAAGCGCTTGTTCCTGACCCAGCGCAAGCTGGAAAAAAAACATCAATGATAAGAATACAGAAATAGTTCTTTTCATTTCATTCCCAGAAATACCGGGTTTTTTCCGGAAAGTATGTAACTACCTCCAGTGATTCGATCAGCTCACGCACGATTTTTTGATGAAGGGCAATAAGTTTTGTTTTTCCTCCGTAGAGAATGTCGTAAAAATCTGTTTTGGGAAGGGAACCTCCGACCGATTCATTTTCTATTTTTTCGAAGTAATGTCCGGCGAACGAAAAACGTTTCAACTTTGCCCCTATGAGTTGAATAGGGTGGCCGCTTGATAAATGTTCTGTCACCAGGTTGCTTGTGACGATATCATACATTAACGGGACATTTTTGAACAACTCTCCATCATAGAACGCATCTCCCATAAACCAGTCGTCTGAAAGAAAAAAGGGGTGTTCTTCGACTGAGGCGTCAGATTCAGGGTACCTGCTTCCATTATAAATTTTAGCCTGACTGCCGATTGCACGTTGGTACAGTTGAGTAGCATTTTGAATAGCTTCGTATAAAAAAGTTGTATGGCTTGCTAATTGAGGAAAAACAGCTGTGGAAGAGATGAGGAATAAAAAACTGATCAGTAGTTTTCTTAACATCTATGCGGTACATTAAACTGAACGTGAAAATCATTAAAAGAATCTAAGAGAGATCTGGAGTAAGAGGCCCTCAATCTGTTAAGGTATGAATTGTTAATAAAATAAGAAAGCCCGTTTATACGGGCTTTCCTGACATTTCAAGCCTTATTATTTTGCATAGGCCACACTTCTCATTTCGCGGATCACGGTGACCTTTATCTGGCCGGGGTACTGCATGTCGCGTTCGATCTTTTGTGAAATATCAAAACTCAGCTGGCTGGCCCGTTCATCAGTAGCCTTTTCTGCATCGACAATAACCCTCAATTCGCGGCCAGCCTGGATTGCATAGCATTTTTCCACGCCATCAAAACTTAATCCAACATCCTCGAGTTCTCTTAAACGTTTGATATATTGCTCCATTACTTCACGTCTGGCTCCTGGCCTGGCGCCGCTGATGGCATCACATGATTGTACGATCGGCGAAATGATATTGGTCATTTCGATCTCATCGTGGTGAGCTCCAATGGCGTTACATATCGCGGGATGTTCCTTGTATTTCTGAGCGAGTTCCATGCCTACGATCGCATGAGGTTTTTCCAGCTCCTCGGTCCAGACTTTACCGATGTCGTGCAAAAGGCCGGCGCGTTTTGCCTGTTTCACATTTAAGCCCAATTCAGCAGCCATAATTGCGCAGAGATTGGCTACTTCTCTTGAGTGCTGAAGCAGATTTTGTCCATAGGAGGAGCGGAAGCGCATTCTTCCAACCATCTTTACCAGTTCAGGGTGTAAACCGTGGATCCCGAGATCGATCACAGTGCGTTCTCCGATTTCTATGATCTCATCGTCAATATTTTTCGAGGTCTTCCCGACGATTTCCTCAATCCGCGCAGGGTGGATGCGGCCGTCCTGAACAAGGCGATGTAGTGACAGTCGTGCGATTTCTCGCCGCACGGGATCGAACCCTGAGATAATGATCGCTTCCGGAGTATCGTCCACAATTATTTCTACACCGGTAGCCGCTTCGAGCGCCCGGATATTTCTTCCCTCCCGGCCAATTATTTTTCCCTTGATATCATCGCTCTCGATATTAAATACCGACACACAATTTTCAATGGCATGTTCCGTAGCGGTGCGTTGAATAGTTTCCACTACAATTTTCTTTGCTTCTTTCGTGGCTGTCAGTTTAGCCTGTTCCATTATGTCCTTAATATAACTGGAGGCTTTGGTCTGGGCTTCATCCTTTAATGTGGCCACGAGTTGTTCCCGGGCTTCATCGGCGGTAAGCTTGGAAAGATTCTCCAGCATCTGGATTTTTTGCTGGTTGAATTTATCAAGTTCTTCTTTCCTCTTTTTAACGTGCTCCAGCTGAGCGGCGAGATCGGTGCGAAGGTCATCCAATTCCCCTTCCTTGCGATTCAGGTTTTCAAGTTCCTTGCTGATTGTCTGTTCCCTTTGCCGGATCTTTTGTTCATTGGTAATGATCTGACTTTTTTTGCGGTTTGCCTCGTCTTCGAACTCAGTTCGCATCTTGAGGATCTTCTCTTTGGCTTCGAGGATCTTGTCTTTTTTAAGGTTTTCGGCGGCAATCTCGGCTTCCTTGAGGATCAGCTGGGATTTTTCCTCGGTTTCTTCCATTCTCCTGGAAGATCTTCGTTTGCTGAGGAGCGCGCCAATCAGGAGGCTAAGAATTATCGTGGCAAATAAGCTCACGAGAATTATCATCTGGGTAGTTGACATAAATAAAAGATAGGTTTATGAATAAACCCGGTATGCCACTTTGGCTGGGAAGGAACAGAGGAAGTTTAAAGTATAGATTGAGATACGAGGTGGTTGAGCTGTTTTACTTTTTCAAACACCGTCTGGTCAACAACCTGATGTGTTTCTTCAGCTGCCATTTTATCGACCAGACAGTCGAAAGCCACCATAGCGATAAGATCCTGTTTATCGTCAATCCCAAATTGCTCCCGGTAAGATTTTAATTTTTCGTTGATGAGTTTGCCAGCAGTTCTTACCCTCTCTTCATCCGTGCGCTTCACCTTCATCGGGTATTCGCGGTCGGCTATCCTGATTTTAATCGAAAGTTCCTCCATCAAATAATCTTACAGGTTGCTACCTACTTAAGTGAGCTATGCATTTGTCTATCTCTCTAATGTATTCGTCTACTTTTTTCTTCAACTCCGAAACACTTCCGTCTTCCGGGTGTAAATTATCCACAATTTTAGTGATTTTCTGTTGATTATGAAAACCCTCTATTTGTTCATCCCTGATCTTGACGGCGGTTTTCAGCTCATGGTTTTCATTTTTAAGGGTCTTTATCTCCTCTTTTAAGTTTTTGTGCTCATTAACCAGCACCAGAAGTTTGCGTTCCAAACCGTTGAGATTGGTTTTTAATACCTCTTGATCCATTTGACTATCGGGGGTTTCTTTATGCGTTTACATCAATTGATTCAATTCTCGCACCTCGTTCAACACGTCCTATTTTCTGATTACCGCACCCAGTTTTTGCTCAAAAGCCGCAATCAGTCGTTGCATAGTCCTTTCAATCTCATCGTCTGTTAAGGTTTTTGTTTCATCCTGAAGTGTAAAGCTCAACGCGTAAGCTTTTTTGCCCTTTGGGATGTTTTCTCCTTCATAGACATCGAAGACTCCAATATTTTTTATCAACCGCTTCTCGGTATCCATGATCAGGTTGCGAATTTCATCGAAAGTAACAGGGGCATCCAATACGAGCGACAAATCCCGCTTTACTTCCGGAAACTTTGCAACCTCCTGAATTACTAACTTAGGGTTTGCAAACTTGAAAAGCAAGGATGTATCCAACTCCGCAAAAAATATTTCCTGCTTAATGCCAAAATCTTTCAACAGGGCTGATTTAACCTTGCCCGCCTTACCGATCTCCTTATCCTGGACTGTCAACTTCACTGCATATTCAAATAACTGATCGGATTCCGCCTCCTGTTTTATTTCTTTTATTCCTGTCTTTTGAAATATGTTGTGGATATGCTGTGCAAGATCGTAGTATCCCGCTGCCTGCGTTTTATGTTGCCAGTTTTCTGCTTCAAGATTGCCGGTGATGTATAGTGCTAATTTTTCCTGCTCCAGGTATTTGCCATCTTTCTTACAATACACTTTGCCAAATTCATACAACCGGAGGTCCTTTTGTTTGCGGTTGATATTATAAGAGCAAACCTCGAGGCCAGTAAACATCATTGTTTGCCTTAGTACACCCTGCTCTTCGCTCAATTTATTCAGAATCTCTACGTTCTCACCTTCAAAGGTCAATTGGTACTTCTCCTGATAAGATTGATTTGTCAATGAATTGGTCCAGATCTCAAAAAATCCGTTGGCCACCAGAAGTTCTCCGGTCGACCTCTTAAACTTATCAATGTTTTTCACTGGGAACTCAGCCAGGAAGTCGGTTTTTGCGGTATTAGACAGTTCAATCTTATTGAAGCCGTAAATGCGAAGTATCTCTTCAATTATATCAGCCTCCTGAAGTACATCCACCCGGTAAGGGGGAACAGAAACGGTATAACGGTCTTCCTTATTTTCAATGACTTCAATATCAAGCCCTTTTAAAATTGAAAAGATCTCTTCACGGGATATACGCTTGCCTATAAGCCGATTGACATTCCTGTCTTTGATCTCTATCGACCGGTTCTCGATCTTTGTCGCATATACATCAACGACATCCGAGGATATGTTGCCGCCTGCAATTTCTTTGATCAACAAGGCGGCCCGCTTGAGGGCATACACAGTGATGTTGGGATCCGTCCCCCGTTCGAATCTGAAAGAAGCATCAGTTTTGAGCTGATGATGCAGCGAGCTGCGGCGAACAAAAGCCGGTGAAAAATGCGCACTTTCCAGGAAAATATTTCTTGTGCTTTCCTTAATGCCGGAATCGGCACCACCAAAAACACCTGCGATACACATGCCCTCTTCATCACCCGGTTGTTTGCTGCTTGTGCGACAGATCATTAGATCGGTAGACAATAAGGTCCTGACTTTGCCATCAAGGGTTGTAAATTTGGTGCCTCCAGCTAAAGTTTTTACAATCACCTTATTACCCGCTATCGCGGCGGCATCAAACGCGTGAAGCGGTTGGCCCATTTCATGGCAAACGAAATTGGTGATGTCAACAATGTTATTGATTGGTGTAAGTCCAATAGCACGCAGCCGATTTTGAAGCCACTGAGGAGAGTCTGCAACTTTAACACCGCTGATGGTAAGCGCTGAATAACGCGGACAAGCCTCCGGATCTTTTACAACTACTGGAATGGATAAGTTCTGATTGTCAACTCTAAACGACTCAACCGCAGGCCATTTGATTAGCCGGTTTGTCGAGGCTCTGATATCCCTGACCACTCCTATGTGTGACGTTGCATCAGCGCGGTTAGGAGTCAAGCCAATCTCCAAAATGTGATCTGACTGAATGTTAAAGAATTGGGAAGCGGATGCACCTGTTGCGGCACTCTTATCCAGCACAATAATTCCTGAATGATTTTCTCCCAAACCAATTTCGTCTTCCGCACAGATCATTCCTTCGGATAACTCACCCCTGATCTTTGCCGCCTTTATCGTAAATGCTTCGCCCTTCACAGGATAAATTGTCGCACCGGGTAGAGCGACCACAATCTTTTGACCTTGCGCTACATTTTTCGCCCCGCAGACAATCTGTAACGGCTTGTCTTGTCCTACATCAACAGTAGTGAGTGATAATTTATCTGCATTGGGATGTTTAACACAGGTTAAGACTTCTCCAATCACTAATCCGGCCAAGCCACCTTTTACGGTTTCAAAAACTTCCACACTCTCGACCTCAAGGCCTGTGGATGTGAGGATCTTCCCAAGCTCCTCAGGAGTTTCGGGTATTTCAATATATTCTTTGAGCCAGTTATATGCTATGGTCATACGTTGTCAGGGGAATAAAATTCAAAAATAAGGGTTTGAGCTTAAAGCACATAACATATGAGCCCTGATGAGATTTATAAATCTCAGCCAAAGGTATTGACACCTATGGATATTCTACCCACAACTTATCCACAAAAAGGTGAGTGGTGAGTAAATCGTACGGCCGATAGATACGCCCGCTTTTGCTGTGCTTCATCTTATTTGTAGCTTTTCTCCCCAGCTTCAATGGGAATGCTCAGAATGTTTTCGCGTGGCGGCAGCGGGCACGAATAGGAATTATCGTAGGCACAATACGGATTATATGCGAGGTTGAAATCAAGTTTAATTGTGCTGCTTCCCGGTGTTTTTGTAACATCGAGATAGCGGCCTGCTCCATAAGTTTGCATGGCGCTGGTTTCGTCGCCGAATGCAAGAAACAACTTGCCCCTGAAGGAACCCATATCCGCAATTTCAAGGATAAGAAGTTTATTCAAAACACCATCTAATCTAAATTCTGCGTAGGCATATTCAATATAGCGCTGTTCCTTGCCATCATTCGTGGTTAGAGTCACCGCTTTTTTTTGTTGCACAGGTAGAAGATTTGCAATGATCCTGTAGCGTATATCAGGGGAATAGTATTTCAAGCCTTTATAAACGTCCTCTGATTTTGCAAATGGGGATTCAGGGGAGGTGCGCATAAAGCGATCTCTCTCTTCCCGCTCTTTTTCAATTTCTTTGATGTACGCGGTATCATCCTGGCTGCCCTGAAAGGAGTAGAAAACGGTTATCAGTAGAACAACCGCTGCCACCAGGATGATTACATTTTTCCTTTTCATACCGAATCAGTTGCCGGTTACCAGTTTCCGGGGTGGAGATGTACATTGAAAGTATTCCCACCCATGATTATGTCGTTTACGATTTTCAATTCAAAACCCACTCTATTCCTTACCGCGCCTATTGCCTGCCCGCCGTAGCTAGCGGGGAATGTGGCGGGAAAGCGTAGGAGGGTCAACTGCTTCGCCCGCCGAAGTCAGCTTTAGCGAAGGCGGGTCAATTGATTTCGATTTTGCCAGTACAAGATAGAATCGCGCTGATTGTAAAATAAATTAAAAAACAGAGGCACACTATTATCGACCAGCCTGCCGGGACCATTACTCAAAACGCAAATGGCGATTCTGCTTCTTCGGTCAATCGCCACTTCACTGCGATAGCCTTTTACATAACCTCCGTGATATAACAAAGTGTCATTCTTAAAATTCAAAACCCGCCAGCCCAGGGCGTAGTGCGAATCGGATCTTCCCACCCACTTCCGGAAATACCTGTTTTTTGTTTTCGCCTTAACTACGGGTGTAAAAATCTTGTCGAGGGTTGAAAGGGTGATGTAGTTTTTCTTTGACCCCAACATCGCGCTAAGCCATTGTGCCATATCGGCGATGCTGGCGTTTACGCCCCCGGCGGGTGCTACGTTGTAATATGTATCAGAAATGCGGGTCGCCTTCCAACCTCTTCGCCAGTGAAGGTGAGGTTTTGCGACATTTTCATTTTGCATGATTTCATTATAGCTCATGGAGGCGTCATTCATTTGCAAGGGTTGGAAAATCTTTTCCCTCATCATCATCTCATAAGGCTTGCCTGTTCGCACCCTAATGACTTCCGCAATAAGACTGTAAGCAACATTCTGATAACTGTAGAGCTCACCCGGTTTGCCGATCAGGTTTACGTTTTTTAGTTCGCCCAACATTTTCTCAAGATCCATTCCGTCTTCAACCAGGGTAGTATAAGTATGGTAAGGCAGGCCTGTAGTATGTGAAAGCACGTGGGTTAAATTCAGACTTTCGGTATTGTCCCTGGATTTCAATTCGAAATGGGGAAGGTGTTCAATCACACGGTCGTCCCAGTCGAGAAGGCTGTCTTCAACAAGCAACCCCGTCAATAGGGGTGCAAAACATTTTGAGACAGACGCAAGCCTGAATACTGTGTGCACATCCACTGAATCGGTGGTGCCTGCCTCGCGCACACCGTAAGCTCTTAAAAATAAAATAGTGCTGTCCTGAACGATCGCAATGGCGAGACCAGGTGTTTTTGTTTTACTAAAGAGGTCCAGCATCTCTTCCTCATACTCCACTAAAAGTTTTTCAACATAAGGATTTGGCAGGGACGGTTTGATTGGCTGAGGTTCGATTTCAGGTTCTTGAACCGGATCCTGAATCTGGAAATTAATGAACAGTCCAAAGATGATCAGCAAAAGAACAAGGCTACCTCCAATTATTTTTTTTTTACTCATGCGTTAAGAAAAGTGGTTCTTCCGGATTCTTCGAGAAAACTGAGAAAACAGCTAATTTATTGTTAGCAGAATGATTCCGATCGCATCGAAAGCAAATTCGCCGCGGACAAAAGTGCTTTACGGTACCCCCAACAAGCAAATTGCTTTTGATTACCGTCAGCTGGCTGAATTCCCTAATATAATTTGGAATCTCATAAAATTCCTTCGTCTGCAAAACTAAAATATTTTTGGCCCGCTACTATCAAATGATCGAGCACTTGAATTTCAAGCAGTTTACCTGCTTCTTTAATCTTTTTGGTCAGATCTATATCGGCCTGGCTGGCTGTTAAGTTTCCGGACGGGTGGTTATGGGCAAGGATGATCCCGCTGGCCAACTCGGCCAAAGCCTGCTTGAAAATAATTTTTGGATCGGCTACCGTTCCTGCCACTCCTCCCTGGCTGATCTGTTGTTTTTTTATGACCCTGTTTGCGCGGTTGAGCAAAAGCACCCAGAATTCCTCGTGATGAATATCCTGTAAATGGGTTTTCAGGATATTAAAACAGTCACGGGATCCGGAAATCCTCGGTTTTTCTTCTTCCTCGGAATCTCGTCTTCTCCGGCCGAGTTCAAACGCTGCAATGATCGTTATCGCTTTTGCCTGGCCAATCCCCTTTACTTTCATCAGGTCATTTACCGAAAGCCGGGCAAGGTCATGAAGGCTGTTGTCGACAGTTTGCAAGACTCGCTTCGCCAGTTCCACTGCGCTGATGGTGGCGGTGCCTGTTCCTAAAAGAATGGCAACCAGTTCAGCATCAGACAGCACCGGCGTTCCTTTCGCCAATAATTTTTCACGGGGTCGGTCCTCCGGAGACCAACTCTTAATCTTCAGAGGGGTGATAGAGGGTTCGTTCATACAAAGGGTCTTTTTAGTACGTCAATCGACGCAAACGTATGCGTCGGGAAACGAATGTAAAAAGAAAAACCCTCCCCAAGAATACTCAGAGAGGGTTGCCCTTATATGCCGCTCTTTATTTTTCCAATCCGTTTACGAATTTGGCCAGTTTTGATTTTTGGTTGGCCGCTTTCTTCCAATGGATGATATTGTTCTTCGCCAGTTTATCAATCATGGCAGAAACCTGTTTCAATAATTCGGCCGCCTCAGATTTTACGGTGGTGGTTTTCAGCTTTTTAACCACGGTTCTCGTGGTTTTGTGCTGATAGCGGTTTCTGAGCCGCTTTGTTTCGTTTGCGCGAATTCGTTTTTCTGCTGATTTATGATTTGCCATATCTCTTTTCCAAAATAAGGATTGCAAAGGTAAGTGGAAAAATTAAAAATGCAAAACACAATTGCAGTTTGGCTTTATTACTTTCAGTCTAAATTAAGGAGCTTTCGCAGCTTATAAAGCGCTTTGGCTGTTAGTGGCTGGTGGTTGGCCCTGGCTCTTGGTCAGATTTAATCGGCGTTATTCTCAAGAAATCGTTGCCAGGGTGTTCCCGGATCTTTCCCCATGGTCAACTGCGGATCGTTTTTCAAATTGATAAGTAGAATATAGTGAATTCAGGATCATTGGCTAAAAACAAAGGCGGCCAACAGCCTGGCGGACACGCAACTCAACCCAATAACGTATATTATGAGAAAGACCCTTCTCCTGACCGGCATTAGCCTGATAATGGTCAGTTTCCGACCTATGTGGGGCTTTTTTGCCCACGAAAAGATCAACCGGCTGGCGATTTTCACCCTGCCGCCGGCATTGATCGGTTTCTACAAGCAAAATATCGATTTCATCACCGATGAGGCTGTTAGTCCGGATAAGCGGCGGTATGCCGTTGAAGAAGAAGCGCCGCGCCATTATCTCGATGTTGACCATTACGGCGACTCGACGTTCACAAAATTATCCCATGACTGGCACCAAGCGGTTGCTGCCTACGGCGAAGATAAGCTGGTGGCCTATGGCATTCTGCCCTGGCATATTTTCCAAATGTATCAGCGGTTAAGGGATGCATTCATGGTAAAAGATCCAGGCAGGATCTTGCGCGTGTCTGCCGAACTCGGCCATTATATCGCCGATGCAAATGTTCCATTGCACACCACCCAAAACTACAACGGTCAGCTTACTGGTCAAGAAGGTATACACGGTTTATGGGAATCGCGCCTTCCGGAATTATTCAGCGGCGGCTACGATTTTTTTGTAGGTCACGCCGAATACATCGACGATCCGCGCGAGGCGGCATGGCAAGCCATTGTCTCTTCACATCAGCATGTTAAAACAGTATTGATGGAAGAAAAAAAGCTGGCCTCCAGATATGAAGAGAAAAGGTATGCGTTCGAAACCAGGGGTAATGTTACCGTGAAGGTCTTTGCGCCCGAATACAGCAGGGACTATCACAGGATCCTTGGTGGCATGGTGGAGAAACAAATGCGCACTTCCATAAAAATGATTGGCGACTTCTGGTATACGGCATGGGTAGACGCCGGCCAGCCCGATCTCAAGCTACTTATTGATTACAAACCCACCGAAGCAGAGTTAAGAAACGACCGCGAACGCCTGCGTCTCTGGAAAGAAAACCGGCACCGTGTGCGGGAACACGAGGAGGTAAGTAGTGATCAGTAGTCAGTAATTGGCAATCAGATTTGTTTTTCATGGATGTAGGGACATCCTTCACGGGTGTCCAACAATTGATTAAATTGGTATATGCAATCAAATGAACTCAGAAACTTACAGGCACCCCTGAAAGAAAGATATCGGGAGCACCCTGAATCCGCAACCATTACGCTAAAAGCTCAGGGAAAAATAGGGGAAGGTATTTCCTGTAAAGTCGAAACAGGACGAACCTTGATAGAAGCGGGTTTACATCCTGCAACCGGAGGTAATGGCATGCAGGCTTGTTCCGGTGATCTGCTTCTCGAAGCTTTGGTAGCGTGCGCAGGTGTTACCCTGCGCGCAGTATCTACTGCTATCGGTGTTGAAATAAAGGATGGACTTATAAAAGCAGAAGGTGATCTGGATTTTCGAGGGACCCTGGGGGTTTCCAAGGAAGCACCGGTAGGATTTAAGACCATACGTTTGGTCTTTAATCTTAATACCGATGCATCACCGGAACAACTTCAGACGATAGCAAAGCTGACGGAAAGGTATTGCGTAGTCTATCAAACACTCTCCAAAGGAGTTTTCGTCGGGACATCTTTCACCAAAACAGTACAAGCATAAAGGCCATATGTTAAGACAAAAAAAGTGGCTCCTGGTCCTGTTCTTTCTCAGCTATTTAATCCCAGGCTTTTGCCATACGCTAACCGGACCCGCCGATACTACCCGATTGGGAAATATTAAGCAGCTCGAATCAGGTATCATAGAAATTCTTAGGGAGACAAATACCCCTGCCGCGGGTGTAGCCTTAGTTGATACTGCAGGACCGGTCTGGGTGGCGGGATTGGGAAAAGCAAATGTGATCGAAAATATTGAAGCAGGTCAAAACACTTTGTTTCGTATTGCATCCGTGTCAAAAACGTTTGTGGCCCTTGCAATACTAAAACTTCAGGAACAAGGAAAGCTAAACCTCGATGATAAAATTCGCGACCACATACCTGAAGTAAAATATGAGAATCCATGGGAAGATACTCATCCTGTTCGCATCCTGCATTTGCTAGCCCATACGACCGGATGGGACGAAATTCATTTAGTTGAAATAGCCCACAACGATAGCATCCCGATTAAACTAAAAGATGCTCTGGATTTCCATCCACATTCTCGCAAATCCCGGTGGATTCCGGGATCGCGTTATGCATATTCAAACTCAGGGTCTGCTGTCGCTGCCTATATCGTGGAGAAGGTCACTGCGAAGACCTACGAGGAATATATCACGGAGCAATTCCTGAAGCCATTAAGCATGACAAAGACTACATTTTTTAATGATGCAATATTTCAAAAATTCGGGGCAGTCACTTACAACTGGAATCTGGAGCCAATTCCGTATAGACACAGTATCTACAGACCGGGTTCGAGTATGAATTCTTCGGCGCTTGAAATGGCTAACCTGGTTCACCTTTTTCTGACTCGCGGGTTAATAGGAAATATTCTAATTATTTCAAATGGGTCTATCTCGGAAATGGAAACTCCACAAAGCAATCCTGGTGTAAAAGCCGGATTACAGTTGGGATACGGCCTTGGTAGTGTTACGAGCATTCATAAAGGTTTTGTTTACCATGGCCATACGGGAATGATCGATGGCGGTCTGACGGAATTTGCTTATTTACCAGACCACGGCATAGGACATGTCTTTTTTATTAACGCAAGTAACGGTGAAGCTTTTAATCGCATTTCGGCACTGATACGCGATTTTGAAACTCAACGTCTGGAGCAAACCCACACACAAAATGAAACAGCATATGACGGGGACATCGCTGTAAAGGAAGGATATTATGTTTCGATTAATCCACGGATGGCAGGAGGGGCTTTTTATGGACTATTTAATAGGATATGAAAAAATTCAGATCTATCAAAACCAAATCAGGAAATCATGGATCTTTTCCTCGCATGAAGAAAAATTCGTACCCGCAACGGATTCTACATTCATAACTGAAGGAACTCGAAAGATCGGGATGGTAAAAGCACAGGACCCGCTGGCAGGTGAGGTTCTTTATTCCGACAAACTGATTTTGAAGCGTACGCCCCTGATTATTGTGATCGGCCTTCTCTCAACGGTGACGATATGGATCATTTTGATGGTCCTTGGAGCTTTGACATGGCTAGCGTTGTGCATCAGGTCATTGAGAAAAAGTTTTGACAAAACCTTTATGCTCTGCAGCTACGTCATGCTTACAAGCCTGATGTACGCGATTTTTTTGCTCCTGACGAAAGCAGGTTATGCTGATCCTGATAAACTGCTTGCCAGGCCCTGGATTGCTGTCTGTGAGCCTGATGATAATTTCGATTTTTATTTTTATTAATACACTTTGGTCATTAATTCTCGTTTACCGTTCACGAAATCAAAGTGTTAACAGATTTGTTTTTTGGCACACGGCTATCCTTTCGTGCCTCCATTTTTTCGTCGCACTCTATTTATCGTCCTTCGGATTTTTTCCCAGGATCACATGGAGCTGGTTGATATTCAATCTCTGAGAAATTTTCCTTTTGCTGTCACTGATTGTCTCATGCCGGGATCTTATGCCCAAATTGAATCTGATCTGGATTGTCCTTATATTTCCATACTCAAGCATCCAATTGGTAGTGAAATATGAAGCGATGGATTTTGTTTTTTTTCATTATATCCTCCGGTCTTGACCTGCACGGTCAGGGGATTGTGGAAGTCGACGATGGAATTGATGAATGCAATTTCATGCCCTATGAACTTACCTACTTCGTTGATCCAACCAACACACTTTCATTTGAGGAAATATCTTCGCCTGAATTTGCAAGTCACTTCCAGCAGCACGCCAACTATCAAAATAAAGATTTTAAGATAAACACGTCTTATTGGATCAGGCTTCCGATCAGGCATAGTGCGAGTACCCAAAAAGTCTGGTTGCTGGAATTCTACGATCAAACCATCGACTACCTGGATGTTTTTGTACCGCAAGCTAACGGAACCTATCAGAAGATCGTGATGGGCGATAAGGTTCCTTTTTCAGAGCGCAGCCTGATGCACAAGAACTTTGAGATCATACTTGACATGAAATCTGATACGCTGATGTATTATTATTTCAGGGTAGAGTCACATGGTTTCGCCGACGTCAGGATCGCCTTCCGTTCTGTCAACCGGTTCGTTTATTACGCATTGAACGAGTACTTTCTTTTCGGCACGTTTTACGGCATGATCCTCATCATCAGCCTTTATAATTTCCTGGTTTTCCTCGCCATTAAGGAAATAAAAAATATTTATTACATCGTCTACATACTGAGTGTCGCGGCCTACGCCATGAGTTATGATGGCATCGGTTTCCAGTATCTGTGGCCAACACATCCGGAATGGAATGACTATGCTATTGGAGTCACGTTATATTCCGTTATCCTTTGGGCGCTGATCTTTACCCGGCGGTTTTTGCGCACAAAGTCTCATGCCCCTGTGCTTGATAAGGCGTTGTTATGGATGATCGTACTCCGGTCGGTGTTTTTCGTTACAGAGATATTTTTATTCCCTCAGTTGCTCACATACCGCAACGTCGAGATCATTCCGCTCTCACTCATCTTTTTCAGCGCCATCACGGTATGGAATCGCGGTTACCGGCCGGCAAGATTTTTTGTTATGGCTTATGGAATTCTTTTTGGCGGATTTTTTATCCGATCACTTGTTTATTTTAATGTTCTACCTTTTACCACACCTCTGCACTACAGTTTGCATTTCAGCTTCGTACTGGAAATGCTGTTCCTGACCTTCGCTATGGGCGACAGGATCCGCATCCTGAAGGCGATGCGCGACCGGGCCCTCAGACGTATTATTAAGGAGCATGAGGTCAACATGAAATTAAAGGATAAAGTAAACCGCGAACTGGAAAAAAAGGTACTTGAACGCACCCTCGAGTTAAATACCAAGAATGAACAACTTGAAAGGATCAACCAGAAGTTAGAGCGGCAATCCGCGGAGATCAATCAGATCAATTCTATTCTAGACCTGGATAACTGGAAACTCAAGAACAGCATTAAAGAAGTCTTGAACGAACGCCTGATGGAGAAGACCATGGATTACAGGCAATTCCGTACCATTTATCCCGATAGCCTGGCTTGTTACAGATTTCTGGAGACATTGAAATGGAGTAAGGGTTTTGACTGCTGGAAATGCAGCAATGAGAAATATTTTGACGGCGCACAAAAATTCTCCAGGCGGTGTACCCGCTGCGGATACAATGAGTCGATAACAACGTTTACGATTTTTCACAGCATAAAATTCCCGGTTGAAAAAGCATTCTATCTTGCATACCTCGCCGTTACCGGCAAAAAGAATTACACGCTGGAATCACTTTCAAATCAATTGGATCTGCGGGTAAACACCATCTGGGCCTTCAAGCGAAAGGTTATCGAACGGATCCATTACCTGGAAAAGAAGGGCAAAAAGCCCACCGCTTTGGTTTGGGAAGAGGTGGTAATGGTGCCAAAAAAATTAAAGAGCAGATTCCGTTCGCTGGCGACGGAGGCTGAGACCGGCGACAATGTTTGACCGACCGAACAGCTGTGGAAAAATCGAATGTCTCTAAAGCGCAAAGCCGGTATCCCGACTTTTCAAAAATTAGCATGAAATCGTTTGAAATCAATGTTTTCTTTCCGATAAAAGCCTTGTCGATTTAGTTTCTTCTTACCTTTGAAAAGTCATTTTTCTAATGATTTTTCTCTTTTTGAAGATGACTTTTGACAATATTTCATTTCTAAAACTAAACAGTATGATATGAAAAAATATTTACTCATCCTTTTGCCTTGCCTGTTGGCGATAACAGCTTGGTCTCAGGAAAGAATTATTACAGGAAAAGTGACTGGTGCTGAAGATGGCTTGTCCATACCCGGCGTAAATGTTGTTGTTGAGGGTACCTCGAAGGGAACTACTACCGATGCTGAAGGAAATTACTCTATCCAGTTAACGCCATCGGAAAATACACTGATTTTTACTTTTGTGGGTTTCAAACCCATAACCGTTGACGCGACCGCCAGAACGACCGTCGATGTGGTTTTGGAAAGTGATGTTACCTCGCTGCAGGAAGTAGTGGTTGTGGGCTATGGTGTCCAGCGTGAGAAAGACCTTACATCGGCTATCACAACGGTGAAGGCAGATGAAATTGCCAAAACCCCGAGTGGTCAGGCGATGCAGGCATTGCAGGGAAAAGTTCCCGGACTTCAGGTTGTGAGCAAAGGCACTCCCGGCGACCAACCCACTATTCGCATCCGCGGTATCGGTTCTTTTCCGGGCGTGGGTAGCAGTAATGAGAATCCGTTATACGTTGTTGACGGGATGTTCTTTGACAACATCGACTTCTTAAGCCCGTCCGACATCGAAACCATTTCCATTTTGAAGGATGCTTCCGCGGCAGCGATCTACGGCGTACGCGCAGCCAACGGCGTTGTGCTGATCACAACCAAGGGCGGAAGCTTTAACCAGGAAGCACAAATTACATATGATGGTTATTACGGAACGCAAATCGCGCAGAATGTTCTGAAAATGGCCAATGCTGAGCAGTTCACTACGATGGCAAATGAATCGGGCTCCGCACCGGATGCCGGCTTTATTTTGAACGCCATGCAGCGGTATGGGAGAAGCCGTGTGAATCCGAATGTGCCGGATGTCAACCAGGATTGGTACAAAGAAGTGCTTCGTCCTGCACCGATTCAAAATCATAGCATCGGTGTTTCAGGTGGGGGAGAGAATACAACGTACTCCATCGGGGCAAATTATTTTGCTCAGGACGGGATCCTCGACATGGAAAACGACTACAAGCGTTTCAACCTGCGCATGAAACTGGATTATCATGCGAACGACTGGCTGACAATCGGCGGAAGCCTGAACATGAGCAACGCGCTCAAAAACTCGCCTGAGCAAAGCATCTGGAACCAGGCATATTTCGCCGTTCCAATCATGCCTGCATACGATCCTCAAAATACGGAAGCGACACCGATCATGTTTGCTGATGCGACGGATCTGCAGTATCGCAGTGGACAAAATCCACTGGTGCCAATGACGTTCAATAAGAACCGACTTAAAATCAGAAAACTTCTGGCGAACTTCTATGTGAAACTGGATCTCATTAAGGATAAGTTGTCATTCCAGACCACGTACAATAACGGTTCTACCTATTTATTCGAACGCGTGATGGAACTTCCGTATTTTATCGGAACGAACTTCAACCGCGATGTAGCTACGCTGACAAAAAAGAACGAATCATATGTGAACCAGATCTGGGACAATGTGTTGACGTATAACCAGGCCTTCGGTAGTCACTACGTTACGGTTATGGCCGGAGCATCATTCCGGGATGAGCTTTTTGAAATGCTGACGGCCAGGGGAAGTGATTTTCCGGATATTGGCGAATATGCATGGTATCTCCGCCAGGCTGAAAATATCTCTATTGATGCCGTTGACGATGACGGAAGAAGATTGTATGGTATGTCCTACTTTGGAAGGATCGCCTACAATTTCAACGACAAATATCTGCTGTACGGTACTTTCCGCGCAGACGGAAGTTCCAAATACCAGGAGAAGTGGGGATACTTCCCATCGGTTGGAGCAGGATGGGTAATCTCCGAAGAGAATTTCCTTCAGGGAAATTCAGTTGTTGACTTCCTGAAGTTACGCGCCAGTTGGGGGGTGCTCGGTAATGATAAAATCAATCCCAGCAGCGGATCGAACACAACGAGCTTAATTACCAGTGCATTCGATGATATTTTGGTCACCGGCACGGTGACCACAAACACGTTCAACTATCTTACCTGGGAATCCACCGAAGAATTAAACATCGGTATTTCTTCCAGAGTATTCGGTAGCCGATTGTCGGTTGAAACGGATTATTTCGTGCGCGATACCAAGGATGCTGCGATTTGGGTAACGGCACCGATTACCGGTGTAACGAACTTGAAATCAGTTGGTGTGATCAGAAACTCAGGCTTTGAACTTGCCCTGAATTGGTCAGACGTGCTTCCTAGCGGAGTAAGCTATAATATCGGAACCAACATTGCCACGCTGAAAAACGAAGTTCGTGACTTGTACGGACAGCAATACATTGATGGTGGTCAGGCAGAATTCCGTCAGCGTTCAATTGTTGGTGAACCGTTGCTGGCGTTCTTCGGATATGAAGTGGAAGGTGTTTACCAAAACCAGACACAAGTGGAAGCAGATCCGGTAGCCGTGGCGTTGAATGCAGCCAGTGCGAACAGCATTGTTCCTGGAGACTTCCGTTACAAAGACCAGAATGGCGATGGCCTTATTGATGGAGACGACAGAGTGGTACTAGGTTCTTACTTTCCAACATTTACATATGGTGCAAATCTTGGAGCAGCTTACAAAGGCTTCAGCCTCTCTGTTAATCTGATGGGCCAGAGCGGTAACAAGATCGTGAACCGCAAGCGTGGTGAGATCATCTGGACTGCCGATGGAAACATGGATGCGAACCTTGCAACGGGTCGCTGGCATGGCGAAGGTACTTCTAATGAATACCCTTCTTCTGCGGGCTTGAGAAAAGGCTGGAACCAAAAGATGAGCACTTACTTTGTTGAGGACGGTGATTTCTTCCGTATTCAAAACGTGCAACTGGCGTACACCCTTAAGAGCAAGGAAGTGTTCGGTTCAAAAATGCCTGAAGCCAGAATATCTCTGACAGCAGATCGCCCGCTCACAATATTTGACTACAACGGTTTCAATCCTGAAGTGGATAACGGAATTGATATGCAGACATATCCGATTCCTGCAGTGTATACCGTCGGACTTAACCTGAAGTTTTAATCCAAAAAAGACATTACTATGAAAAGCTTTATAAATATTTTAAAGACCTCGGTTTTTGCGGCATCGATGCTGACTGCAACTTCCTGCCACGATTTGCTTGATGAAAAGCTCGAGAATACTCCGCTCGCGAACGATATCGATTATAAGGAGACGGGAAACATGATCCTTCCTGTGCTTGGAGTATACGGTGAATTTTATGATCGCGGTTGGGAAGATTTTCCCCTTATCTCTGTTCGTGGCGATGATGTGAACGCAGGCGGACTTGGCGATCAGCAGGATTATTCTGAAACCGACAAGTTTAACTACAACAAGGACTACTGGATGTACAATTCAGTTTGGCAGAATTTTTACAACGACGTGCTGAAGGCTGAGACTGCGATGGATCAGGTTGAGTCGTACAAAGAGTTCGCGACAAACAAGGCTCTTGCCGATCAGTATATCGCGGAGATAAAAGTAATCCGTGCATATGAGTTGCTTACGCTTTCGCGCACATGGGGAGCTATTCTGATTCCGGAGACGGATGTTCCGGCTGAATTCCTGGTTCGCACAGAACTGGATACGAAAGACGAAGTGATGCAGCACATCTCCGACCAAATGGATGAGGCTATCCCGAATCTTCCTGATCTGCATCCTAATCAGCGCACGGATATTCGTGGCGGTGTCACGCGTTACACGGCACTCGCAGTGCAAGCGATCGCTAACCTTGAGTTGAAGAATTATCAGGGTGTTGCCGACGCCACTTCAGCGATCATCTCATCGAACAAGTTCGCGCTATCGACCGATTTCTATAATCTGTTCAAAATCCCGGGCAAGCTCGATAATGAGAATATCCTGGAAATTCAATATTCAGACTTCGGTCAGCCGACCGGCGACTATGAAGGCTACCTATATGATTTCTTCGGTCCTGAGAACTGGACGCCCGCCGTGGAAGGTGCAACCAGTGGCTGGGGTTTTTTTGAGCCCAGCATGAAGTATATCAAGTTCATGCTCGATCGTGGTGAAACGGTTCGACTTGAAACAAGTGTGTTGTTTACCAACCGTGGCATCGCGGCCATTCAAAGTGATCCGAATTATGCAACACTTCCAGCTTTTGTTTCGAACACCACTCGTGATGGTGATCGGATCAATGACTACGGACGTGCTATGTTCGCAAGCGGTAAACATTATTTGCCAACTGTTCAGTTAACGCCAGGTCGTCTCTACTATGGAACGAACAAGAACTTCACCGTTATCCGTTATGCAGAGATTCTGTTGATGCATGCTGAAGCCCTCGTGCGCGGAGCATCCGGTAGCGGACTCACAGCGGATCAGGCCGTGAACCTGGTTCGGCAGAGAGCTGGCCTCGGTGCTTTGACAGGCGTGACCGCTCAGCAGGTGATGGATGAGAAATTTGCGGAACTCGCAATGGAATGGGGTACTCGCTATTATGACATGGTGAGACTGGGAGAATATGACGAGCTGAGCTACGACGGAAGAACATTCAGCGAATCGAAAATCTTCCTACCGTACCCTCAATTGCAGGTCGATCTGCTGCCACTGTTGAAAACTGGTTCCATTTAATGTTGATCAATTAAAAACTGAATAATAATGAAAATATTAAATAGATTGATGTTGACTGCAGCTGCGATGATGGTTGCGGCTGCCTGCAACGATGGCATCGATCCGATCACGCCGATGCCACAAGGAACGGATGAAACCGCTCCCCAGATTACGCTGAAGTTTCCTATAGAAGGAACGGAGATCAAAGTGAAGGAATTGTTAACGAACCTTAGTATTGATCTGGAAGTGACAGATGACATTGAAGTGAAAACAATCGCACTATCGATGGATGGAGAGCAATTCGCAACGCTTGATAGCTTCAAAGACTATCGCAGAGTTCTCATTGATGACTTCATGTATGAAGGGCTTGCCAATGGTATGCATACGCTTACCGTTACGGCGACGGATATAGATAATAAAACCACCACGGCCACGGCGGTATTTGAAAAAGCTCCGCCATATATACCGATCTACCCGGGCGAAAAGTTTTACATGTCCTTTGATACTGAAGTTGGTTTCAAGGAGCTGGTAACCTTTACTGACCCGACCATTGTTGGAAACCCGACGCTGGCCGGTGAAGGCGCCGCAGGGGGTAACGCTTATAAAGGAGCTGATGATTCATATTTGACCTTCCCGACAACGGCATTGCAAAACAACGAATTCAGCGCAACGTTCTGGATGAAGGTTGATGACTCTCCGGATCGTGCCGGAGTTCTGGTGATGGGTCCACCGGATCCGAACCTTCCTGCCACGCCGAACAACCGCAAGTCGGGTTTCCGTTTCTTTAGAGAGAATGCTGGTGGAAAGCAACGGTTTAAACTGAATGTTGGCGATGGCGCCGCAGACTACTGGTTTGACGGAGGCACCGCGGCTGACGTGGTTCCTAACACCGGCGAGTGGGTGAATTTCACGTTCACAATTTCCAATAGCGAAGTCGTTGTTTACATCGATGGCGAAGTTGTATCACAAGGTGCGTTCCCTGGTGTAAGCTGGGAGGGATGCGATATTCTTTCTGTGATGTCCGGAGACCCGCGTTTCATGGAATGGGGTCATCACTCGGATGAAAGCCTCCTCGATGAGTTACGAATCTTTGACACGGCGTTGACGCAAGAAGAAGTTCAAACCCTCATTGCCGACCGGTATGAGCCAATTTATGATGGCGAATTGCTCTATATGTCTTTCAATGGCAACTACAAGGAAGTGATCAGCGGAGAGTCGGCGACGGTTGTCGGCGCACCTGATTTTGCAGGCGAGGGCGTGCGCGGAAATTCCTATGCGGGTGCCTCCGGTGCTTACCTGACACTCCCGACAGATGGTTTAACGAATAATGAATTCAGTGCTGCATTCTGGTTGAAGATCGATGCCGTGCCTGATCGCGCGGGTATTCTGGTGATAGGGCCTCCGGATCCGAATCTTCCGGCCACACCTAACAATCGCACATCAGGCTTCCGATTCTTTCGCGAAGCTGCCGGTGCGATGCAGCGATTTAAGTTGAATGTTGGTAACGGAACGGCAGATAGCTGGTTTGATGGTGGGGCAAGTGCTGACGTCGATCCTACGACGAACGAATGGGTACATTTTGCCTTCACGATTTCTGACAGTGAGGTTGCCGTTTATATCAACGGGGAAGTGGTGTCGTCCGGAAGCTTTGCCGGCGTGGATTGGACAGGCTGTGATGTGCTTTCAATCATGTCGGGTGACCCTCGCTTCATGGAATGGGGACATCGCTCTGATGAGAGCTTTATGGATGAACTTCGAATTTTCGATAAGGCTCTTTCACAAGTGGAAGTCCAGGCAGTTATGGATGGAAACTAATTTGGATTGCAGTAGATAATAAGGGTCTCAGGTGAAAGCCTGGGATCCTTATTTTTAACCAACAATGCCAGTGCGAAAAACGATTCTTTTATCCATTCTTATTTGTTGTTTGGTTGCGTGCGAGCGAGATGAAACGGATCGGCCGCTGACACTTCAGGGTATCTTCATTGGGGACACCGAGATCAGTCTCGATGGAACGATAACGACAGACCTTCCAACTGATCGGAGTATCACCCTGGTATTTTCTGCCCCCGTGAGCGAGGCATCCGCGGATGATAATGCAATTGTGCTGTCGACGAGCAGTGGCGATATGGTTGACAACGAACAGAGTTTCTTGCCCAACTACAATACAGTGGTGATTTTTCCTTCCGGGATCTTGAGCAGCAATACCACATACACGCTCACACTTTCCGATCGATTGCGCGGCGTTAATGGTGAGCATTTTATTCAGCAGCAAGTTAGTTTCAAAACCGCCGCAAAAGATTTAGAAATTATCTCTATTCAGTTTGGAGGAATCGATATCGGAGCGGCAAGCAGAATTACAGATGTCCCCCTGGATTTATCATTGACCATCAATTTTTCTGTACCAGTGAACGAAGGATCTTTAGCCAATGCGGCTAGTGTTGCTGGTTCTGATGTTAGCGCATTGAATTTCTCTTTATCTAATAATAATCAAACTGTAAATATTAATAGTTCACTACCATTAAGAGATTTGAATAAATATCAGTTCACGCTGTCATCCTCACTATCTGGATCTCAGGGAGAAAGTTTTTCCGGGTTCTCCCGAATTTTCTACACGACCATCGATCCGACACCCGATTTCCCGCTGATTTCAGACGAGGAACTTCTCACAAAGGTTCAACAGCAAACTTTCAAGTATTTCTGGGATTTTGCTCACCCGGTGAGCGGCATGGCCCGCGAACGAAATACCTCCGGCAATATCATCACCAGCGGTGGTTCAGGCTTTGGCATCATGGCACTCATCGTAGGCATAGAAAGAAATTTCATCACCCGGCAGCAGGGACTGGATCACATGGATAAGATCCTTGATTTCCTGGAAACGGCAGATCGATTTCACGGCGTATGGCCTCACTGGATTGATGGCAATACCGGGGATGTGATTCCGTTTAGTGCCAACGACAACGGTGGCGACCTGGTGGAAACATCATTTCTGATCCAGGGACTTTTGACTTTCCGCCAGTACCTCGATGGGAACATCGTCGCCGAAAACTCCCTGATCGACCGGATCAATGCGCTGTGGGAGACCGTTGAATGGGACTGGTACACGCGCGAAGGACAAGAGGTATTGTACTGGCATTGGTCTCCCGATAAGTTGTGGACCATGAACCATCAGATAAAGGGTTACAATGAAGCCCTCATTACCTATTTTCTTGCCGCGGGATCACCAACCCATTCTATCGGGGCTTCTGTGTATCACGAGGGGTGGGCCAGTAACGGGGGCATCGTAAATAATAAAAATTTCTACGGGACAACCCTGCCATTGGGATATGATTTCGGCGGTCCGTTGTTCTTTGCCCACTATTCCTTTCTGGGATTAGATCCGCGAACGCTTCAGGACACCTATGCCAATTACTGGACCCAGAATGTAAACCACTCGCTGATCAACCATGCCTACAGTGAAGTAAATCCTAAAAATTTTGTCGGATATAGTGATGCGAACTGGGGAATTACGGCCAGCGATAATCACCAGGGTTATTCAGCTCACTCGCCAACGAATGACCTGGGCGTCATCACACCCACTGCGGCACTGTCTTCTTTTCCCTATACTCCGGATGAGTCGATGAAAGCGCTGAAGTTTTTTTATTATACACTAGGCGACAGACTCTGGGGACCATATGGTTTTTATGATGCCTTTAACATCACGGAAGGATGGACAGCAAATTCCTATCTCGCCATCGATCAGGGTCCTATTATTGTCATGATTGAAAATCATCGCACAGGTTTGTTATGGGATTTATTTATGTCGGCTCCGGAAGTACAGGTGGCCGTTGACAAGCTTGGCTTTACACGATAACGTGGTTATATTGAAAAGGACGGAAATGAAAATTTTTAATGATGAAAAAACGCATTGCCCTTTGCCTGATCTTTTGTGTCCTGATATTTAGCTGCACCTCTCAAAAAAACGCTGGTAATCCCGGTGAAACAATAAGCGTCGATTCATTAAGTGATGATTCTTTGATGACGCTGGTGCAATACCGCACCTTTCAATATTTCTGGGACGGTGCCGAGCCCACTTCCGGAGCGGCTCGAGAACGTTTTCATTCCGATAACATTTATCCCGAGAATGACAAGCACATCATTACTTCCAGTGGAACCGGTTTTGGCGTGATGGCTATCCTCGTGGGTATTGAGCGGAAATTTATTACACGCGGAGAAGGATTTCAACGGCTGGACAAGTTGGTCAATTGGCTGGAAAAAGCAGACCGGTTTCACGGTGCCTGGCCTCACTGGATGAATGGGGAAACGGGTAAAATAAAACCCTTCAGTCCGAAAGACGATGGCGGTGATCTGGTTGAAACAGCGTTTTTAGCTCAGGGTCTTTTGTGTGTTCGCGAGTACTTTAAGAATGGCAACGAACAGGAGATAGCACTCGCTAGCAAGATCGACAAACTCTGGAAAGAAATTGAATGGGACTGGTACCGCAGAGATGGGCAAAATGTTCTGTACTGGCATTGGTCGCCAAAGAATGGTTGGGCGATGAACTTTGCAGTAACGGGTTACAATGAATGCCTGATCATGTACGCGCTCGCTGCAGCATCTCCTACTCACAGCATACCCGCCGAAGTTTATCACGAGGGCTGGGGGCGCGGCGGGGCGATAAAGAATGATCCCAAACACGAACAATACGGATATCATTTGGCGCTGAGCCACAACGGCGCGCAACAATACGGCGGTCCGTTATTTTGGTCGCACTATTCCTTCCTCGGACTCGACCCTCGAAAACTCAATGATCAGTACGCAGATTACTGGGAGCACAATAGAAATCACACGCTGATCAACCGTCAACACTGCATTGACAATTCAAAAAATTTTAGAGGCTACGGAGAGAATTGCTGGGGCCTTACTGCAAGTTATTCGATCAAAGGTTACGCCGCTCATAGGCCCGGGGAGGATTTCGGTGTGATCTCCCCAACAGCGGCCTTGTCTTCCTTTCCCTACACGCCAGAGGAGTCTATGAAAGTATTAAAGTATCTCTATTACAACCTCGGTGATAAAGTCTGGGGTCAATATGGTTTTTATGATGCCTTTAGCGAAGAACACAATTGGTTCATCCCGAGATATCTCGCCATTGACCAGGGACCTGTCGTCGTGATGATGGAAAACCGCCGCTCCGCATTACTCTGGGATCTCTTTATGTCAGCGCCGGAAATAAAACCTGCACTCGAGAAACTTGGTTTCGAAAAACAGCAATGAGATGAGCCTTAAACAGCGTTCACGGTGGTGTAAACTTACAACTTATCACTTATTTCCCGCCCCAATGTGGTATCTTTCCACAGTTGTGGCAACAAGATGTGCTCATATTATAGAATCCGCCAAAATCCGCTGTTGGCACCATTTTTTCTTTATCAGGTCACACCTCACAAGGTGAATTGGAGCTTCATTATGTTCCTGTAAACTAGAATCTATGAAAAAGTCTGGGCCTATTATTGTGATTGAGGATGATTTGGAAGATCAACAGTTGCTTGACGAAATATTTAAAAACCTGAAGTTCCCTAATAGAGTTATTTTCTTTTCAGATGGCAACGATGCCCTGAAATATCTCGACACAACCGAGGAGCAACCATTTCTTATACTGTCTGACATCAACATGCCTAAAATGGATGGATTTGAAGTCAGGAATAAAATCTGGACTAACGAGAAATTAAGTTTAAAATGCATTCCGTATCTTTT
>JBBDXJ010000108.1:0-5762 GCA_040902445.1 Cyclobacteriaceae bacterium | reverse complement strand
CGTATGTTCGTATATAATTTTTTTGATATGAGCGAAATACTGTGTGTTATTGATTTCACAGAATCATCAGGTACGGTGCTGGAGGTTGGTGCCAGGATTGCATATGCCTGCAAAGCACACCTGATTGTTCTGTTTCCCTACCGGCTGATCGACTATGGTTACAGGGGCGACATGGGTTCCCTGAAATTTAAACTTGAAGCGGAAGCCAGAGAAAAATTTCATGATCTTCAAAAATCGATTCCAACGATGGAGACGCCGACATGTGAATTTCATCCGGAAATTGGATTTATTGCCGACAGGATCAATTCTTACGTGAGAAAAAATAAGATCGATATGGTCATTGTTGGTCAGGAACAAACCGTTAACACGAAGGATGTTAAAGAATTTAATCTACAACACCTGATCGCTGATTCAAAAGTACCCTTTGTTATTGTACCGGCGGAAGCCAAACACGCAGTAGCAATTATTTAATGACTGAATAGGTTTTACACAATATCCACAATTATGAAAAAAATTCTTGTTCCAACAGATTTTTCACCTGCCGCACAAACTGCCGCGGACGTAGCAGCCCGTATCGCCAGGAAGGAAAATGCCCAAATTGTTTTATTGCATATTATCGAGCTGCCCGGATCGGATTCCTTTAACGCGGAAGGCGAGGTTTTAACTACCGAAAACTGGGAGGACAAGATCTTCTCGATGAAACTTATTCAGGGAGCCAGACAAAAACTTGAACGTCTGGCATCCGCGCTCAATGAAAAAGGCGTGAATACAACTTTTGAGTTGCGATTGGGGAGCCCCTTTCATGGCATAAGAAAGCTCATTGCCGAACAAAAAATCGACCTGGTGATAATGGGCACCGCGGGTCATTCAAGACTGGAGGAAATGATAATTGGTTCCAACACCGAAAAGGTAGTCCGCCACGCTTCATGCCCGGTTTTGACAGTCCATGCAACCCCTATAAAAAAAGACTTTAAGAACATCGTTTATGCAACCAACCTCGGTGCCGATGAAGAATCTTTCGCAAAGGTTGTAATCAATACCCGGGAAATGTACGACGGCATCGTTCACCTGGTGCGAATAAATACGCCGTTGAATTTTGAGTCTGATACCAAGGTGAAAAAGGAGATGGAGATCTTTGCAAAAAAAATAGGATTGAGAAACTATACCATTAATACTTTTAACGATTATAAGGAAGAAGAAGGAATTATTCATTTTGCCAACAACATCGATGCTGACCTGATCGCCCTATCGACGCATGGACGAACTGGGTTTGCACACGTGCTCGCGGGAAGTATTGCTGAAGACCTCGCCAACCATTCGGCTATTCCTGTGCTGACGTACGTGACAAAACGCAGAGCATAACTTCTTAAAAGCACACCGGGACGTTGAAGGGTTACCGCCGAACAGTATACTTTCTCAAGGATAAACCCTGAAATATTCGTGTCAGTTAACAGCCGCCCAAGCCTGGTCTGAATCGTCAACATTTTTAAAATCACCCCTCAAACCTTTAAGAGCGTATTTTTCCCTGTCTATTTCAGGCCGGGTCCTGATTCCAAGTTTTCGCAAAAGGGTTATGGGTGGACACCATCCCTGAACGGCATGCTGCGCGAGGAAAGTTGTTACCAAAGCGGGAAGGATGAGCCATCGTTTGTTTGCAAAAGCACCCAATATAGTGCCGGTAAGTGCGAAAGCTGCTGCGTTGATCTCCAAAGTCCTCTCAATATCCCACTCGCGGTCCAATTCCTCAATCCGCGCATCAATGGCCGCTCTACCCTCTGATTTGTAATACTCGATGTTGAAAATGATCAGATTATCGATTTCAGCATTTCTATCACGCCCGCTAACGGCACGGACGCGTTCCCCTTTCTTTTCAATTGTTGCCATGGTTTGCAAATTTTTATTGTTATACAAGGATGTATAAAAAATATTCCATCATCAGGGAACCAGCAGATATAAATTACGAATTAGAAAGGGGGCACCGGCAGTTCATTCGTACCTCGTCATTCGTAATTCGTCATTTTTCATTGGTATATCAGTTTCCGATATCGACTTCAGTCCTCCATCGACATCAATAATATTTTCCCAGCCCCGGGCCTTTAAAATGGAGGCAGCGATCATCGACCGGTATCCGCCCGCACAGTGGATATAGGCCTCGCCTTCTTTAGGTATTGCCGAAAGATATTCATTAATAAAATCCAGGGGAGCGTTCATTGCACCTTCGACGTGTCCGGCCTTGAATTCGTCTTCTTTCCGCACATCTATAACCAGTGGACTGGAGGCCTTGTAACGGTTCGCGAATTCCTTCGCTGAAATAGATTCAATGGAATCGATCTGCTTTCCCGCCTGCAACCAGGATTTAAATCCACCTTTGAGAAACCCGAGAGTATTGTCGCACCCTACACGTGCGAGCCGGGTCACCACTTCGGTTTCGCGACCCCCATCAGCAACGATCAAAATGGGTTGGCTAACTCCCGGAACAAGGGCCCCTACCCAGGGAGCAAAACCGCCATCTATACCAATATTGATAGCGTTGGGAATAAATCCTTTTGCGAAACTTCCAGGTTCACGTGTGTCGAGAACAACAGCTCCTGTTCCATTCGCGACTAGCTCAAATTCCTCAGCGTTCAAAGCCCTGGTTCCCTTGTTCAGTACTGAATCGATACTTTCATAACCTTCTTTGTTCATCTTTACATTTTCGGAGAAATAGGATGGCGGAGGAAGCAAACCATCAGTAACTTCTTTGATGAATTCCTCTTTGGTCATGTTTGCCCGGAGGGCATAGTTGAATTTTTTCTGATTGCCAAGAATATCAACAGTTTCCTTCATCATGTTCTTTCCGCACGCGGAACCTGCACCATGCGCAGGGTAAACGATCACATCATCAGCGAGGGGCATGATCTTCGTTCGCAGGGAATCATACGACAACGCCGCTAATTCTTCCTGGGTCATGTGGGCTGCTTTCTGTGCCAGGTCCGGGCGCCCGACATCACCGAGGAATAGGGTGTCGCCCGTAAATATTGCGTAGTCTTTTCCGCTCTCCTCTTTAAGCAAATACGTTGTGGATTCCATCGTGTGGCCGGGAGTATGCAACACTTTGATGGTCAATTTCCCCACCTTCAAGTCCTCTCCGTCTTTCGCAATGCGCGCCTTGAATTTTGGGTTGGCATTTGGGCCGTAGACAATTTCCGCCCCGGTCTTTGCCGCGAGATCAAGATGGCCTGATACAAAGTCGGCATGAAAGTGCGTTTCCAGAACATACTTGATAGTAGCCCCGTCTTTCTTTGCTTTTTCCAGGTATGGACCCACTTCACGAAGCGGGTCAATAATAGCAGCCTCTCCCTCAGAAAAAATATAATACGCCCCCTGAGCGAGGCATCCTGTATATATCTGTTCTATTTTCATGACTTATCTGTCCTGGCCAAACAATGACACAAACTCGCAATATTTTCAAGGAATAACTTCATCCATACAACCCGCTAAGGCGGCCATTAGTTTCCCGCGCTGAAAAATTGTCAGAAAAACTTTTCGCTAAAAGGGTAACTACTTTTTAACCTGTCTGAGTTTCTTTATTCTCATCTGAATTGAAGGAATTTGATCATGTTCCAGCACCTGCAGTGTGTGCGTAAAAGAGTCTTCCAAATGTGGATACTTTCGGTATAGTTCAAATAATCCTTGCAGCGAATTAACCCTTACAATCTTGCTCTCATTTGGATTCTTCGCCCAGTACGTTAACATATCCCAAACTTCCCTGAGTTCATCGGAAGTAAGCGTTACCCGGGTAACGAGCAAGGCTATGTGCCATTTCAGTTCCTTGTGAAACGCGCTCTTCAACAAACTCAGCAATTGATTTTTATGGGGTTCAAGAAATGCCTGATGTTTCAGTGTGACCTTCTCAAGTGCATCCGCGGCGCGCATCACCAGCAATCTTTCGTGATGTAGGAGCAGGTTGAATAACTGATCAAAGGTTTCCTGGTCATCGACAAACCGCACCACTTCGTTACTGCGCGCAATCGATCGCAAGTCTCTTCCCAGCAATAACGGAGCAAAATCTTTTTTCATTTCGATATAAGTCAGCAGATCACTTTGAACTAACGAAACAAATCATGCGTTTGTTTCAACTCCAAACGACCCGCAAAAGAGCTCATGGACCCGACGAGCCTCGCTACGAATTTAAGAATTTAGTCATTTTTACACCCATGTTTTCTCCAACATTATTACTACCTGCCTGAAAAATGCAATACAAGCATCCAAAGCATGGAAGCCTACAAAGCTACCTATCGGCATTGGGCAACTTACCGGTCATTTGGCGCCGCGATTGTTTACAGCGCGAGTATAACTGACCGGGTGTTCTACGCTGAATTTGGGTTACTGGCAATAGTTCCTGATATCAGGTTTTCAAAAGAAAAATACCTCCCTGGTTTCTATCAACTTAACGGGCTCGAAATTCTTCTTCGAAATAAAGAGAATTATGGTCTGTGCCTTTATCTTGGAGTAGGTCCTTCTTTCATCAATGCCTTTGCTGATAAATTGGAAGGCAACCCCCGTTACGGCAGAGGCCTTCTTTACATCAATGGAATCAGGTTCTACTTCTGACTCCCATGATCATCAAATAAATTCCGCGGCTATTTATCAGGAACATCTTATTTCCAATCTCAATAATAACTCCGCGTATGCCTGACATACAGGTTGTCAATTAATTCCTGATCCTTATTATAGATATCATCAAATATTATCAGCTGGTCGCCCCTGGATTCAATAGTAAAATACCGTGTATGTATGGGGATTGGATTTTGTACGTCCACCGTATGGCGCAATTCCTGCCGCAAATAATTTTTAAGCATGTCAGATTTTCTGCCTATATCTTCCGTAACCAGGTAATGGGCGAGCTCGATGGATTTTTCCATCCGAATACAACCATGACTAAAAGCTCTGAAATCATTTCGAAATAAACGCTTCGCATTTGTGTCGTGAAGGAAAACAGCATAAGGGTTGTCGAAAACAAACTTGATGATCCCCAGGGAGTTTTCAGGGCCTTCTCGCTGACGGAGAACGACAGGAAAATAATCCTTGCGAAAACTTTTCCAGTTCAGGCTGTCAGGATCAAGCAACATTCCTTTCCGGTCCAAGACATCGAAATTATTGCGCCGAAGAAAACTGGTATCTTCCTGTATATAAGGCAAGAACTCTTCCACGGAAATCTTTCTTGGAACCTGCCAGTATGGATAAGTGACAAAACACTGAATGACACTGCTCAATTCGGGAGTCTGATTTTCAGGCTTGCCAACAATCACCCTCGATTCAAGCACCAACCCTCCTTTTGTGACCAGCTGGAGCATAAAGGAAGGGATGTTTATAAATATATAACGGTTCTCCCATTGCTTTTTTTCCCATCTCCACCTTTCCAGATTGATTTCAATCATCTGGACAGTCTTGTGAAGTGGTATGGAATCAAAGGTTACACCCCCAAGTAGCAATTTACGATCCGTGATGGAGGCCGCATCCAATAAGGTTTTCAAGCCTGCCTTCAAGGATTGATATCCCGCAAATCGGGGTTCCTGAAATTCAAGATGATTTAATAAACCACCTTCCTGCAAAACTGCCTGGAGAAGAAATATTTCCAGTGAATCGCTTGCGCTATCCCTGCTGTTTACCCGGCCGTATTTAAGATCTTTTGCAAGCGATAAAAAAGCATCGGTCAACAAAACATCCCGGCATATAGAAGATTCTCCGGCGGGGCCTGTATTCTTAACAGCAGCGATTTG
>JBBDXJ010000107.1:0-36633 GCA_040902445.1 Cyclobacteriaceae bacterium | reverse complement strand
GTGTGATTAAATGATCCAGTTGCCACCTTCACCCTCACCCCTGCTTTCAATAAGCGATAGATGGCACGTGGTGCATAGTATCCATACGATTCAAATGCGTACGCATATTCACTTCTGCTTCCTATTAATTTTCCGGCAGGCATTCTAACACTTAGGATCTTTTCTCCAAGAGAAGGCATGGATCTGAGCTCCTCGAATTCTATTCCTGAGGCAAGTGACAGTGTCCAGCTTGAGATATCGTAGAACAGGCTGTCCTGGAATGTTGTTCTTTTTTCAAACATTCCTTTCAGGAGTTTGTATTGCGGCTGATTCAACGGAACGATAAAACTGGATTCAGTTTCAAAGATTTTTCCACTATGCGCTTGCCTTGCGGCAGGCTTATATACAACGATCTCGTGTCGGGTAATAATTTCCGCCAGGTGGCAGGCGCGCGCTTCGTCCTTCGACGATCCAAAAATGAAGGCCTTGACGGGATCTTTCGAATTTTCCGCGGCGGCATCGCGGAAGAATTGCCGTTGATAATTCAGCAACTCTTCGCGCATGGCATTGACAGCTTTAAGGGAACTCAAAGCAGTGGTAAACTGATTTCTGATGGTGAAAGGAAATGTGAGGATCCCGTTATCGCTTTCCTGGAGGTGCCCGCGGGAACTCGCCTGTTCAAACAATATACCGATTGCGCCCTGCGCGTCAGGGAAAGTTGAACCCTTGCCGTAATAGTAATCATCATAGCCTTCCTGTGTATAATATAAGGAACCGATTTCATCCAGTGCTTTCGCATGGAACTCACCCATCTTTTTGGTTAACTCAAAATTTTTCGCAGGCGTGATGGGATGAGAACGGGACGGTACTCCCGGCTGAAAGAAAAAAGTGTAGTTTGTTCCCATTTCATGGTGGTCCGTAAGAACATTGGGTTTCCATTGGTGGAATTTCTTTATGCGCGCCTGGGATTCGGGTTGCTGCGCCACGAGCCAGTCGCGATTGAGGTCAAACCAATAATGGTTCGTTCGTCCTCCCGGCCAGGGCTCGTGGTGTTCCATGTCGTTGGGATCCGGCGAAGTCATTTTGCTTTTCCTGGAATTCACCCAGGTGGAAAACCGCTGCAAGCCATCCGGATTAAAACTTGGATCTAAAAGGATCACCGTATTCTGAAGAGCGCTCTCTATTTCCGGCCCCTTTGCTGCGGCCAGGTGATAAGCGATCAGCAATCCTGCGTTGCTTCCGCTGGCCTCGTTGCCATGTATACTGCAACCCAAATAAAAAACTGCTGGCATAGTTGAAGTATTCAGACCTGCCGACCGCCCAGGATCCGCAAGCTGTATATGAGTTGTGCGGATGGATTCAATATTCCTGTGATTTTGCGGCGAAGTGATTGTCAATAAAAGCAAGGGCCTTGCCTCGTGAGTATAACCGGTTATTTCCAGCGTGATCCTGTCGGAAGCCTTATCCAGGATTTGCATATAGTGCACCAGCCGGTCATGAGTGACATGAAATTCTCCGACCTGGTGACCAATCACGGATGCCGGTGTCGGAATAAGCGAATCATAGATGACGTTTTCAGGTAAGTAGTAGGAAAGATCGGGTTGCGCTTCGGCAATGACGCGCGATAAAAAAATGATGAACACTGTAAAAGTGAATTTTATCAGGGGTTTCAGGGTTTTCATATTTGAAAAGATAGCGAACTGTCTGAAATTATAGTCAGGTGGCAAGGATTCATCGTAACAATGTTACAGAATAGTAAAGAAAATTTCACAGGAAACACAACGCGTTATAAGTTATTTAGCGGACACGGATGACCATTTACGGTCTGATAAAATTTCCCTAGCATTGCGAAATTTTTGTATTTGGCCGCGCATAGTAATCCCATGCCGGATTTTTGGTGAGATTTATATAAAAATTGAATGTAAGAACAGTGTAATTTTCAGCTGCCGGTTGGCTTTTATTACAGCTGAATTTTTCCTAAATTAATAAGATGGCTCAACGCAACATCGTTACAATTCAGCCGCGGAATTTTTGCCCGTTTTTTACTTTTGCACGGAATCAGTAATTTCATGTTGTGATGTTGGTAATGTTTCGATATTTTTTGGCTACAGCCCTTGTTTTTGCGGTTTTTACCTCCTGCAATCAATCTCAGAAGGTCAATTTCACCACCGCACCGGAAGTGGAATTAGACCTGGATGCCATCCTTGAACGCGGATATATCACTGCGCTCGTAGATAACAATTCAGTCAGTTACTTTATTTATAAGGGCCAGCCAATGGGCTATGAATACGAGCTCCTGAACCTTTTCGCCAAACATCTGAAAGTCGATCTCAAAGTAAGAGTGACTTCGGGTATTGACCGTGCGATGGACCAACTTAATAAAGGAGAAGGTGACATTATTGCATTTCCGCTGACGATCACGAAAGACAGGAAAAAGTATGTGTCCTTCAGCAATCCGCACTTTACTTCTTACCAGGTCCTGGTGCAGCGCAAACCCGCGAACTGGCGACAAATGACCCTTGACGCAATAAACGATAGCATTATACGCAATCCGGTTGACCTGATAGGAAAGCGGGTTCACGTGCTTGCCGGGTCAAGTTTTGAAACGCGGCTGGAGCACCTTTCCGAAGAGATCGGGGGTGATGTGTTGATACAGTCCGATACTACTTCTTCGGAAAGTGAATCGCTGATCCGCAAGGTGGCCCTTGGGGATATTGATTATACTATCGCTGACCATATGATGGCCCGTGTCAACGCTTCTTATTATCCTAACCTTGATATTAGCACCCCCATCAGTGTTGCTCAGCAGGTAGGTTGGGCAACGCGTAAAAATTCTCCCCAATTGCTGGGCGCCATCAACCAATGGCTTGGGGCAGTCAAGAAGGAAGCCACCTTCATGGTTGTTTTTAATCGCTACTTCAAAAGCCCACGCACTTCCCTTGTGAGAATGAAAAGTGATTATTCTTCCATGGGAGGAAATATGCTTTCGCCATTTGACAGCCTGATCAGGAAAGGAGCGAACACGCTGGGGTGGGACTGGCGCCTGCTTGCATCCCTGATCTATCAGGAGTCCCGGTTTTTGCCGAAGGGTGAATCGTGGGCCGGTGCAAGGGGCCTCATGCAATTGATGCCAGGCACGGCCACGGAATTCGGTGCTTTCGATCTCGAGGATCCAAGGCAAAGTATCCACGCGGGGGTTGGTTTTCTAAAATTCCTGGATAATTACTGGCTGAAAAAGATCACTGACCCCGATGAACGCCTGAAATTCGTTCTGGCCTCTTACAATGTTGGTTTGTCACACGTGGTGGATGCGCGGAGGCTTGCTGAGAAATACGGCAAAGATCCGCAGATCTGGTACGACCATGTTGAATTCTACCTCTCACAAAAATCAGAGCCCAAATTTTACCGGGACCCGATCGTCACGGCAGGCTACTGCAAATGCGAGGAGCCGATAACCTACGTTCGCGATGTATTAGACAGGTACGAAGAATACAAGATCCATATCGCGAGTTAAGTCAATTGATTTACGATCTCCTGAAAATCCAGCTCAGACCAGTTTCGGGCAATGCCCGGCTTCTTCATCACTTTATCCATGATCTTCTCCTGTTTTTTTCCGGTGCGATATGCCTTTGAATAAGTGATCTGTTCATTGAATGTCACCATAGAGTAAAGCGGTATCCATTTATCAGGATATAGATCATGAAGTTTCGCCTCAATTTTTTTTCTCAGCAAAAATTCCGGATCGGCCACAAGGTCGCGCATCTCTATAAAGTTGTCAACAGCCAGCTGAGCAATGGCATCACAGTCTTTCTTGCGGATCTCCTGGAAGGCTTGCAAGGCAGTCGACCACTGGTCTTCATGCTTGTCTAACAACCCGTTCAATATGCGGCAGTCTTCAAAACCAGCATTCATTCCCTGTCCGTAAAACGGTACAATTCCGTGAGCTGCATCGCCAATCAGGAATGTTTTGTTGCGAACCCATGGAAAACATTTAATGGTTACCAGCGAAGAGGTAGGATTGGATCTAAAATCATCCAACAGGTGCGGCATGTGTTTTAGCGCATCCGGAAACACTTCATTAAAGAAACTTAAGATATCATGATCATATACCAGGGAGGCAAAAGAGACTTTTCCTTCAAAAGGGAAAAATAAAGTACAAGTAAAACTTCCATCGGGGTTCGGCAGGGCGATCATCATGAAACTTTCACGGGGCCAGATGTGCAATGCGTTTTTTTCAAGAACGAAGTTTCCGGACACATCCGCCGGGATATGCAGCTCTTTGTATCCGTGCTCGAGATAGTCCTGTGAATAATTAAAACGGTCAAAGATCTGCATGGCGGAGCGCACCGCGGAAAAAGCGCCGTCAGCCCCGATCACCACATCAAAAGTCTTGGTTTCAGTTCCGGCGGACCCGGTTTGAAAAGTGGCCGACGTACGATCCGGATTTATGTGAGTGCATCTGTGCTGGAAGAAAAAACTCACGCTATTTTCCTCTGCTTTATACATCAGCATTCCATTGAGTCCGCTTCGCGAAATTGAGTTGATGTATTGACCCTGTTTGCCATAGGCGAGGAACGTGAGGGCGCCTGTTTTGCCGTGCATCATACGCCCATGCATGGGGATGGCTATATTTTTTATTTCCGCTCCCAGGCCAACTTCATCGAGAGCCGTGATCCCTCTCGTGCTCAGCGCAAGATTGATAGATCGACCTTCGTCCGAAGTTTTCTTTCTCAGATCTTCCCTGCGCTCAAAAACAGATACCCGATAACCTCTTTTTGAGAGGTAAATCGAAAGCAGCGAACCCACAAGCCCCCCGCCTACGATGGCGATATGTTTTGATTTGTCTGTCATTCTGGTCTTTCCTGCAAAGGCTAGCCACTAAGACCCTTTTTAAATATCTCCCCAAACCTGAACACCTCTTCAAAAGTATTATATAATGGCACGGGTGCAAGCCTGATCACATTGGGCTCCCGCCAGTCAGCGATGACCCCGGCTTTGATGATGCGGTCGAATGTTTTCCTTCCGTTGTTTTTCATATAAATGGAGAGCTGACAACCCCGTTCTTTTGGGTTTGCAGGCGTCAGGAGTTTATACAACTCGTTCCCGGGATCGACCGAGTTCAGGATAAATTCCAGATAGCCTGTTAGTTGTTCACTTTTCCTTCGCAGGTTGCGCATTCCGGCGTGCTGGAAAATTTCCAGCGCAGCGAGATGAGCAGCGCTGAGCAAAACGGGGTGGTTTGATAACTGCCAACCATCGGCGCCCGGCATGGCACTGAATCCTTTTTTCATTTGAAAGCGCTCTTTTTCATCATGGCCCCACCAGCCCGCGAACCTTGGCAGGTTGAAATTATTTGCATGTCTTTCATGTACAAAAGCGCCTGCGATCGCCCCCGGCCCGGAGTTCAGATATTTATAACTGCACCATGCGGCAAAATCTACCTGGTCTTTGTGCAGATCAAGCATCACGTTTCCAATCGCGTGGGCAAGGTCAAACCCTACTACCGCCCCGGCTTTATGACCAGCGGCTGTAATTTTTTTAATATCAAAAAACTGACCTGTGTAATATTGAACAGCACCAACAAGGACCAGGGCAAGTTCACCACCGTTCTTTTCTATCGATTGAAGAATATCCTCAGTTCTCAGAAATGATTCGCCTTCCCGGGGCCTTAGCTCGATCAACGCGTCATCCGGATCATAACCATGATACTTTAGCTGGGATTCCAGTACATATTGATCAGATGAAAAAGCGCCCGCTTCCGTGAGGATCTTGAACCTTCCGGGTGTGGGATTGTAAAATGAAACCATTAACAGGTGGAGGTTTACAGTGAGCTGATTCATCGCCACCACTTCAATGGTTTTTGCACCCACTAAATTTGCCAGGGCTTTTTTTGTCCGCTTGTGGTAATCCACCCAGGGCCTGCGAGCATGAACATGTCCCTCAACACCGAGCTTTGCCCAATCTTCTAACTCCTCGGTCACCAACTTTTTGGTGGATTTCGGCTGAAGCCCGAGAGAATTTCCCGTAAAATAAATAGCGGGTTTCCCATTGACCGCGGGAACATGGAATTTATTCCGAAACGATCTCAAAGCATCTTTCCGATCCATCTTTCTCGCATACCGAATCGAATTTTCAAATTCCATTGATTCTCTAATTAATTACCCTATACCCTTAAAAAAGTTTGAGCTGCTCGGAGAAAGCGCCCTCGTGATGAAGCAGCCATATCTTTTTGTCCACGCCTCCGCCGTAGCCGACCAGTTCTCCATTTTTTCCGATCACGCGATGGCAAGGAACCAGGATGGCGATTGGATTCTGCCCGTTGGCAAGTCCTACCGCCCTCACACTATTGATATCTCCGAAGCGGATAGCCAGTTCCAGGTAGGAGATGGTCTTTCCGTAAGGAATGGTTAATAATTCATTCCACACTTTATTCTGGAAAACCGATCCCGAGAACTGAAGTTCGACATTGAAAAATTTCCGGCCGCGAAGGAAATATTCCTCGAGTTCCGCGATACATTGCTCAACAACAGGTGTAAGGAGCATCTCGGTGCGTTCAGCGCTGAAAAAGTTCACTGAGGTGATCTTATCTTGCGCGGAGGTGATCACGAGGTCCCCGATTGGAGAAGAGTAATAGCCTATTCCATTCATTATACAAAACGGGGATCTGCTTCCATTACTGTTCCACACTTTTTACAGGTGCGCAATTCTTTTGATCCGTAAAAATCCCTGAACCGGGGAAGAAAGTCTTTTTCAATATTGGAAAGATGAAACCTGGATTCATGGAGTTTGTTGTTGCAATTTTCGCAAAACCACATCAGTCCGTCTTCTTCGCTGGTCGTTCTTTTGCATTCGATCACGAGTCCGATGGAATTAGCAGGCCTGATAGGGGAGTGCGGTACTTTTCCGGGAAGCAAAAACATATCGCCTTCTCTCACGGGCAGGCTGACAGCTTTTCCATCTTCCTGAACTTTTACGGTGATATCACCTTCGAGCTGATAGTATAGTTCTTCGGTCTCATTAAAATGATAATCTTTTCGCGCATTCGGCCCCGCAACAATCATCACGATATAATCGCCGGCATCGGCATAAAGATTTTTATTTCCCACAGGAGGTTTGAGCAGATCGCGATTCTCATTGATCCACTGTTTAAGATTAAAAGGTCTGCGAATAGCCATAGGAACAAAAAGTTATTGAATGATTAAGTCAAATATTTCACTAAAATTACTAAGAATTAAATAAGGATTTTGCATGGATCTTGCTTTAAAAGGAAAGAGAGCAATTGTTTGTGGCAGCACACGTGGTATCGGAAAGGCGATTGCCATTGAATTGGCTTTACTTGGAGCTGAGATTACCCTGATCGCGAGAAATGAAGAGCGGCTCAGATCGACCCTGGCGGAATTACCATCTGACCACGGGCAACGGCATGAATATTTAACGATCGATTTTAACGACCCGGAGAAATTGAGATCAGTTATCCGGTCGTACGCCGAAAAAAACATCACACATATTTTGGTGAACAATACGGGAGGACCTTCTGCCGGCCAGGCGATCGATGCGGCACCGGAAGGGTTTATGGAGGCATTCTCCGCGCACCTGATATGTAATCAGATCCTTGTTCAGGCAGTGGTGCCGGGAATGAAGAAAGAGGGGTATGGGCGTGTGATTAACATCATATCTACCTCTGTAAAAATTCCCATTCGCGGGCTTGGTATCTCCAACACCATCAGAGGCGCTGTGGCCAACTGGGCGAAAACACTTTCAGTAGAGCTCGCCCCGTTCGGGATCACGGTGAACAATGTCCTGCCTGGCGCCACCATGACTGACAGGTTGGAGGAAGTCCTCCGTGATAAGGCAGCAAAAACTGGCAAATCATTTGATGAGGTACGTGAACAGATGATCAGAGAGATCCCGGCGGGGCGGATTTCAGACCCTCATGAAGTGGCCGCGGCTGCCGCATTCCTGGCTTCACCTGCGGCAGGTTACATTAATGGAATTAATATCCCGGTAGATGGCGGAAGGACGGGAAGTTTGTAGATTGCTCAAGGTGATATGAGAATTATAGCGCTGCTTTTTTTAGTGTCGATAACTTCAGAAGGACAAATACCAGTCATTCTCAACGAGACTTTTGATCAAAATAAATACGGTTGGTTTGAAGGTGAGACGAAAGAGTATAAAGTGCTGCTACAGGATGGCAAATATCTGATCGATGCACCGGAAGGAGGGTGGATGTCTTACCTGGCCCCCTATGTCGAATCAAAAAAGGAATTTTCATTCGAGGCATCTTTTACCCAGATGGATGGGAAAGATAACAACGGAATCGGTTTCATCTGGGGCTTTGATGGACGCGATGGTATGAATAATTTCACTTTTACAACGAGCGGTTATTACCGGATCTACTGCTCTGATAAAAGTCTGGGCGTTTCCGATGAGTGGCGCGAAACGAATCTGATAAAACCCATGGGCCAGGAAAACAAGTTGAAGGTTGAACAGAAAAATAATATTTTAACATTTTATATCAACGGGAGAAAGGTGGCCACAACCAGATCCTTTCCCTGGAATGGCAAGTACGTAGGTTTTGTCGCCTACACAAAAATGAGATTGCTCATTGATGATTATATTTTTAAACACGATATCAAAATACATCTGCCCGCCGCACTTGCCACCACGGGTGTGAGGGAGAATCTGGGCAAGAATGTAAATTCGAGATTTGATGAGGTGAGTCCAAAGATTTCCTCTGACGGAAAAACCCTGTACTTTGGAAGAAAACACAGCCCGGAAAACGTAGGAGCTATCAAGGACAAAGAAGACATCTGGGTATCCAGAACACAAGACGGCGTTACCTGGTCTAAAAGCGCTAACCTGGGTGAACCCATCAATACAACCACGACCAACAACCTGGTCTCAGTCAGCACCGATAACAACAGTTTCCTTTTTCACATAAACGATGGATTCGCTTTGCGTCACCGCACAACCACCGGATGGTCAGCGCTTGAAGACCTCGGCATACGGTTTAAGAATGAATCGGATTTCCTGGAAGGCAGTTTGTCGCCTGACGGCAAGGCAATACTTTTTGTCGCCAAGCTAAGATCAAATGCATTCTACCGCGCGGAAGACAAAGAACGTGACATCTATGTTTGCGAAAAAAGATCTGATGGCACCTGGAGCCCACCCATACATACGGGAAAGGTTTTGAATTCCGGCGGCGATGAGTATTCTCCATTTTTGTCTGCCGATAGTAAAACGCTCTATTTTGCCTCCAACGGGAGGCCTGGATACGGTGATGTGGATATTTTTATGTCGCGCCGCCTGTCGGACGGATGGAACCAATGGTCGGTGCCCGTCAACCTGGGACTAGGAGTGAACACCGTCGGGTTTGATGCTTATTATACTTTGCCCGCCTCCGGGGATTTTGGCTATATGGTGAGCAATATTAAAAGTGAGGGCCTTACCGATATCATCCGTTTTAAACTTCCTGAGACGGTCAAACCCGACCCGGTTATTCTCGTTCAGGGCAAAGTTCTAAATGCAAAAACGCAAAAGCCGCTGGAGGCCGTGATCCGTTTCGAGGATCTGAAGACGCGGAAAGAAGTCGGTGAAGCGCGATCCGATCCCGGCAGCGGAGATTATCAGATCGTGTTGTCTGCCGGTAAGAACTACGGTTACCACGCTGCAGCCGCGGGATACCTGTCAGTAAATGAAAATCTCGAATTAGTGGATCTCGCTGAGTACGGGGAACTCAGAAAAGATCTGTTGCTGGTGCCCATTGAGATCGGTGAGTCGATCCAGCTGAAAAACGTTTTTTTTGTACAGAGCAAAGCCGTGTTGCTGCCGGAATCCTATCCCGAACTCGATCGCCTGGTGCGGATCATGAAAGACAATAAGACGATTGAAATCGAACTCGAAGGTCATACTGACGGAAGGGGTGATTCGAGGGCTAATCTTGCGCTATCAGAAGCGAGGGTCGAAGCCGTAAAACAATATTTGATCTTGAAAGGCATTTCTGAAAAAAGGATCGTTGGCAAAGGTTACGGTGGGGCCAAACCCAGGGTGTCAAACGATACGGAAGAGAACCGTCAGCTAAACAGACGTGTCGAATTCAAGATCACCAAAAAGTAAAAATTTGTTAAATTTGATCTATGGTTGAGGAATTGAAAAAAGCGATACAGCAGGCGGAAAAGCTATCATCTTAAGAGCAAAAACTGATAGCTGAAATGATTATGGATGAAATTAATTGGGATGAAACCCTCAAAGCATCTGGACAAAAGCTTTCAACCCTTGCTGCAGAAGCTTTGCAGGAATATAAAGATGGCAAAACAAAGCCTTTAAGCCTGTAAATTGAAATCTCAAACCACCGAACGGTTTAGAAAGGCCTATGCTCTTTTACCGGATGCCGTAAAGGAAAAAACCAGAAGAACATATAAACTTTGGCAATCCGATCCATACCATCCAGGCTTAGCTTTTAAACAAGTTGTTTCTGATCGACCCATCTATTCTGTTCGCATGGGTATTTCCTATCGAGCCCCTGGAATCAAAGATGGTACTACGATGATTTGGTTTTGGATTGGTTCTCATGAGAATTACAATACGTTAATCAACGAACTTTAAGCGTCAAATGCTGAAATTAGGTAACTACATAAATGGTGAACTGGTGCCTTGTCGTTCCTCCGGGTATCTCGATAACTTTAATCCGGCTGAGGGAAAGGTGTATAGCCTCATTCCCGACTCGGATGCTCAGGATGTTCAGCAAGCGGTGAGCGCCGCCAGCGATGCCTTTGCTGAATGGTCGAACATGCCTGTTGAGAAACGCTCGGCGATTCTTATGAAAATCGCAGACCTTATTGATCGCGACCGCGACAAACTGGCGATGGCCGAAAGTGTGGACAATGGGAAACCCCTGAAGCTGGCAAAGAAAATTGATATTCCCCGCGCATCTGCCAACATGAGATTCTTTGCTACCGGAGCAATCCACTTCTCCAGCGAAGCGCATGTGACCGGAACAGAAGCCATCAACTACACAACCCGTACACCCATTGGAATTGCGGGATGTATTTCACCCTGGAATCTACCCTTGTACTTATTCACCTGGAAAATAGCCCCTGCGTTGGCGGTGGGCTGTACGGTGGTGGGAAAACCCTCCGAACTAACTCCCGTAACGGCCTATCTGCTTTCACAATTGTGCATCGAAGCAGGACTTCCCAAAGGAGTATTAAATATTGTGCATGGACTCGGGAATAAAGCCGGGCAAAGTATTGTAGAACACGCTGATGTTGCGGCGATCTCGTTCACTGGGGGCACTGCCACCGGAAAAAAGATTGCGTCCACCGCGGCACCTATGTTTAAGAAGTTATCCCTGGAGTTGGGAGGAAAAAATCCGAACATCATTTTTTCCGACTGCGATTTTGAGCAGGCCCTGGAAACCACCCTTCAATCCTCTTTCTCGAATCAGGGTGAGATCTGTTTGTGCGGTTCAAGAGTATTTGTTGAACGGGGCATCTATGACAAATTTGTGGGCGAGTTGATAAAAAGAACGCAGTCTCTTGTGGTAGGCGATCCGTTGGAATACAAAACAAATATCGGCGCTCTGGTGTCGGAAGCGCACATGAAAAAAGTACTGGGATATATTTCCCTCGCGCAACAGGAAGGCGGCCAGATCCTCGCAGGAGGTAATCAGGTCAGGTTAAAGGGCCGTTGCGAAGATGGTTTCTTTTTGGAACCCACCATCATCGCTGGCCTGGGTTCGGGCTGCCGGACAAACCAGGAAGAGATCTTCGGTCCTGTAATTACTGTGATGCCATTTGATTCGGAAGAAGAAGTGATCGTCGAAGCGAATAGCACGTCTTATGGGCTCTCGGCAACTTTATGGACTGAAAACCTGAAACGCGCACACCGTGTATCCCACCAGTTAAAAAGTGGAATAATATGGGTAAACTGCTGGCTGTTCCGCGACCTCCGCACGCCTTTCGGCGGCATGAAACAATCCGGCGTTGGCAGAGAAGGCGGGTGGGAAGCATTGAGATTTTTTACCGAAGCAAAAAATGTCTGTATTAAACTTTGAGCCCCTAAATCCCCTAAAGGGGACTTTATCGCAGTCCCCTTCAGGGGATTTAGGGGCCTTTTTTGACATCGACAACATCTTCTTTGAAGCCCTGGGCTACCCCTTGAGTTATCTGGAATTTTTCGGAATACTGTCAGGTGCACTTGCTATTTCGTTATCGGCCAAAGCTATTGTCTGGAGCTGGCCCATCGGGATCATCAATGTTATTTTGTTTTTCTTTTTGTTTTATCAGGTACAGCTCTATCCCGATATGTTCCTTCAGATTTTCTATTTCGTCACCAACCTGATGGGTTGGTGGCGGTGGACCCATCCAAAGAAATTTGAGGAAGATCGCAAACATGAACTCCGAGTTAGTTACATGATTCCCAAACAATTTTTTCTGATCTCTGTAACCGGAATCGCTGGCACGTTCTTGCTGGGGGCTTTGGCGGAAAATATTCATGAAATTTTTCCGCGGCTTTTTCCCAAGCCCAGCGCATTTCCGTATCTGGATTCATTTGTGACGGTAATGAGTATCATCACAACTTTTCTCATGATCAACAAAAAAATTGAATGCTGGATCTTGTGGATACTCGTTGACATCATCGCCACTTACATGTACTTCGCAAAAGGAATAAAATTCGTGGCACTGGAATATTTCGCTTTTTGTTTTATTGCCGCATTTGGCTTGTGGAACTGGATCCGGGAATACCGGTCTTACGGTTGAATGCAGGCTTTGCCCAACGAAGCTCGAGGTGATTAGCGAGGGGGGCGTAGTTGGGTTCAAATGCAGGTTGAAGACAGGTTGAAATGCAGGCTTCGACGTAGCTCGCGGTGGATTGGCGGAGGGAGCGCATCTGGGTTTAATGGAGGTGGTCTTATCCCATTTCACGAATAGAACAAAACAAAAATACCCTGCACGATCGCAGGGTATTTTTATGTAAGCATCCCAGAAATGTTGATAGCTCAGGTAAATGCAATCTTTTTAACTTTTCCCACTTGATAACCCTTTGCAGCGTAGTATAAAATGTAGATGTAACATGGAACTGTCACCCAGTAAGCAACCTGTCTGTTAGTTTCGTCGGCTAAAGCGCCGTAGACAAGCGGAAGTAGCGCGCCGCCCACAACACCCATGATAAGAAGAGCTGAACCTATCTTTGTAAATCTTCCAAGTTTATCAATTGCCAATGGCCAGATTGATGGCCACATCAAAGCGTGGGCAAAACTTAACAAAACAACGAATCCGATCGACACCCATCCGTCTGTGATAAGGGCTGCTATGGCAAAGGTAAATCCCAGAGCAGCGGAAACCAGAAGGGCGCTCCGCTGGGATATATATTTCGGGATGATAACAATACCCAACATATAACCAATGGTCAGTCCGATAAGACTATAAATACCGAATTTACTCGCTGTAGCCAAATCGAAGCCTTGATATTGTCCATAGAGGCCAATAGTATCAATCGCGATTACTTCGACCCCCACGTAAAGAAAGATGCAAAGAACACCTAACATCAGATGTGGAAAAGCAAATACCGAACTTCTGTTGCTGAAACCACTCGCATCAGCGGCTGGAGTTTCATCCTTCTCAGGATCAATTTCCGGCATATGAGCTTTTAAGACCATGATGGCCAGCCCTGTTAAGATGACAGCCATAATCACATACGGTCCGATCACACGGGAAGACAATATGTCCAGTTCATTTGCTAATTCTGCGCCACTTAAGGTTGCTATTCTTGCGGATAGTGTTTGTGTATCGCTGAAAAGTAATTCAACCAGAATAAGGATACCGATCATACCTGCGACTTTATTACAGATTCCCATGATACTGATGCGTTTTGCTGCACTTTCGATGGGCCCTAAAATAGTTACGTAAGGGTTAGACGCTGTTTGAAGCAGGGTCATACCTGTACCCTGAATAAACAAGCCAAGAAGGAATATTGGATAAGACCTCAACCATGCGCCCGGGAGGAAAACGAGCGAGCCAATTGCCATGACAAACAAACCGACCGACATTCCCCTCGAAAATCCAATCCTCTTCAAAATTGCGGATGACGGAATAGCCATCACAAAATAGGAGATATAAAACGCAAGGGTGACAAAATATGCTTGAAAATCCGTCAACTCGCAGGCCTGCCGCAGAAAGGGAATCAATACACTGTTCAGCCAGGTTATGAAGCCGAAAATGAAAAACAATGCGGCGATGATGATCATCGGGAACACGTAAGATCTTTGATTTGGATTCATGACGGAGTTTACCGTTGGTTAATTAATAATATTTAATGAAGCTGAAGTTGTTGGGTTATAACACAGACAAATTCAGGTAAAACTATATTTTTGCGGCTCAAAGATCGAAACGCTTTTTGCAAAGCGACGATTCGAAATTATTGCTCAATATAAATGTTTGCGCAAACACTTAACGAAAAATAAAGAAAAGACAATGGACTCACCAAATAACAAGCAAAATAAACTCACATTATTGGTCCTGGCTGCAGGAATAGGTAGCCGTTATGGCGGGATCAAACAAATTGACGGCTTTGGCCCCAGCGGAGAAACTATAATGGACTATTCCCTTTTTGACGCTATCCGCGCAGGTTTTACCAAAGTTGTGTTCATTGTCAGGGAAGAGATCCTGGATGTTGTCAGAGAAAAGTTTGCCCCTAAAGCTAAAGGGAAGATAGAGATCGATTTTGTGATCCAGCCTCAAAACAAATTGATCCCACCGCAATACCAGAATTCGGAACGGGTCAAACCCTGGGGGACGGGCCATGCGATTTTATGTGCAAGACATGTTATCGATTCACCATTTGTTGTGATCAATGCCGATGACTTTTACGGGAAGGATGCCTTCACCTCTATCGCTGACTTCTTTGCTCAGGACAAGTCCGGAGCCCATGCGATGGTAGGTTATAAGTTAAAATCTGTTCTTTCAGAACACGGAAGTGTTTCGAGAGGAGTTGGTGAAATGGATCAAAATGGATTTTTGAAATCCGTCGTTGAACGCATAACGGTTGTAATTGAGAATGGAAAGATAATTTCCAAAGAAAAAGAAGGTGATATTGAATTAAGTCCCGATGCTCCGACTTCGATGAATTTCTGGGGTTTCTATCCCGGGGTACTTGATTTCACGGCCGCCATGTTTGATAAGTTTGTAAAGAATAGTCATAAAAATATCAAAGCAGAATTTTTTATTCCCCTTATTGTCAACGCCATGATCGAGCAGGGCAAGGGAAAGGTAAAGGTTTTGGGGGGTGGGAAGATCTGGTTTGGTGTTACCTATAAGGAGGACAAAGAGGCTGTCTCGGCAAAAATAAAGGAGTTGGTCGGTAAAGGGCTCTACCCTCAAAAACTTTGGTGAGGTATTTATCTGTTGACCATTATTGTTTAATTTCATCCTGACCTTAACTCTAAAGAAAATTGTGACATGAAAAACAAAAGCATACTCATATTCCTGGCGACATTGGCTTTTTTTGTCTTTAATTATTCGGCTAAGACAAAAGCACAAGGGCGGCCTCTTAACTTGACGGGCGCATGGCAAACGGGGACTCCGGAAAACCAGAGGACGTTGATTTGCTCTGAAAAATTCTATTCAGTCGCTATCTGCGATGTAAAAAACAAAAAATTTAGCGGCTCCTATGGAGGTTCCTATCGGCTTGAGGGTGATGAATATGTTGCCGTCATGGAATTCCATTCCCTCAATCCTGAAACGGTTGGCAATGAATATCGGGGAAAAATAGAACTGCAGAATGGAGTTTTAATAATCGAAGAAGATTCAGCCGAGACTGAATGGAAACGACTGGATGACGGTGCTCCCGGAAAGTTAGCCGGCGCGTGGGTGATCACTGGTCGTTACCGGGATGGGCAATTGTCCGAAAGGACCCCCGGTGCAAGAAGAACGATGAAGATCCTCTCTGGTACACGTTTTCAGTGGATTGCATACAATGTGGAAACCAAACAATTTTCTGGAACAGGAGGTGGCTCGTATACTACCAGCGATGGGAAGTACACTGAAAACATTGAATTTTTCTCCAGAGATAATTCGCGGGTTGGCGCAAGCCTAAAATTTGATTTTTCGTTAGAGGGTGGCCGCTGGAGGCATAAGGGTTTGAGCAGTCAGGGCGAGCCCATAGATGAGGTTTGGACCAAGCGGGAAAAGATCGGACTTTGACAGCTTTAAGAGAACGGACGCAGTTTATAAAGGCCACAGCAAATAAGCTGGGCTTTTCTTTTTGCGGAATATCCAAAGCGGAATTTCTCAGCGAAGAAGCGCCCCGTCTGGAGGCCTGGCTGAAGAAGAGCTATCAGGGAAAAATGGGTTACCTCGAAAATTATTTCGACAAGCGCTTAGACCCTGCGTTACTTGTTCCCGGCGCAAAATCCGTGGTTAGCCTTCTGTATAATTATTATCCTGAGAACGATCTTTCTACCGAAAGTGAATACAAGGTGGCCAAATACGCCTATGGCGAAGATTATCACTTTGTCATCAAAGAGAAGCTCAGATCCTTTATAGACGAGATCCAGCAAACCATTGGAGAGGTGCGGGGACGAGCATTTGTTGACTCCGCTCCTGTGATGGAGCGTGCATGGGCTAAAAAAAGTGGCGTTGGCTGGATCGGCAAGAACAGCCTTCTGCTCAACCGCGAAGCAGGCAGTTTCTTTTTCTTAGCTGAATTGATCATTGACCTTCCTCTGGAATACGATGGTCCTGTAAAGGACTATTGCGGAACGTGCACTGCATGTATGGACGCTTGTCCCACCGACGCAATTGAAGATCCCTATGTGGTTGATGGCAGCAAGTGTATCAGTTATTTTACAATTGAATTGAAGGAGGAAATTCCCGCGGAAGTGAAAGGCAAGTTTGAGAACTGGATCTTTGGCTGTGATATATGTCAGGATGTGTGCCCCTGGAATCGATTTGCAAAACCCCATCACGAGCCACGGTTCAATCCTTCCCCTGAATTTCAGAACATGGCCCCAAATGACTGGAGAGATCTCACTGAAGATGTTTTTCAGAAAGTTTTTAAAAACTCCCCTCTGAACAGAACGAAATTTGAAGGATTGAAAAGGAACATCAAATTTTTGGAGTAGCGGATTAATGAACCTCGGTGCTTTAAAAAATTGATAGTGGTTTTGTAATCGCCCATGGCTGGGGTGCGCGGGGGTGGTAGGGACGCATAATTATGCGTCCCTGCGATGCAACCGCACGTGCCTGCCTGATGCCCATTCACCTCACCATTGCAAGCACTTCGTTGGCCATTTTCTGATTGTGTTCGAAAGTTAACTTCTGGTGATTTACAAGGTCTACGATAGTTCCGATAAGGCAGAGTCCTGCAGTAAAGAGGTAGAGTATCCCCATCCCGATCTGTCCGATGATAAAGCGGTGCACTCCTGCAAAGCCGACAAATCCCAATAAACAAGTGATCAGTATCATTTGGGGATCCTTTCTTCTGGACCGATAGACACTGGCAAAGCTCCGCGCTTTGTCTTCATCCATATCTTTCAGAAGGGATTGAACATACAACATTTCTTCGCCGGAAACTTCGGGGAGCACATCAATAACTTTTGCCATAATTTTGAAGGTATTGTTTAGTGAGGTCTATGATTCTGAAAGATAAGATAATCAGGGCAAAAATCCCCAGGGGATGGGCTTGAAAGGATTCGGAAATTTGACCATGAAATAATAATGAAATTGACATTCCCAGTCCACAGCCCGGGCACAAGTCCCAACCCGCATTTTTCAGAGGACACAAAGAAAAGTGGCTGTGGTTCATATCTGTGAAGGCCAGGATTAGGAGGCCTGTGAACCAGCAGAGCGCTTCAAAAGGAATGCGTTTAAGCATCCTTAAAGATAAAAAACCGGCGACGAATAGTGACTACCCGGCAGAAAAGAAAAAGCCTTTTGCCGGGCAAAAGGCTAGTGAAACTGTTTTGGTCAGATTACCACGAAACACCGGTTGAGAATGGCTTCGTGTTGGTTCCCAAACCTGGTATAACACCAGTTTTTGAGTTCGTTGATTTCATCAGCTAACAAAACTTTGATAGCTTTTCGCAGCTCTTTTTCAAATAATAGAGCGTCAAAACTCACTTTGGTGAGCACAGTTTTGACATAATTTAACATGGCAAGGATGCGTATAGTTTTATTTGAGACTGAATTTATAACTTCCTGAGAAGAAGCAGAAAGAAAACCTTAAATTTTTTAAAGGAACTCCAGCGGCCTCATCTCGACTATTCTGTTTATTTTTACCATTTCCAATCAATTCTTATTCCACGGGCTTAGTTTTGGAATTGGAGATTTATATTCACAATTGAGGATGCGATTTACTGCGATTATAGCCTTTTTGTTGATTTTCACCGCCACCAGGGCACAAAAGGTCCAAATTACCCTTGGGCCCGACGAGATCGGTGAGAATCAGGCGTGGACCATCACCCTTACGGTACAAAACGATCGTTTAAAGTCCTATGATAACTTCCCCGACATCGACGGTTTCCGGAAACGGGGAACTTCAACCCAATCAACCCAAAATATCATCAACGGACAGATCTCGTCGTCGCAAAGTATAATTATGACTTATCTGCCGCTGAAACAGGGCACGTCAACCGTACCTGATTTTACCATGAAGGTTAACGATAAAAGCGTGCGCGTTACTGGCAAGAAGGTCAGGGTTGGACCCGCCGTCCAGCAACAACAAGACCCGTTCCGCAGCTTCTTTGATCAAAGAGGAGACGATTTTTTTGGAAGAAGCGATAACGAGTTTGTTGACATCAATGACGATGCCTTCCTCGCCCTGACCACAAACAAGGATGAAGTGTATACCGGCGAAGGATTTAATGCAACACTTTCGTTCTTTGTCTCCGAGGAGAACCGTGCACCACTCCAGTTTCATGAACTGGGCCGGCAATTGTCAGAGATCTTAAAAAAATTAAAACCGAATAACTGCTGGGAAGAGAATTTCAATATTGAGAACATTGAAGGTGAGGCTGTAACCATTGGTGCAAGAGATTATACACGCTATAAAATTTACCAGGCAAACTACTATCCGCTTAATACCGAACCCATTGTTTTTCCCAGGGTATCTTTGGAAATGATCAAATACAAGGTCGCGAAAAACCCTTCCTTTTTCGGTCAAAACAGAAAAGAGGACTATAAATCATTTTACAGCAAGCCGAAAACAGTAACCGTAAAAGAATTACCCGAACATCAGTTGAAAGATGCAGTGGCAGTAGGAAATTATAAACTTTCTGAAATGATGCCATCAACTGACATCACAACAGGCAAAAGCGTTTCCTATGTGTTCAATATTTCCGGAGAAGGCAACATTTCTTCAATACAAAAACCAACAGTATCCAATGACGCCAATTTTGAATTCTATGAACCCAACGTCAGGATGGACATCAAGCGCGAAAACTCCAGAGTGACGGGAACAAAGTCCTTTAACTACTTCCTTATTCCGAAAGAACCAGGTCGTTATGATCTGAAAGATTATTTTCAGTGGGTGTACTTTAATCTTGAGGAGGAGAAATACGATACGCTTCAATCCAAGCTAACGGTATATGTGACTGGTGAGAGCACAAAAAATGAAGTGATCGAGGCAAATGATGACGGAAGTTTTTACGATAAAATACAAACCGCAGATAATTCACTAACGCTGATCCAGGATAATTCCTGGCAACAAACCGTTTTTGGTATCTTTATTTTCCTCGTCCTGGCTTCTTCTGCGTACCTGGTATTTAAGAAATAGTTAATTTGGCGCCTGGTAATTATTCAGCGATTGAAACTTCTTCATGGGCAATTCTTACGGAAAAATTTTTCGAATTACAACGTTTGGTGAATCCCATGGCCCTGCTATTGGTGTAATAATCGATGGTTGTCCTGCCGGCCTGTCCATCGATGAAACTTTTATTCAGTCTGAACTCACCCGTCGTAAACCCGGTCAATCCAGGATCACAACGCAGCGCAAGGAGGACGATACACTCAAGATCCTCAGCGGTGTTTTTGAAGGCGTCAGTACTGGCATGCCTATTACAATGACCATCGAAAACCAGGATCAGCGCAGCAAGGACTACAGTCATATTGCAACTACTTTCAGACCCTCGCATGCCGATTATACATATGAAGCCAAATACGGCCTGCGTGACTATCGGGGTGGAGGTCGCAGTTCCGCACGTGAAACCGCGGCGCGGGTGGCGGCCGGCGCTATCGCCAAACTATTATTGAAAGAAAACGGAATAACTATTCAGGCTTATGTTTCCCAGGTCGGAGAAATTAAGGCTCCGGATTTTTCTCAGCTGGATCTGTCGAAGACCGAAGACAATATCGTGCGATGTCCTGACTCCGGGACAGCCGGGAAAATGATTGCTCTGATAGAAAAAGTGAGGCTGGACAGGGATACAATCGGAGGCATTGTCACGTGCGTCATTGAGAATACACCTGCGGGATTGGGTGAGCCGGTGTTTGACAAGCTTCATGCAGAACTTGGGAAAGCAATGCTGAGTATTAATGCGGTGAAGGGTTTTGAGTACGGAAGTGGGTTTGAAGGTATAAAGATGCGGGGCTCCCAACACAATGATGCCTTCTACAATGACGGCGACAGGATCAGGACAAGGACCAATCATTCCGGTGGAATTCAGGGGGGGATCTCCAATGGTGAAACCATTTATTTTAACGTCGCATTTAAACCTGTAGCCACAATCATGCAGGATCAGGAAAGCGTTGACAAAGATGGTAGGCCCGTTACGGTTTCCGGAAAAGGACGTCATGACCCATGCGTATTGCCGCGGGCTGTTCCAATTGTAGAATCGATGGCCGCCCTCGTCCTGGCAGATTTCCTCTTGCAGTCGAAAACTTCCAAAATTCATTGATTTTGAACCGCTTGAAGGCAGCTGTAGAATTATATGCGCAAAAGCCTTCTGCCCGCTGAAATTGGTCCCTTTACAGGAAGGCACAACTTTTAAACTAAGACATATCTAAAATCATTATTATGAAAACCTTAGGTATTTTACTCATTGTGGTCGGCGGAATTATGACCGTATTCACTGGATTCAATCTTGTCACCAAAGAAAAAGTTGTAGATGTAGGACCTATCGAAATTAACAAGACTGAAAAGACCCCCGTTTATTGGCCTCCGATAACAGGTGCGATCCTCCTTGTTGCAGGGGTTGTAATTCTGGCTACGAGCAGAAAAGGATCACGGGTTTAGTTAAAATCTGTAATATCGGTTTCGACAAATTCGCCTTCCCATTTCGCTATGACGACCGTAGCCAGACAATTTCCTATTACATTCACGGACGTTCGGGCCATGTCCATCAATTCGTCTATGCCCAGGATGGCCATAATAGGCCAGACAGGCAGGTTGAAAGAATAAGCAGTTGCAAGAAGAATAACAAGGGTAGCCCGGGGCACTCCGGCTACCCCTTTACTGGTAAGCATAGTGTAAACACCATGACGATCTGCTCTCCCACACTGAGATGTATATTTGCCGCCTGAGCTACAAATATCGACGCTAGGGCCAGCGCTCCGGCTAAATTGTTATCGATAAGAAGTTCAGGACGTCTATCTCAAGTTCATACCGGAGATAATATTGGTGAATCCTGCTATTTTTAGTACCATTAGATTCATTATATAAAGCAATTAAATTCACGGAAGATGGCAGGAAAAAAATTACCGCTTTATGCAAAGATTCTGATAGGGATGCTCATTGGCCTGGTTTGGGGATTAAGCGCTGAGAGTCTGGGTGTTGTTACGTTCACCCGTGATTGGATCAAACCCTTCGGTGATATTTTCATAAGATCGCTTAAACTTATTGCCATCCCATTGGTGATCGTGTCCCTGATCGATGGGGTATCCAACCTTTCTGACGTTGCCAAACTCTCGCGGCTGGGAGGAAAAACTATTGCGCTTTATCTGTTCACTACCGTAGTCGCCGTCACCATTGGGTTAATTACGGTGAACCTGATCAACCCTGGGACCTACCTTTCGGAGGAGAGACGTGACTTTTTCCGGAATGAATATGCCAGTGATGTCGACCTCTCGGGTTCAAATACCTCCGGTGATAGCCAGGGGCCCCTCCAGATATTGGTTGATATCGTTCCTGAAAATTTGTTTGGCGCTCTTTCCGACAATATCAACATGCTGCAGGTGATCTTCTTTGCCGTTTTGTTTGGCGTTGCCATGATCCTTAGCCCAAAAGAAAAAGTCGCCACTGTCAAAAATTTTTTTGATGGGGTCAATCGTATCATTCTTGCCATTGTGGATATTATTATGATGTACGCGCCCATTGGAGTGTTTGCTTTACTGGCCAGTATGAATATCGATTTTGAACTGATAAAGACCCTGGGGGTTTACAGCATGAATGTCGTACTCGCACTCGCGATGATGATCTTTGTGATTTACCCCTCTTTGCTGAGAATTTTCACAAGGGTAAAGTTTTTTACTTTTTACAAGGGAATCCTGCCTGCGCAGATCCTCGCCTTTTCCACCAGTTCCAGTGCGGCAACGTTGCCCGTTACCATGAAGTGCGTTGAAAACAACCTGGGCGTTTCGGAGGAAGTTTCGAGTTTTGTCCTGCCCCTGGGTGCGACAATTAATATGGATGGCACCAGCATACACCAGGGCGTCTCGGCTGTTTTTATCGCCCAGGCGTTTGGCATTGCGCTTAGTTTGGAGCAACAGTTGACCATTTTAATGACTGCTGTATTAGCCTCGATAGGAACCGCGGCGGTGCCTGGAGCAGGTATTATCATGCTCATTATCGTATTGCAATCAGTTGGACTTGACCCTGCCGGATTAGCGCTGATCCTTGCCGTCGACCGGCCCCTGGACATGCTTCGGACGGTCGTGAATATTACGGGCGACTGCGTGGTCGCCAGTGTTGTCGCAAACAGCGAAGACGGACTAAATCTTGCTTTAGCCAACGACCCGGGAACAGGAATAAATGATTCATTGCGATAAAGCGGCTCTTAAACAAATTCCAGGTAATAATTGCGGCTTTATTAACAGCTGCCAGAACTTAAAATCTCCATTTTTGTTGTGTATTTTTGTACTAAATTCTTAAAGCATGCTTCAAACTGCCCCAAAAAATATCCATATCTACCTGGAATCGAATCCCAACCCGAATTCTCTGAAATTCGTTGTGGGCGAGATGTTGATTCCGGAAGGATTGAGCTTCGATTTTCCGGATGTGGAAAGCACGGCCAATGCGCCGCTGGCAGAGGAATTATTTTCCTACCCGTTCGTTGACCGGGTATTTTATATGAGCAACTTCATCACTGTCACAAAAAAGGAAGGTGTCGAATGGCTGGAGATCCAGAATATTTTGAAGGATCATATTAAAAAATTCCTTGAATCCGGAAAGTTTATCATTGAAGTGGACGAAAATGAAAATGAACCTGTTCAGGAAGAGACCGAAACGGTGAAAAAAATCAGAACCATTCTGGAAGAATATATACGACCCGCCGTAGAACAGGATGGGGGCGCCATCACTTTTCATTCCTTCCGCGATGGCATCGTTAAGGTCAGGCTTCAGGGTTCGTGTAGTGGCTGCCCGTCTTCCATGGTAACTTTGAAAGCAGGAATTGAAAACCTTTTTAAACGCATGATGCCTGATGAAGTACAGGCCGTTGAGGCACTGGGCTAGATCATATGAAACCGGTTATCGCCGGTTTTTTCGTTCTGTGCCCGGCTCAGTTAGCATTGGATTCATTATCTTTATTCATGCGCATCCTTACCCTTCTATTCACCTGTTTTTTTACCTCCATTGAGGCACAACCTCTGAAAGTAATGACCTACAATATCCGGTATGATAATCCTGGTGACGGCGTCAACCAGTGGAGTACCCGGAAAAACAAAGTATTCACCTTGCTGAAAAAATATGACCCGGATATCATCGGCGTTCAGGAAGCGCTGCATCACCAGTTAACGGATATTTCCGGAAACCTGAAGCAGTATGAATTCCTTGGCGCCGGTAGGGATGATGGAAAACAAAAGGGAGAATATTCAGCGATCTTTATCAAAAAAGATCGCTTCAAAATCCTGGAACAAAATACATTCTGGCTTTCCGAAACTCCGCACGTTCCGGGAAGTAAAAACTGGGACGCCGCCATTACGAGAGTAGTAACCTGGGCGAAGTTGCAGGATAAAAAATCCAAAAAAGTTTTCCTCATGATCAACACACATTTTGATCACATCGGGAAGGAGTCGCGAAGGAACAGCGCTGCTCTCCTGAAAGACAGAGCCGCATCAATTGGAAAAGAGCTTCCTGTTATCATCACAGGCGATTTTAATTTTACGCGCGATAAACCCCCATACGAAGTAATGATGGATCCTTCCCCGATACGTCTGATCGATACCGCCCCCGCCGAAGCTCCGGGCACCGCGTGTGGCTTTGCCGTAGATTCAAGACCGTGTTCGGCAATAGATTACATCTTTCACACCAGCCAATGGAAATCTGAAAATTATCATGTTATTAAAGATCACGATGGAACAAATTATCCATCTGATCACCTTCCGGTAATGGTCAACCTTTTCTATTGAGAAATGATCGGCGATTGGCAGCTCCTAACCTTGATGTCCGTATACACCGCTGATTGCGGCCAATGCAATTCTTTCATCTTCTTCTTCCGATAATCCACTTATGCCAATACCACCGATGACTTTATCGCCAAGGGTTATTGGAACACCGCCGCCAAATCCTGTGATCCCAATATCTCCCCAAAAGGTGGAAGGCCTGCTTTCCTTATTCATGAATTCCCCCATAAGCCGTGTGGACTTCCGGTCGCGCGCGGCAGTATAAGCTTTATTCTGCGCGATCTTTGAAGCGGCGGGACTTGCCTGATCCATCCTTAAGAACGAGATCAATTCTCCCTCGGGCCCGCATACGGCAATGGCAATGTGTTTATTGATCTTGCCGGCTTCGGTGATCGCGTGACCGAGAAGTTTAATCGCTTCCTGCGAACTTACTTTTTCAAATGAATACATAAGAATTTATTTACGCGGAATATAAGCAAGTAAGCGGGCTTAAAAAAGACCAGCGTTGCTTCGGCTTGCACGTTATCTCTTTTGGGTAAATCCCAGATGTTCTCTATGGATTTACGAATACAGCTGGTCTGGTTTTGATCTGGTTACACGGGCACGCTTTTGTTATCTGAGTAAGATGACAAAAAGAATAACACCTGCACTATGAACTTAGAAGCGCTCGAAACCTACACCTCGCAAATGTTTTCTGTTGCCCCTGGAGTATGGGGAAGAAAAGATCTGTTTGTAAATTTTTATATGATTCAGGATCAATCTACCGGCGCATGGGCATTGGTAGATGCCGGTCTTAAGTGGTCAGCTTCCAAAATCAGAAACATGGCCAATGAACTTTTTGGTGAAGGAAGTAAACCTGTTGCAATCATACTTACTCATGGACATTTTGATCATGTAGGCGCACTGGCGACGCTCATTGACGAATGGAATGTGCCGGTATTTGCGCATAGCCTGGAGGTGCCTTACCTGACAGGCATGTCTTCCTATCCGCCCCCTGACCCTACCGTTGGTGGCGGACTAATGTCATCAATGTCATGGATGTATCCGAACGGTCCCATTAACGTTCAGCACTATGTTCGCACACTTCCCAATGACAATTCAATTCCGGGATTAACTGACTGGAAATATATTCACACTCCCGGACATTCCCCCGGTCACATCAGTTTGTTCCGCGAAAGCGACAGGGTGCTGCTTGCAGGCGATGCCTTTGTGACTACAAAAGCAGAATCTGCTTTGTATGTATTAAGTAACATGAAGCAACTGTCAGGTCCGCCAAAATATTTTACTTGTAATTGGGCTTCGGCTGAATTGTCAGTGATTAAGTTGGCTGCACTCGACCCGGAAGTCGCGGCTACAGGCCATGGCAAATCCATGCGAGGAGAAGAGTTGCGCGGAGCCTTGAAGAATCTGTCCGGTCACTTTAAAACCGTAGCCCTGCCGGCGGAAGGAAGATACGTGAATGAGCCCGCGGTTACGAATGAGCAGGGAGTGCTTTTCCTTCCTCCACCTACGGAAAAAATGTCAAAACTTGCAAGAATTTTGGGTCTTTCGATCGCGCTTGCATCTGTTGCACTGCTGATCTATCAGCAAACCAGGCAAAAGAAAACTGCTGTAGCGGATGTTAAGAAACTTAACAAGCAATACAATTAGCAATAAGTTTCGAGTTGTGAGCTGCGAGTTAGTCACCAGACTCAAAGCTCGCTGCTCGAAACTAATTCATTCTAAAAATCATCGGGACCCTCGTTGTTACCACCCTCATTTCCTTCATCTCCGCCGCGGCCATTTCTTTCCCGGTTTTTCATTTGGTTTAACCGGTAAGTAAAAGTTAATCTGATCTGACGAGGAGCCCATTGAGATGTCGATTCAGCGTAATAGTTTTCCTCTTCAATTTCTGTGATCGACCTGCGTTTACGCGTGTTTAGCAAGTCCCTGACGTTGGCGGAGATCGTGCCTTTTCCTTTCAGGATATCTTTTGCGAGGGCAAGGTCGAGTGAATAAGAAGCTAACTGCCGGCCCTGTGTTGTCTGGCGAGGTCCCCGGTAGAAAAAGGACGTTTGAAACTCGAAATCTTTGCTGATGGTCATCTTCGAAGTCGTGCGCGTGTGAACCGCGTAGGTATCTCTGCTCAGGTCTTCTCCTTCATAGCTTCCCTCGGTAATGGCCCGAAAGAAATTAGCGCTTGAATTAATATCCCACCATTTTCCGATCGTATAGGAAAAATTGAACTCAAGGCCATAGGCGTTAGTGGTTCCAAGATTGATCGGGAAAATTCTGGTGGTACTGTCATTTTCGATCTGTACTACCTCCTGAACATCACCAATGCGGTAGCGGTAATATGCACTGGAAAGAATAGATCCATTTCTCCAGTTTACAAGGTATCCGGTTTCAAAGGCGTGCGTATATTCAGGGTTAAGGTTTGGATTACCCTGGAAATAGTTGCGTGAGTCGCTGAAATTTGAAAATGGAAGCAGGTCTCGGAAATCAGGACGGTTGATGCGTTTGCTGTAACTTAATTGCAGCGTCTTATTTTTATTTATCTCGTATCCCAGGTTTAGGCTGGGAAACAGATTAAGATAATCGTATAAATAAGATTGTTGTTGAATGCGGGAAAGACGACCCAATTTCCTTCAGCTTCTAACTCCTCGAGCGTGTAATCATTATTTACCGTTCGTGTAGTGCTTCTCAAACCAATCTCTGCTTTTCCGTCTGTTCCAAAAGGATGCACATAATCGCTTTGGAAAAACCAGTTCCGGTCAACAGCATTATTCTCTGCGCGCTGGATTTGCGTAAAATTATCCTGGGTTTGTGTAAAATCTGAAGTTTCACCATCCGCCCGCTTGTTGTACTGGAAATCCATTGAAAGTATCTGGTCCTTGCGTTTGAATTCACGCTTGTAATTGAGCGCAGCCTCGATGTTTTCTTCATCTTCTACTTCGCGGTCGGTCCGTATTACCATGCGTGTAGGATCACCGTTAACAAAGTCATTATAGGTGAGGGTCGAAGGATTTATTCCATCACCGATATTATACATAATGGAACCAGTAATAGTATTTTTTTCATTGATGAAATAATCCAGACCCCCCATGAGATTGTGCGAAAGTTCGGACCTGCTTCGGTCGCCATCCTGCCAGGTTTCTTTCGCGCCGCCGTCAAAACGCTGATACAGCGTTGAGTAACCCGGACTGTTCCGGTAATCCACGCCGTAGCTGGAAAAAAGATTTATTTTTTTTCTTCGCAGATTGAGACTGTACGAACCGCCAATAAAATCAGGATGACCGAGATTTCCTGTAAATGTTCCATTCAGTCCATTCTGCTGATTTTTCTTCAGAACTATATTGATTATTCCGACTTCACCGGCAGCCTCATAACGCGAAGAAGGGTTCGTGATAACTTCAATCTTTTCCACCAGACTGGCCTGAAGATGCCTCAATGCATCGGGATCACGGGAAGTCAGGCCGGAAGGTTTTCCATTGATCAGTATCCGCACATTTTCGTTACCGCGCAAACTTACAGTACCGTCCACTTCTACATTGACCGACGGTACGCTGTTCAGAATATCTGCTGCACTGCCTCCGCTGGTGCTCAGATCGGAACCCACATTGAATACCCGCTTGTCGAGTTGTAATTCCATTTGCGACCGCTCGCCCTCGATCTCAACGGTTTCAAGGAGACGGCTGTCCGGTTGGAGGACGACAGTTCCGAGAACAATATTTTTGTTGATGACGTTCACGTTTGGAATGATCTTCTCCTGATAAGAGAGAAAGGTGATCTTCAGATAATAATTGCCCGGCTTTATTGAAACGGTAAATGCCCCGGTCTCGTCAGAAGCTGCCCCGCCAACGAGTGCGGAATCCAGGCTACTGTAAACAGCTGCATTGGCAAATGGCACTTCAATATCCTGATTATCCACTATTGAACCGGAAACAGTATAGTTTTGCCTGCCGCTTTGAGTATATCCCGGGAGTTGTGAAAGAATAATTAAGAAAGTAAAAATGCCTGAATGCTTCATAATACGTTTACTGTAAAATTACCTTGCCAATCCAGTTATAACGCAAATATTGAGATTCAGTTTACTCTTTATATCCTTTCCCCTTCAATTCCGGGAGTACGAAATCATCGAGCGGACTTGGGAGTTTCATAGTGGCTTCTATATCCTCAGTTTTACGGGGCGCGGAAATAGAAAGATGCTCATAGCCATTTTTGGTGACGACGAAATCATCTTCAATGCGTACGGCTATTCCCCACCATCGCTTGTCGCAGTCTGCGTTTTCCGGAATATAGATCCCGGGTTCGATAGTAATAACCATATTTTCCTCCAGCTCATCACGCGAACCGCGATCGTGAACATCCAGCCCGATATGGTGGCAACATCCATGGGGGTAATACAGATGTTGTTCGTTTTCGCTTTTGATGATACCGAGCCCTTTGAGTCCTTTGTTTATGACTTGTTTTGTAGCCATAGTGAGTTCAACAAAGGTTGTCCCGGGTTTGCAGATCTTCATTGCCTCCTCCTGAGCCTTTAAGACGAGATCATAAATCAGTTTTTGCTCCGCAGAAAATTTTCCGTTTGCAGGGATGGTTCTAGTAATGTCGGCTGTGTACCCACGGTATTCCGCGCCCAGGTCCATGAGCACAAGTTCTTTGGAAGTAATATCGGGCTTGTAGTTATCGATGTAATGGAGGATACATCCGTTGTGACCCCCTCCGACAATAGAAGGATATCCTATATCTTCCGCCTGATATTTTTTAAAAACAAATTCATGTATTCCCTGGATCTCGCGTTCCGACATCCCTGGCTTCATAGCTTTCATCACTTCAACCTGTCCCGCACAGGAAATGCGGACTGCCTTTCGAATCATTTCCAGTTCCTCTTCTGTCTTGATCCCCCTTAGCCCATCCATGATGTTGGCCAGCTCCCGTGTGTTCAGATTATTTTTTCGCGGTTCGCGGGCGACTGAAGTATTTCCCGCGGATGGATAATTTACTTTGGTTTTAAACTGCTGGATCAGATCGTAAAGGTCACCCTCATCCTCTTCGTCATTTCTGACATCGTTCTTAAAATCGAAAAAGAGTATTTGATCGAATTTACTGAAATCAACATTGTATTTTTTGAATTCCACATTATTGAATGCCTGTTCGAATCCCAACCGATCTTTAGCGCCGGCTTCACCAAGCCTTCTGCCGGTCCACAATTCCTGCATGGCGTCCCGTGGTTGTACAAAAAGGATCTCATCGTATTGCTCGCCATTGGCTGCGGTTTGCTTTTCCTTGAAAATAAACAACGCCGCGTTTGGTTCCTTGTAACCGGTGAGGTAAAAGAAATCAGGATCCTGATGATACGCATAATCAACATCATTAGCCCTGTTCCGAACCGGATTGGCAAAAAACACTGAAACTGAATTTGTTGGAAGTTCCTCCCGCAATTTCAGGCGCCGCTCTTTATGAAAATCTTTGGTTAAAAAATCGGCCGGGAGATCCGCGTTCGATTGTGAGAATGCATTTATTGTAAAAAGGCAAAAAGCTAAATACGATAAGGTCTTCATATATTCCGGATATGCGCTAATCTCGTGAATTTCTCTTATTGAAACGCAGTAATTTACCCAATGGTTCTAAAACGCGGTTTAGGATGCCCCATTCTGCGGGATCCCGGAAAAATTTGAATCAAATGTTCTCTTTTTCAATTTCTTCCAGTGAAAAATCCTTGCCTTTGCCATAGGTGATCAATTCTTTCAAACGGAAGCGTTCAAGGGTGAGCAGATCTTTTACCTTAAAATCTCCATTGCCGAGAACATTTTCCACGACAAACTCATGCATTTCACCATAGTTGACCAGGCGGTATTTTTTACCGGTGCGAAGAACATCAAAAGAAAGCCCTGCCATAGTTCGGGATTAAAGATCCTCCTCCCTTTCCAGCATTAAAATCGATGACTGGGGAACGATGAAGTATTTTTCTTTTTCATAGATAACTTCCACAGCCCCTCTTTGCAGAAAAATGGCCAGGTCACCTTCCTGTGCCTGAAGGGGGAGGTACTTTACCTGCTCTTCTTTTCCTTTCCACATTTCATCTTCATCGGCTGGCAGGGGGAGGGGATAGCCGGGTCCGACTTTAATAACATAGCCGCTTTGAATTTTCTCCTTTTCCTGAACGCCTGGCGGCAAATACAGTCCACTGTCAGTTTTTTCCGTCTGTTTGAGGGGTTGAATCAGCACCCTGTCGCCTACGACGATGATTTTCTTAAGTTTGTTATCGGGTGTTATTTTCATTGTTGATCCGGTTTTCGATCTGCTAAGGTCGCATAAAAACATTTCCCTGAAAATATTACTTACATGATCCGTTCCGTTTGTTAACTTTAGTTGCATAATTGGTTCACTATGAGAAAAATTCCCCTGCTCTTCATATTTCTGCTGGTCATTCAGTTTCATCTTTTCGCTGTTGCCGACCCGACTCCGCTTGAGATTGGCTCGAAAGCCCCGGACTTCTCGCTGCCAGCCACGGATGGCAATACGTATTCGCTTAAAGATTTTGCCTCCGCGAAAATCCTGGTTGTAATTTTTACCTGCAACCACTGCCCCACGGCTCAGGCCTATGAGGAGCGTATGAAACAACTGGTAAATGATTATGAAAATAAAGGGGTCGCTGTCGTCGCAATCTCTCCAAACGACCCGCTGGCCGTTACTCTGGGTGAAATGGGTTATACCGATCTGGGCGACAGCTTTGAGGACATGAAGATCCGCGCAAAGGATAAGAAATTTAATTTCCCTTATCTATACGATGGGGAAACATCGAAAGTATCAATGGAGTACGGACCCCAAGCTACGCCTCACGTATTTATTTTCGATCAGGACAGGAAATTAAAATACTCTGGCCGGATTGATGATGGCGAGAAACCCGGCACTGCGAAAACGCATGATACCAGAAATGCCATCGAAGCTTTACTTGCTGGAAAAGCGCTTCCGGTTGAAAAGACAAAAACTTTCGGATGTTCCGTCAAATGGCCTGATAAACGTGATTATGCAAATGCAGAAATTGCCAAATACGCAAAAGAAAAAGTTAGCATCGAAGAAATTGACATTGCCCAACTGCAGGAGTTGATGAAAAACAAGGGGATCGACTACAAACTGATCAACGTGTGGGCCACCTGGTGCGGCCCCTGTGTGACAGAATTTCCCTCCTTTGTCGATATGCACCGCATGTACCGCAACCGGGAATTTGAAATGATCTCCATATCCTTCGATGACCCGGAGCGCAAACCCAATGCCTTGAATTTCCTTTCAAAGAAACAGGCATCGATGAAAAATTATATCATTAAAGGCAATCGTTATGAATTTATTGAAGCCATCGATAAAAAGTGGGAAGGCGCTTTACCGTATACATTATTTATCGGCCCGGGAGGTAAAATCATTTACGCCAAACAAGGCCTCATCGATGCCCTGGAAATGAAAAGGATCGTTGCCGAATCAATTGGAAGAATCTATTAAACAGTTGATAATTGAAAATGTAGAGACAAGACATGCTTTGTCTCTACGCTGATTCATCCAACGCTCTCTGAATAACCTTCTCGTCCAACCTCCTGGTATTCTTAGCGCCCATCTCACGTATCTTCTCGGCCTGATTAACAAGATTGCCTCTTCCGGTGACGAGTTTTTTCATGGCGTCCTCATAGGTGCCCTTTGTTGAGTTTAACTGGTTGCCAACTTTGAGCATATCATCCATAAAGAGTTTAAACTTATCGTAAAGTTTTCCGCTTTCTTCCGCGATCTGGAAGGCGTGCTGGCTCTGCTTGTCTATTTTCCAGATACTGGCAACGGTGCGCATAGTGGCAAGCAGGGTGGTAGGGCTTACAATGACGATGCGTTTGTCCCAGGCGTAATTAAATAAATCCTGGTCTGCCTGAAGCGCCACTGAAAACGACGACTCGATGGGAACAAACATCAAAACAAAATCCGGAGTATTGAACTCCAGGGAGCTGAAGTAATTCTTCTCGCTGAGAACCTTAACATGGTTCTTCATCGAATCAAGATGTGCTTTCAGAAATTTTGGACGCGCCTCTTCGTCATCGATATTAATGAAGTTTTCATATGCAACCAGTGAGACCTTACTGTCTATAATGATGTGCCGGTTGTCGGGTAACATCACCAGATAATCCGGCTTTATCATGTCTCCTCCGGCATTGGTGCTGATCACCTGCTTTCTGTATTCTCGGTCTTTCGTCAGGCCAGACCGTTCCAGAACCTTTTCAAGAATCACCTCTCCCCAGTCGCCTTGTTTTTTCATGTCACCTTTTAAGGCGCGGGTGAGATTATTCGCTTCTTCACTGATCCGGTTATTGAGTTCGTACAATTTTTTTACTTCCTCGCGCAGGCTGATCTTATCGCGCAACTCTTTGTCGTAAGCCTCTTCCACCTTCTTTTCAAATGTTACGATCTTATCTTTAAGCGGATTCAGCAATTCGCCCATGCTTGTTTTATTGAGGTCGCTGAACTTGGCGCTGTTCTTCTCCAGGATTTCGTTGGCGAGATTCTTAAATTCTGCGGTGAATTTTTCCTGGATGGTATCGACTTCTTTTTTCCGTTCGGATAATTTTTCTTCCAGGTTCCTGTAATCGGCCTCACTTGCAGCCAGCGTGTTGTTTAACTCAATAACTTTCTGACGTTCGGACTCCAGCGATTCCTTTAGTTCCTCTAGTTGTGAGAACAGGTTTTTGTTTTTTTCCTGCTCTACCAGGAATGACTGATAGTCTGTTTGCCTGTCTGCGGCAAACTTGAAACGCGCCATGAACCAGCCTCCTGCAGCGCCCACAACTAAACCGATGATTACCAATGCTATCTCCATGCTTCTACAAAGTTATTTAATTTCGCGTGTATGAAGGTCGTTTTTTGTTTTGACAACTTGTGTCTTGGACCCGGAGACCGGATTTTTCATGGATTGCGAGGGGCTTAAAGGCTACCCCAACGACCTGTAGTGCATTCTTTAAGTCGGCAGGTGGTTTAATAATCCCGCCAAAACTCCTTAGATTTGTGCCCTTGAACCGCGAGATTATGGAAGCTACGATCACCTCCAGCCAGGAAGCGATACTTTTAGAGGAAAAATACGGCGCGCACAATTACCATCCGTTACCGGTTGTACTTACCAGGGGAGAAGGGGTGTTTCTATGGGATGTGGAAGGAAAAAGATACTACGATTTTCTTTCTGCGTATAGCGCAGTCAATCAGGGACATTGTCATCCCCGGATCATCCGCGCCTTGACGGAACAGGCAAGAGAACTGACCCTGACCTCCCGCGCATTCTACAGCGATAAACTGGGCATCGCCGAGAAATACGTCTGCGAAACATTTGGCTACCAGAAGGCATTGTTCATGAACAGCGGAGCGGAAGCCAATGAAACTGCGATAAAACTCGCGCGGAAATGGGGATACAACAGAAAAAACATTCCCGCTGATCAGGCGGTAATTGTAGCGGTGAAAAATAACTTTCACGGACGGACGACTACCATTATTTCAGCCTCGACTGACGAAGATGCGCGCAGGGGATTTGGTCCCTTTATGCCGGGATTTGAAATAATTGAATATGATAATATCCTCGCGCTGGAAAAAGCGCTGGCCAATCCACATGTATGTGCGTTGTGGATAGAACCAATTCAGGGGGAGGCAGGAGTTTATGTACCCCGGGATGGATACCTGCAGGCTGCTGATAAACTGTGCCAGAAGCATAACGTATTGCTCATGCTGGATGAAATTCAGACCGGTATTGCACGCACCGGTAAAATGCTCGCCGCCGATCATGAAGGAGTAAGGGCTGATGTTTTGATATTAGGTAAAGCGCTTTCAGGAGGCGTGTTGCCTGTATCGTGTGTTTTGGCTGACGACGTGATCATGCTGTTGATAAAACCAGGGGAACACGGTTCAACCTTTGGCGGTAACCCCCTTGCAGCGGCTGTTTGTGTTGAAGCACTGCAGGTTGTCAAAGACGAAAAATTAGCAGAAAATGCCGGAAAAATTGGCGTCGCGTTCCGTACCCGCATCCAGGGTTTGATGAAAAAATCAAGATTGATCAGCATTGTTCGCGGCAAGGGTTTGCTGAACGCGATTGTTATAAATGATACCGCTGAAAGCAAGACTGCCTGGAATCTTTGTGTGGAATTTGCTGAAAATGGCCTGCTGGCAAAGCCAACGCACGGAAATATTATCAGGCTCGCTCCGCCCCTGATCATAACGGAAGAACAGATCCACGAGTGCTGCGATATTATTGAAAAGGTTGTAATCAATTACGGCAAGTAGCCTGGCAGATAGATCTGTGTTGCATCTTAGGTGAATTATTCGTTGTAAATAAAGAGCCTCGGATCTATTTCAGGATTCAACTCGATCTTCCGTGTATCATTCCACTGATAGACAATTCCATCCCGCATCGCTGACGTGGACATCGGCATTAAAAAATCGCCGACCTTTTTATAGTTATAAAACCTGGTTAAGAAGGATTCATCCTCCTCATGGCTGACATTCCAATATTCCAGCAGGTATGTTTCAGTATTGATGTATAAATAATAGTTGCGTCCTCTGGTTGTGATTTTTATCTGGTAACGCGGAATGCCCTCACCCCTGAATTCTTTAATCCCCAGTAATATTGTGGCCCTGCTCTTCTCTAAAAGATTGCGGATGTATACGGGTGTGTGTTCAGAAAAGAATTCACTCCGCTTGCTACTGTTCTTTGTTATCATCGGAGCGATATCAGGAAGGCTGATCACGGTCCTGTCTTTGAGAAAATAGAAGGTGCTTTTCAGATTGGAAAATGTTGAATCATCATAACTTTCTATCCGGCTTCCATAGCGCCGGGCGCCAAAAAGTTTGTTAAAATTCGGTTTCTCTATTTTTAGAAAATTGATCTGTTTTTCGAAGTCCTGTTGACTGGAATAACTTTCATTTTCAATATATATGGATTTGATCTTATTCCAGTTGTCGATGTCACCATTCGATACCGTGTCTAGATAGCGGTGGATGATCTCCCGTGCATTTTGACTATACACGGATGAAGAAAGAAAGAGCAGACAAACGATCAGGAATTTCATTAGGCAATTCAAAGTTAAAGATACTCATCGGACAATTATGAGTGATATTAAAAAAATAGCATTTGAAGTCTGATCTTGCCTCTGTAAGGTCGCGGCCAAACCTTATTACCTTAGGAGCTACGGCATTTAGATTTTACAAGTTACTAAGGCAATAGGGTTCAATGCCGTAGCAAACAGTAGTTCCTGCTCACCTAACAGAGTCCTTAGTAAGCCGACTCGCTTTACCAACCTTTACTGGCTTACTGATGTATTATCCGGTCTCGATATAGATCAAACCAGTTTCCGTCGTTCGAGCTCCCGCGATAATTGTTTAGGGCTCTGAAATGTAATGGTATTCAATCCCAGTGCTTTTGCACCTTCGATATTCTTGATGTTATCATCAATAAAAATTGCCTTCGATGGATCGATGTTGTAGCGCTCAAACAAGATCTGAAAAAATTCCGGCAGGGGTTTTCTACACTTCTCTACACCAGAGACCACAATCCCTTCAAACCAGTGCAGGAAATCAAAATTATCCAGTGCCCACGGAAATGTTTCCGCTGACCAGTTGGTAAGCGCATACAACCTGAATTTGCCGGAATCTTTTATTTCTTTAAGGATTTTTACCGTTCCGCCGATCGGCCCCGAGATGGTTTCCTGCCAACGTCCATACCATGCGGCAATCGGTTCTTTATATTCGGGATATTTTTCCATCAGTTGTTTAGTCGCTTCCTCAAAGGACCGCCCTCCATCCTGCTCATCGTTCCATTCCGACGTGCAGATGTTCTCCAGAAACCACGTGACTTCATCCTCAGTCTTAAAAATCTTGCGATAGAGATAACGCGGATTCCAGTCAATAAGAACTCCTCCCAGATCAAAAATGATGGTGTTGATGTTTTCAGACATGTGGATGTATAATTGCGGCTGCTGAGATAAGGCGCAAATATAAGTTCAATCTTGTAAATGGAAAACAACCACTGGTCTTGTCGCCGGCGACATCAACGTCAAGACTTATTTCCTGGCAGGGGTGATCAGATTTACAGTCTCCGCAGTGT
>JBBDXJ010000106.1:0-5832 GCA_040902445.1 Cyclobacteriaceae bacterium | reverse complement strand
CCAGTCGCAGTGTGCTGATGCGTATCTTGTCTGATGCACTTGCCCAGCACAGCAAATCTGGGTTGCAAGCGGAGATAATTGACTAACATCCCTGCCAACTCCAGAATTTAAACGGAAATTAGCAGCTCCCGGATGTGACCATCAAATCCGTCTTGGCATTCCACCGTGGCCAGTACACGCATTTCTTTCAATAATCCTGTCGCCACCGCCCGCCCATTTTAATCCAGGAGAGCTTTACGATAGCCTTCGTCTTTACAATTTGAATTTACTAGAAGTGGCGGATGAATATTACCATCATTTTATTGTCAACTAAAATTACTCCGTTGTCTGGAAACCCGACCGCCAAGTAAATGGTTTTCCGGATAATCATTTCATTTATTTATTTTGTATTTGTCATTTCTTTATTTTCCGGCATCGGATCATTGCGATCAAATTCCCTGGCGTTGGCAAGATTGAAACCTTCTATCTAGCCTGTCCAGGAATGTGAAGTAGGAAACCGAAATCAACCTGGTGTCGGTTTCGGCCAGGAAAGAGTTTATCATCAGTTATTATATAAATGTCCATCGCTGGCTTTGCTGCACCCGCGCAAGATGAGCGATAAGCACTGACCAGATCAGTACGATCAACCAAAGGAAATCATAGTGGTGAAGATTTCTTTTGCTAACGGCGATTCATAAAAAGGAAACCAGCAGGATGCCATATTGCAATCACGTCATTACGAAAACCGAATACTTTGAGTGATGGACAAAAAAATAACACGCGCATCAGGCGGCTGAAGGAGAAATTCAACCGCATGGTGGAAATTTGCGCTGGCAGGCTGGATGGGACGCTGTACACCATTCTCACCCGGGCTATGGGACAGCTTTTGGAAACGACTTCCGGGAAGGTCGACGCTCGCGCATTCGATTACCTTGATATGCTTATTCAGGAAATTGTTGAGGTGGCCGGCGAGGGATCCTCCGGTCAGTCCGAAAGCATCGAGGCCTTGCTTTGGCAGTACAATTTCAATTCCAGGCAGTACTTCCTGTACTATATTAAAAGGATTAGCGTCAAAGAGAAGGAAGAAGAAACCATACTGGGCAAGCTTGAACTCCTGGCGCATGAACTCAAAAAAGTAAACCAGGCTGTCATCGAAAGAAACGTTCAGTACACCTCGAAATATCCCTCCCTGCAGGATGTGGTAGGAAACTGGGTGAAGGAAGAGCTCGCTTTCCTACGAACCAAACAGCAACTGACCATTACCCTAGCGGATCCTGAGACACAGATCCCTCATGATTTCAAAATTGCTTTGGACCTGTCCGTGGCCCAGTTTTCATGTCTCATCCGCGCACTCATGGAGAAAAAGCTTGTCCTCAACACCAATCTTACCGAGCTGGCCGTGTTCCTTTCGAGTGCGTTTGTCACCAAGCGGTCGGAGAACATTTCCGTCGGTAGTTTCCGCAAGAAGTATTATAACCTGGAAGAGGGGACTAAAAAATCCGTGATCGATAGCCTGAACAAAGTGATCGACTGGCTCCTCCGTAATTGAGTTGCGTCAGGTTTAGTCGTCCAGCAAATTCGCTAGACCGTTCGCTTCCAGCACATCCGAAAGCTCTTTCAGCATCCGGTATCCGGAGTAAGGCAGTTCATGCAGGTTGTCCAACGAGATGTCCAGGATATCCTGTAGCGCTGCAAAGCCATTGGCAATCGCCATTTTCTTAAACTCGGAGCTAACCGAAAGGGACTGGATGGGTTCCTGCAGGATCGGATGACTGATTTTGAGTTGTTGCATCAGATTGAAATGCGTTTTGTGCAATATAATAACGAAAACTATTATAGCAAAGTTGCTATAACGTACAAAGGTGGTTCCTCGCACCTTTAAGGGTGCATAAAGTCAGGGATGAGAAATTACTCAGGCGATTCGCCAGGAACCTCAAGAAGGCGAGAGCGGAACGGGGCATGAGTCAGGAAGACCTCGCCGATAAGTCAGGCCTTGCCTTAAGCCAGATCGCCCGCATTGAAACCGCCAGGCTTAACACCTCTATCGGCACCGTCTATGCTTTACTCAAAGCCCTTGACGCCGACGCGAACGAGTTATTCCAGTAGTTGATCTCTTCTTTCAAAAATAAATTTCCTGTTTGACATAGGGTTCACCCTGTTTTCTTAGAGTATATATAGCTGGAGGGCACCGGACATAAATTTCATATTCCTCGATGTAAAGTTTTCTCTCTCATTCACAGCGGGTTAACAAGGGTGACGTTCCCCCTCTGTCACTGTTTTTATAACACCGCGCGTCATTTCTTTGAGCCATCATCAACTGAGAAAGATATGGCGGCAAACATCATTACCCTTGAAGACCTCCAGGCCTTCAAGGAAGAGTTCCTCGAAGACATCAAAAACCTTTTATCAAACAACCGTCCGGCGACGACGCGCAAGTGGCTAAAATCACATGAAGTCAGAAGACTGCTGACCATTTCCCCCGGAACGCTTCAAAACCTGCGCGTAAACGGAACCCTTCCGTTTACAAAAATCGGCGGCGTCATTTTCTACGATTATGAGGACATCCGCAAGATGCTCCAGGACAATAAAAACACTTCTGAGCTTCCCACGAAAAAGAAGAAGCCATCAAAAAATGGATAAGCTGTTTTACAACATCCTAAGGACAGATTTCCTAAGGTCCGATACCAGTTTTTCGGTATCAGCAAGATGTACGAATGCTGCCGCATTCGTAACGAAGACCCCGTTAGGTCTTCAGCTTCCGGGCCTCGGAACTCGACCCTTCCCATCTTTAAACATGTCCTGACATCTCAATGCCTAATGCCCAATGACCAATACCTAATAACGCAAATGATGACCAGAAGAAAATCCGACCCCGCCGTCAAGCTTACCCGTAAAGTGACCATCCACCTTTCGCAACCGTATTACGAAAAGTTGGAACGGTGGCTTTCTCACTCCAACTGCCGGACCGTGTCCGAACTGGCCCGCGGTATCCTCTACCGCGAGCAGATCAACTGGTATCACAAAGACGCTGCCCTGGAATCGACGGCCCTCGAGCTGGCCGCGATCAGGAAAGAATTAAATGCCATCGGCAAAAACATCAACCAGATCACCCATCACTTCCATGGCACTGCTATTCCGAATCAAAAAATGTTTCATGCGCTCAAAGTCGCTGATGAATACAAGAAGGTAGGTGATAGGGTCGATGAACTGCTGGAGATGGTTTCTGAAATCTCTAAAACATGGTTGCTAAAGTGAATACCGGAAAGAACATACGTGGTATTCTCAACTACAATGAGAACAAGGTCATGGAAGGAGTAGCAAAGTGTATCCATGAAAACCTGTTTGGCCGGGATGTAGAGAAGCTTACCTTCAACGCCAAGTTGAAGGGATTTGAAAATCTCATCAACTTAAACCGCAGGGCAACGACCAACGCCGTTCACATTTCCCTGAACTTCCATGCGAGTGAAAAGCTCAGCCAGGACTTGCTTACCGGGATCGCATCGACTTACATGGAAAGGATCGGATTTGGCAATCAACCGTACCTCGTCTATCAGCATTTTGACGCGGCGCATCCGCACATCCATATCGTCACGACGAACATTAGACGCAACGGTCAGCGTATACTGCTCTACAATATCGGAAAGAATCAATCGGAGAAGGCGCGCAAGGAAATTGAAAAGCAGTACAACCTAGTGCAAGCATCCGGTCGTAGCCAGGACCAGAATGAAATAATGAGCCCTGTGAATATGAAGAAGCTCGCCTATGGCAAATCCGAAACCAAGCGAAGCATCTCCAACGTTGTCCGGTTTGTTGCCCCTGGATATAGGTACACTTCCCTTCCCGAATTGAACGCCGTACTCCGTCAATACAACATCATGGCCGACAGGGGAAGTGAACATTCCCGGATGAATGCGAACAAAGGATTGCTTTACCGCGCGATCGATGAGAATGGAAACAAAGTTGGCGTGCCCATCAAGGCAAGTTCCATCTACGGCAAGCCTACGCTTCCGTACCTAGAAAAGCAATTCAAGCTGAACGAAGCGTTACGGGCTCCGCACAGGGAACGGTTGAAAAAATGTATTGATCATGCTTTTCGAGGAAAGCCTTCGACGACACAGTTGGCTTTCGTGGAGGCATTGAGAAGTGAAGGAGTCTATGTCCTTTTCCGGCAAAATGAAGAAGGCCGGATCTACGGGATCACGTTTGTTGATAATAGGGCCAAAGTAGTTTTCAACGGGAGCCATCTAGGCAAGGCGTATGGCGCAAAGGCCATTATCGAGAGATTGAAATCCCCCTCTCCTCTAGGAGAGGGGTTAGGGGTGAGGTCCGCTCCACGCAGTGAGTGGTTGAGCCCACCGCACCAGGACATCGGTCAAACTAATATGGGCACGGACGGCATTTTTGCCGACCTCACCAAAGCGGAAGCCTCCGACCATTTGTCACCGGACGCGGCCATGAGAAGGCGAAGAAGGAAACGCAAAACAAAAGGCAAATCACTTTAAAATACATTCAATATGGCAGCAAACACCGGCGAAAACGAACAGGCCTTGCGCAAGATCATTGACTTTATCAGATTGCTCAGCATCGTCATCCTGCTGTTCCATTTCTATTTCTTCCTGCATGGCGCCCTTCAAAGCTCCGGACTTACATCGGAATTCATTGACACGATCATGAACGCGCTCCGGAATACAGGACTGTTTCAAAACCCTTATCAAACGAAGTTATGGGTGTTGGGACTGCTCGTCATTTCGCTGATCGGCGCCAAAGGAAAGAAGGATGAAAAGATCAACATCAGGACAGCAGTGCTCTTTATTCTGTGTGGCATGCTCATATTTTTATCAAGTCATTTTATACTCCTGCTGCGTGTAGGGAGTAACGTTGCAGCGGCGACTTACATAGGCCTGACCTCGATCGGATATCTCCTGATGCTGACAGGGGGAACCTGGCTGTCGCGGTTGATCAAACTGAATTTCAGGAAAGATATTTTTAACAAGCTCAACGAATCCTTTCCGCAGGAAGAACGACTGCTGGAGAACGAATATTCGATTAACCTTCCCGCAGCCTATCATCTGAAAGGCAAAAGCCGCAGAAGTTGGATCAACGTGATCAACCCTTTCCGCTCGACATTGGTAATCGGCACGCCCGGAGCCGGCAAATCCTACTTCGTGGTCAGGCATATCATCACCCAGCACATCAGGAAGGCCTTTGCCATGTTCATCTACGATTTCAAGTACGATGACCTTACGCGCATCGCCTATAACACACTGCTGAAGAACGCAAAGTTTTATCCGGTCCTGCCAAAATTCTACGTGATCAATTTCGAAGACCTTTCCCGTTCCCACCGCTGCAATCCATTGGATCCCGCCACGATGGAAGATATCACCGATGCCACGGAGTCTTCTCGCACGATCATGTTGGGGCTGAACAGGGAATGGATCAAGAAGCAGGGTGATTTTTTTGTTGAATCGCCCATCAACTTTGTAACAGGCATTATCTGGTTCTTGCGAAAGTACGAGGACGGAAAATACTGCACGCTTCCCCACGTCATCGAGCTCATGCAACTGGAATATCCGCAGCTTTTCAAGCTGCTCAGGACAGAGCCTGAAATAGATGTACTGATTAACCCGTTCGAGTCGGCCTTTAAGAACGAGGCAATGGAGCAATTGGAAGGCCAGATCGCCAGTGCCAAGATCAGCATGGCCCGGCTGTCATCACCTCAACTCTATTACGTGCTCTCGGGAAATGACTTCACGCTCGATATTAATAATCCAAAAGATCCCAAGATTGTTTGCGTTGGTAACAACCCGCAAAAGCAACAGATCTACGGCGCAGTATTATCCCTTTACATTTCAA
>JBBDXJ010000105.1:0-5959 GCA_040902445.1 Cyclobacteriaceae bacterium | reverse complement strand
GTACAATCTATTCTCATAAAGGAATGCGGGATCATTTATGTTGTTTATTACATAGTCGAGATCGCCGTCTTTGTCCAGGTCTGCAAAGGCTGCCCCATTCGAAAACGATGGTTTGAACATACCCCATTGCCTGGTATGATCAGTGAAGGTAAAGTCACCGTTGTTTTTGAATGCATAGTTGGAAATCTTCAATACTGGAATAGAATCAAGCAGCGATCTCAGGTGTTGAAAGGCGCCCACTTCCCTTTTGAACAACACATAATCGCGGTCTGTTACATCTTTTGGAAAACCGTTAGTCACTAGCAAGTCGCGATACCCGTCGTTATCGACATCCACCAAAAGTGAAGACCAGCTCCATTCCGTCTGGTGAATGCCTGCCATCTGGCCTATCTCGCTGAATTTTCCATTGCCATTATTGAGGTGCAGCATATTGCGCATATACTGAAATTCGTAATTGTATTCAACATTGTTGATATAGTTGTAGTAGGTGGCTCCGGCACCGGATATGGTTTTTCTGCGCAGGTTATTTTCCGGCAGCATATCAAGTGTGATGATATCCGCTGCGCAGTCATTGTTGATGTCGGCAACATCGATGCCCATGGTAAACAGTGACTGATGTTTAATCCGTTCTTTTATCTGATTGGTAAACGTCCCGTCCTGGTTGTTGATATACAGGACATCGTTGGACACGTAATCATTGCCAATGTAAATATCCGGCCAGCCGTCCTCATTAATATCGGCGATGGCTATCCCGAGTCCATAACCCTCGATCAGGATCCCCGCCTCTTTGGTAACGTTGCTGAAAGTACCGTTACCATTGTTCCGGTATAACCGGTCATTATTGAGAGCGGAGCCATCCAGGATGCGCGGCCGGTATACGCTGGGGATCTTATCACTTTCCAGGTTTGTCAATACATAGAGGTCCAGGTCGCTATCTTTGTCGTAATCAAGGAAGGCCGCGTTCTGGCTATAGCCCATGTCGGCAACGCCATAGGTATGCGCAAGGTCCTTAAATACCGGAACACCGTCCTCATCAAGGCCCTGGTGAATAAAGAGCATATTGGCTCTTTGAAGAGAATCCTTTTTAATGGTGGCGCATACGTAAATATCCAGCCATCCGTCGTTGTTGACATCGGCTACGGCGACGCCTGATTTCCATTTTCCCTCTGCCCCTACGCCTGAGGTAGCGGTGACATCTTCGAATTTCAGATTGCCCTTGTTGAGATATAGCCTGTTGGATACGATGTTTCCGGTGAAGAAGATATCGCTGAGGCTGTCGTTGTTAAAGTCACCGATGGCCACTCCCCCGCCATGGTACATATAGTCGATGGTGAGGATATTGAGGGAGTCAGTTTCTACCAGGGTATTTTCAAAATCAATTCCGGAATGGGGGGACGGGACGAGATAGAAAAGCTGGTTGTTTTCCCGGGAACATTTTGTCAAAAATGCGAGAAGAGAAATGAATAATAGCCATCTGCATGCCATACCCTGCGGTGCGTATAAATAGAAAAAGTTGCTTAACAGAAAGGGGTAATTTCATTAAAAAACCAGGGAAAACCAATCCTGAGAATTCATGAATACTTTCGGAGCCAGGTGAAAAAGTAATCCTTCTTAATCCAATAATCCATTCAGGTAATCCCTTAATCCGCTGAATCCCAGTCAAACGAAAGCCATCCGGGTTTTTAGGCCCGGATGGCTCCTGGTTGTTTAGCGTCTTATTTTTTAATACAACGGATTCTGTACAAGATTCTTGTTCCTGTTGATCTCATCAAGGGTGATCGGGAGCCAATACATCTTATTGCTCCAATTACGGTCCTGTATAACATTTCTGCTATATTCTACCGGACCTATAAGTGGATCTTCGATCACAATGCCATTGGCATCGACGGTCATGACCTGAGGTGCAATCATCCAACGTCGGATATCAAAATACCGGTGTTGTTCAAATACCAGTTCTATTCTCCTTTCATTCTGGTAATCGTCAATTAATTGCGGGCCTGTTGAAGTTATGTCCGGCATACCGGCTCTCTCGCGGATCATGTTGATATAGGTCTTAGCTTCATCTTCTTCACCCAATCCCAGACAAGCTTCAGCATAATTCAAAAGAATCTCACCGTAGCGGAAATATTGCCAGGGTACTTCCTGGTTGCCGCCGGCGGCAGCGTATTCATGCACTACTGCAGGATCAATAAATTTCCTCAGATAATATCCGGAATAACCGCCATTCCAGTCTTCGATAGGACCATCGCGGGTGTCGAGACCAGGTGTCCAGGTCCCTGCGGGACCCTCGACCGATCTGATCAGGATTTTTCCTTCCGGATCTATGTCTTTGGTATCATTAGGACGAGTTCGCCATGGCGCCTGGTCGTAGAGAATAGTTGCTGCCAGACGCGGATCCCGGTTTTCATAGGGTGCTGCGGCATGCAAGGGATTTGCCCAGTCAAACTTGGAGCCATCGGTCATTTGATAATCGTCGACCAGTTCCTGAATGGGTGTGTTGCCACCCCAGTTGTGATATCCATTCGGTCCATTGGCCAGTCCTGGAAGCGCGCCATCCTCCCATCCGCGACTCTTGATAAAAAAGCGACTGAAAATATCTTCCTGAGTGTCTTTCAGTAAGAACAGGTCGATATAATCTTGTTGCGGATCGTCAGTATCATGGAGGTCGTAAAGATCTAGATCGATGACCGCCTTTGCGGCATCTTTGGCAGCTTGCCATTTTGCTGTCCTGCTTCCCGAGGTTGAAGAAATCAATGGCGGGTTGGAATATCCACCTGCCCAACTCGGATCATTATACAGGTCGCTGGCAGCATAAAGCAATATTCTTGCCTTTAACGCCATCGCAGCCCCTTTAGTAGCCCTTCCGATATTACTTCCTTCATGAGCAAGGGGTAATAGGGCGGCTGCTGCATCAGTTTCATTTACAACGTACTGGATGCTCTCTTCAAGGGTGCTTCTTGGCACAAGAAAATCGTCCTCTAGTTCAAACGTTCTGGTAACCAGCGGCACGCCCCCATATAACCTAACGAGGTTGTGGTAGAAATAGGCATTGAGAAAATGCACCTCACCTTTTAGGCGGTCTCTCCACGTCTCGTCTGTAAACGGAACATCGTCGATATTCTCCTTGAAAAGGTTTATCTGGCGGATACGGCGATAGAGTTGAATCCAGTTGAACTCCATAAAATCTCCACGCCCGAAAGAACCGAGGTCTGCCGACGTAAGATTAGACTGAACAACCTGTGCTGACCCATAATTATGGATAAAATGCGATTCATCGGCGAGGGACCCGAGCATCAGTTCGCGAATGCCATGGTTAAGACCGCGGTACATTTCATTAACAAACGCTTCGGCCAAGGCAGGATCCTTCCAGACAGCCACATCCCCAAACCGGTCTTCCGGCGGGGGGTTTAAAAAGTCAGTATTACACGCGCCCGCGCATAGGAAAAGCGAGGTGGCAAAAATATATTTCATGATATTTTTCATACTTGTCATCGGATTTAGAAGGTTACATTCACCCCAATGTTAAACGTCTTCTTCTGCGGGTAAGATGTCAAAGACTGGTTGTCCACTTCAGGATCGTTGATCTTATACTCATCAATGGTGAACAGGTTTATGGCATTGACATATACGCGGGCAGTTTTCATGCTTATCCTTTCGACAAGACTGGAAGGGATAGAATACCCCAATTGAATATTCTTCAGACGGAGATAATCCGTATTTCTGAACCAGAATGTGTTGGCCTGTGAAATCCAGTATTCATCCTCCCGGTTAAAAGTTCTGGGCTTATCAGCATTCGGATTTTCGGTAGTCCAACGACCTTCGGCAAAGTCCAACGGGAAATTTCCAAAGTCTCCGGATTGCGTGCGCAGATATGTCCTTGCGCCTGTGGCACCCTGAAGGAGCAGGTTAAAATCAAATCCTTTGTATTGCATATCGAGCGTGAAACCTCCCTGGAATCTTGGAATGGTATTGTCTTCCAGTCGTATACGGTCGTCGGAGTTTATATTGCCGTCGCCATTCACATCTTCAAAGATGATATCACCAGGCCTTGCACCCGGCCATTTTGGATAAGCATCTACCGCAGCCTGATCCCGGAATATGCCGATCGCGTTGTACATAAGGGGCGTGTCGTACGGACGGCCCGTTACTGTTTGCCACGGAAAAACATTCGGTGGCTCATCTAAATATATGACCTCATTTTTCGAATATCCGCCATTCAGTCCAACCTGGAAATTAAGCTGGCCGACCTGACTGACATAGTTTACCAGGAAATCAAATCCTCTGTTTTTCAGTTTACCTATGTTCTCCCTGGGCGGGTCAAAACCTGCCGTGCGCGGAATGGAGGCATTCCTGGATATCAACATCTGTGATCGAATGTTGTTGAAATAGTCAAGTTCAAAATTAATTTTTCCTCCCAGGACCATTCCTTCCAGTCCGATATTCGAATTGTTCGCAACTTCCCAGGTAACGTTCGGGTTTGCAACTGGAAAGAGACTGGGATCGAGGGTGGTTGCGAGGGTGGTATAGTTAAAAATATAACCGCCTCCGAATCCAAAATTATTTCCGAACTGATAAGGATCGATACGGTCATTTCCCAACTGACCCCATGAACCTCTGAGTTTAAGCCTGTCAATTCCAGATACCCCCTGCATAAAATCTTCTTCAGACAAAACCCAGCCAGCGGAGATGCCGGGGAAAAAACCCCAGCGTTTCTCTTCAGGAAAGATGTAGGACGCATCAAGCCGCCAAACCATTTCAATCAGATACTTCTCAGAAAAAGCGTAATTAATCCGGCCGAAATAATTCAATCGCGCGTTGTTAAATAACCTCCATCGCTCAGGGTTGTCGGCATTAGTGCTCGCATTTCTGCTACCGGCGAATAACTCATCCACAGCGGTGGAAATGTAGTTGTTGCGGAATGCGTTGAAGTGCGTTCCTTTAAGGATTTGTTTTTCCACACCGGTCATGAAGGCAAACGCGTGCTGACCGAAATCCTTGGTGTAATTGATGTATGCGTTCGTTGTCTGGCCGGAAGTTTTCCCAAACTCTTCAACGAGTTCCGGAGCATTTAGGCCGCGTTTTGATCTTATAACAACGGGAGTGCCACCCGCATCAACAGAATCTCCATCCCATGTGTACAGATACCACGGTGTTCTAAACCGCTTCACCGGTTGGAATGATTCATCAAATGCGGCGTTGAAGATAACATTAAGTCCTTTCACCCATGGAATATCGATCTGACCTCGGAGGTTACTATTGAATACAAAGTTATTATCGTGCACATATCCGGTTGCCGGCGTACTGATGACAACAGGATTGTCGCCATTTTCAATATCCGGACCTGGCAAACCATTTGGCCAGTAAGCTGGCAGGTTTGGTTTTCCCCGGATGAGTCCGCGGAAAATTGTACCCGCCCCACGGGTAGGATAAACCCTGTTCTCCTGCCTTCCGGCAAGGTCAAGGGATACCTTCAGCCAATTTGTAACTTTCGCATCGATGTTGGAGCGGAAGTTGTATTGCTTGTATTTGGTACCACTGTTTCTATAAATACCATCTTCAAATAATTTTCCGAGGGATACGTAATAAGTAACCCCATCAGTGGATCCGCCAGAAAGCGATAGTGTGGCCATATCCTGCAATGAGACAGGCTTGATAACCGCGTCATACCAATCTGTGTTGGGATGTGTCCATGGGCTTGATCCGTCCCGGTATTTTTGAATGTCTTCCGCTGAATAACGTGGCGTATTGCCTCTATACTCATCGATCTCATTGAGCATGGTGGCGTAGGTAGCGGCATCGGCCACTTCCGGCAAACGCGTAGGTGTGTTGAAGCCGTAATTGTAATTAAAACCGACTTCCGGTTTTCCTGATTTACCTCTTTTGGTAGTTACCAGGATTACACCATTCGCAGCCTGAGCTCCATAAATAGCAGCTGACGCATCTTTTAGAACTGTTATGC
>JBBDXJ010000104.1:0-5985 GCA_040902445.1 Cyclobacteriaceae bacterium | reverse complement strand
GTGCCATCTTCCTTACAATGGTGCCTGCTACAACAATAACGTCCGCCTGACGTGTACTGGCGCGATACACTTAAATACCAAAGCGTGCTAAGTCATGCCGGCTCGCGCCCGCAGCCATCATCTCGATTCCACAGCAACTGGTTGCAAATGTCAAAGGCCATACGGAATTGGAGCGGCCCCAGTTTATCAGCGAATCGAGGGTGCTGATCATCACATTGCTTCCGCCCTTCTGCAGCTCTTCCAGGGCCTCATTGTCGTTGAAGTCTTCGTACGGTATTGATTTTATTTCTATTCCCATATCAATGCTTTTTTCTTCCAGGCGTAGAGCAGGCCCAACCCCAGCACCGTAATAAAAATGAGTACCTCAATGAAGGCAGTAAGTCCGAGCTCGCGCATCACCACCGCCCATGGATAGAGGAAAACTGTTTCCACATCGAAGATCAGATAGATGATGGCGAACATATAGTAGCTTACATGAAACTGTATCCAGGTTGGTCCTTCAGTAGGGATCCCGCATTCGTAGGGTTCTGACTTTACCATGCCGGGTTTGGCGGGCGCCACATAGTAGCTGAGAATAATCGCTCCTCCGACCAGGACTGCTGCCGTGATAAATAAAGTAATAAGGTGATAGCTTTCCATAGATGTCACATTACATCGTTAGTTTCATCCGAAATTGAAAGAGCAGTTTGTCAGGCCGTGACCCCTTTGTCTCACTGTCTTTATTGGGACCTAAAAGTAAATCGATTGTAATTTGTGTCTCATGATTTAGATCGGAAGGAATAGTGACTTTTGTCAGGAGACGGAGCAAAAAGCCAGTGGATGAACCTTGGGCTATGAAATCCCTGACAAGCAATATGAAACAACGTACGAGGAATTACAGGCACATAATGAAGAGGTACTTTGAATATTCGGCACTCTTTAAGGACGAGAGAGCAAAATTCCAACCCGTTGACCTAAATGCAACTGTAAAAAATGTCGTTAATGACCTTGAACTTCTGGTTAACGAGAAAAAAGCCACACTGGATATCCAAGCGCTACCAGAAATTGAAGGTCGTCCCGGTCTGATATATCAACTTTTCTACAACATCATAAAAAATGCATTGAAGTTTAATAATGGGAAACCTGTAATCAAAATAGCGGAAGAAAAAATCTCTCAGCAAGCGTATGACAAGCATAAATTAAGAAAAGACAGAAGTTATAACTGTATAACGATAAAAGATAATGGCATTGGTTTCGATCAGTAATATGCCGATCAAATCTTTTCAATTTACAGGCGGCTCAAAGACAAACCAGACATACATGGCTCAGGAATGGGCCTGGCAATTTGCAAAAAAATAACCGAGGAGCATGGAGGAGCGATCTTCGCGGTCGGTCAGAAGAACATGGGCGCCACCTTTTCGGTCATTCTACCAATACCGGAATCTCATTTAATAGAAGAGCCTTTAGTGAACTGACAAGGTCAGAAAACTTGGTTTTTTTAGCTAAACATTTAATTCCCATTTCAGAGAAATAAATCTCGTCTTTGCGGTTGAACGTTGTGCTGTACATTACAATTTGAATACTCAGGAAGCGAGGAACCGATCTGATCCTCTGCACACATTCAATGCCGTTCATCTTAGGCATATTAATATCAATGAATAGGTAGTCGGGTAATGGGTCACCTTTATCAAGGAATTGCAGAGCACTAATGCCACTATCAACCTGGGCACAAGAGATATTCGGGTGAACTGACTTAACAGCATCGCAAAATATTTCTCTGTCATCACTATCGTCATCAACGTTAAAAACTAACATAAACATGAAGGTTAATGATTTAATCAAATGTTCAAACAAGGTGTCGCTGGATCCAAATCCTGTCACCGTTTTTTTCTGCTAAGAGAACAAAGAAATCAAAATTCAATCCCCCCGTAAATGATAATCATCATTGAACCAGATGATATTTGTTCCGCCTGCTTGACTTCAAATAGCTTTGATCAGAGATTTTAAGTCTTGAAAGCAGTCATCCTTTGACGATCTCCAGAACAATATCTAACTTTGTTAGCAAACAAACTCCTAAAAATCTCATTCGGAATGGTTAGGTTTTCTTAGCGATGACCAGGTACGATAAGAGCCGCACTGATAAACCCTGCTGAGACCCTCAAATACGAGTAAACAAATGGGTCGCACCCGAAGTATTTAGGCTTAAGCCAGCCCTTCGCATTTTTAAATAATTTTCCAGACATTTGCGGCCCGCGTGCGGAACTATAATCTGAAACAATCCGCACTAATACGGCCGTGAGTTCAGTAACAAAACTGCCTTACATTCGTTATGGATATTTGGAAATGTTTAGCGTTGCCAAGGTAAATTCTGTTACCATTTTGTTACTTGAATCACACAACGTCCTCACTATCAAAGATGGGCGCCTTCTGTATCGGGAAATAGTCGCAACCTGCCGACCTTCCCTCCTACCTTCGGTGCGCTTGCCAATGCGGTGTATTAAGCAACAGGTAAGCGTCTTTATAATCAACCATTCATTTCACAGCTTGGCAAAAACCTTAAGGGCTCGTAAGTGACTTGTGAATACCACCACAAAATGGTTTTAGAATGCAAATGAAAGGTTCGTGCTTTTTACTGGTCGTTGCACCGTTGACATCAGGCTACATTGCCCAACCTCAGCTGATTTTTCCGAAAGGCGAAAAGAATCCAAACCCAAATATGGCAGGCACTGTCTGGTTGTACAATCTCGTGGACCAGCTCTCGCTCATCGACACTCGGGCAGGAAATTTAACTTTGAACCTGGCACACGAGCGAACTGACACTCACACTATGTATGGGTCGGCGGAAGTGTTGTCATTTGTCCCTGGGTTACTATAGGAGACCGTACCGTGATCGGGGCGGGTAGTGTCGTTACAAAGGATATTCCTTCGGATGTTTTTGCAGCGGGCAATCCGTGTAAGATCATAAGACAACTAACATAACGACGTCAAACTATTATGGCGACAGCATTCCTGAGAAGCAAAGCCCGAATCCTGGGTCTTATAGCTATCCGGTTCATATTTTTTCCTAAAACAAACGCCAGCCTTTACAACCACCATTGGAAGTGCTAATATTGGTTTTTCGTTTCATAGGTTCAGCATGAGTAAGGAAAAGAGATCGGTCATAACACTTAAGGTCGGATCCAATGTTATCACAAACGCCCAGGGTTTACCCGATGAACAGGTTATCGCTAATATTTCACGGCAAATCAAAGATCTGAGACAGCGCGGACACGCCGTTATTTTGGTTACCTCGGGAGCGGTCGCTGCCGGACGAAGCATTTTCCAGTTTCCAAAAAAAACAGACACGGTTGTACAACGGCAGGTACTGGCGTCTCTGGGTCAGGTGAAGTTGATCTCGCTTTACAAGCAAGCTTTTGACAAAGAGGGCATGCTATGTGCGCAGGTGCTCGTAACGAAGAAAGACTTCGAGAGTCGTCACCATTACCTCAACATGCGGAACTGTCTTTCCGCACTGATGATTCATGATATCGTCCCAATCCTTAACGAAAATGACGTTGTCTCCATAACAGAACTGATGTTTACTGACAATGATGAGCTGGCCGGACTCGTAAGCGCGATGATGAACACGAACCTGCTCATCATTCTAACGAACGTTGATGGAGTTTTTGACGGTGATCCTTCGCAACCGGGAACAAAGGTGATTCACGAATATGATCCGAAGATTGTTCGTCTTCAGGAAATCGCTGCGGGAAAGAAATCCGGGTTCGGGCGGGGTGGCATCCTGACGAAATGTCAAACATCAGAGAAGATCGCCGGAATCGGCATACCAGTGCATATTGCGAACGGAAAGGCCGAAAATGTTGTCCTTCGTATTGTCGATGGTGAACAGATCGGGACGCGCTTCCCGGCACGACGGCTTGCCTCAAGCTTCAAGAAATACATGGCGCATGCCTATGAAGAGGCCAAAGGAAAAGTCGTTATCAATGAGGGTGCCAAAAAGGTATTGCTTTCGGACAAAGCGCACAGTTTACTTCCGGTGGGAATCACCCGGGTAATTGGAAAATTCAAAAAGGGTGACCTTATCAAAGTCATCGACGAAAATGAACGGGAAATTGGCCTTGGACTGGCGCGATACGATTACAAAAATGCCACAGAAGTAATTGGCCTGAAAAATCAGAAGCCTGTAATTCACTATGACCATCTTTATCTGCATTAACCACGATGAGCCTTCTTGAAAATACATTCCGATCCGTTCAGGCTGCAAGCCGCAAATTGTCGCTGTTACCTGAACAGAAAATTAATGACGCCCTTCTCGCGCTGGCGAATGCAGCGGTTAATGACATCCCCTTCATACTTGAAGCCAACAAGAAAGACCTCGACCGGATGCCGGAATCAGATCCGCGCTACGATCGTCTCAAGCTTACGGAGCAGCGCGTGCGTGACATCACGGCTGATATCCGGAACGTTGCAGCCCTACCCTCGCCCCTCGGAATCATCCTCGAAGAAAGGAAAATGAAAAGCGGCCTCGATCTGAGAAAGGTAACGGTACCGCTGGGCGTGGTTGGTGTTATTTATGAAGCCAGACCCAACGTCACCTTTGACGTGTTTTCCCTTTGCCTTAAATCAGGGAATGCATGTATTCTTAAAGGCGGCAGCGATGCGGACAATTCTAACCGTCACATTCATAAGCTTATACAGCGAGTTCTTCGAGATGTGGGCATCGACGAGAACACTGTGGCCCTGCTTCCGACTGAGCGTCAGGCGACTAATGAGCTGTTGCAGGCTGTAGGGTATGTCGATATTCTTATTCCACGGGGCAGTCAGAATCTAATCAATTTTGTCCGCGACAATGCAAAAGTACCCGTTATTGAAACAGGCGCCGGCATTGTGCATACGTATTTTGATAAAACGGGCGATGTTACAAAAGGCGCCGACATAATCTTCAATTCGAAAACCCGCCGCGTGAGCGTTTGCAATGCCCTCGACTGCCTGATCATCCACGCTTCCAGGCTTGCGGACCTCCCCGTGCTCGTGGCACGGCTTGCGGAAAAAAACGTGACGTTATATGCTGACGGGCGCAGCCTGGAACGCATCCGGTCTGCCTACCCTGCGAATCTGCTCCACGTGGCTGAGCCGCAGCACTATGGTATTGAATTCCTCGACTACAAGATGAGCATCCGCACCGTTGATTCGTTTGCAGAAGCGCTTGAGCACATACACACCTACAGTTCCAAACACAGTGAGGCCATAGTAGCAGAAGACGAACACACCATCGGGGAGTTTCTTCTCAACGTTGATGCGGCTGCGGTCTACGCCAATGCGTCGACAGCCTTCACTGATGGAGCCCAGTTCGGACTTGGTGCCGAGATTGGTATCAGTACCCAAAAGCTTCATGCGCGCGGCCCAATGGGGCTTCGCGAACTCACATCCTATAAGTGGCTGGTCAGAGGCAACGGCACGATACGTCTGCCCTGATCTGATCATCTACCCGCTTCCAAGGTTCAATCCGATTTTCACCATTCGGAAGCCGAAGTTGATTTTTGTTTTTTTATTGTTGAAGACAACATTTGTTGCCTTGATTATTAACGTCAAGCGCTAACAGCTAATTAAAGATTGCCCCTGATTGCTCAGATGCTCACCCCTGTCTGCGCAAAATTTACACCCTTAGCGAGCCACGGAATGCCCTGGCGGCATAGTAAGATTCTGCGCCGTTGTGATACACGAAGACATGGCCATAGCGCCAATCAGCAAAGATGGCGCCACCGAGTTTTCTAATATCAGCAGGTGTTTTTATCCAGCTCGATGTTTTCGTATCAAACTTCCCAAGCTTCTGTAGTTCGCGATATTCCTCTTCAGTTAAAATCTCAAGGCCCATGTCAGCTGCCATCTCAATAGCGCTGTTTTCCGGTTTGTGTTCCTTTCTTGACTCCAGCGCTTCATGGTCGTAACAGACACTTCTGCGGCCTTTAGGACTTTCCGCTGAACAATCATAAAAAATGTATTCGC
>JBBDXJ010000103.1:0-6054 GCA_040902445.1 Cyclobacteriaceae bacterium | reverse complement strand
CTCCTATGAAGATTTTGATTTCTGGATCAGGTCTGCCCGCAATTTTTATTATTGTTATACGCCGGAGATACTTGTCAAAAAAAGGATCGTAAAAGATTCAATGTCGCAAAAACAATTCAGGATGTTCAGTCCGCAGCTAAGATCTACTTTCCGCGTTTGCGAAAAGATCATATCTTTAAACAGGTCATGCGATGAACAAAACGCGCTGGCGAAAAGAATTCTTTACGAGATGAAGGTTTGTCTGAGGTTGTTGAACCTTCCTCTGGCGGTTGAGTATTGGAGGTTATATTTCAAAAATAGGGGATTGCGGTATTAGGATAGCAGGCGCTGCGAATTTGTTCATCATTCTAATACAATGCGAATCCGTATGCCAAAAAGGGTGATGCCAGATCTGATTTTTCTGTGGCATACTTTTGGCCATTTCAAATTACCCGGGGCTGCGCCGATGGCTTACCCCGGGCTGATACATTGCGCCCTTTCAGGGCTGGGTGTGTTTAGGTTGTGAGAATTTAATCCCAAACACAGCGGTCGTTGTAGTCTCATTGGAGTCAGGATAGATCTTTAGCCCTTACGGGGCGGCAGATAACACCCAGGCTCCAGGGCCTGGGTGTTAGGATGGCCGCATCTCGAAGCCCTGAAAGGGCGGAATAAAGTTCGACCCACGAGTCAGATTACGAAGAGCAAATTTTATACATCGCGGAATTTTCTTTGAAATACCGGTAATTCCGGTTTACCCTGTGCTGTATAATTTTGTCTTTCCAGGAAAGTGGGCGTGCAATAATTCAAGTCTCAAAATGTTTTTCAAGTTCTTTCTTGTCCCCGGAGAATTCTTTTAAAAACCTGCTTATTGATTTATTAACCACACCTGGTCTATAGTCCCAACGACAGACATTTCATTTACAAATTAACGTCAACACCCGGCAACCTGCTATCCGGCAACCGGCAACTCTCTCACTTCCTGTTATCCTTACCCGATAGCATACTCAGATAACTTTCGTACCGGCTGTAAGCAATCTTCCCACGCTCAACGGCCGGGATAATGGCACATTTTGGTTCATTGACGTGAAGACAGCGGGATCCGAATTTGCATTCCAGCCTGAGATCCCGCATTTCCGGAAAGTAATCTGATAACTCCTGTGAGTTCATGTCAACCAGGCCCCACTCCTTGATGCCGGGCGTATCGATAACAAAAGTATTTTTACCGATCTCAAACATTTCAGCGAAGGTCGTGGTATGGGTTCCTTTTTCAGAGTATCCGGAGATTTGTCCGATCTTCTGGTTAATCTGCGGATCAAGTTTATTCAGCAATGTGGATTTGCCGACACCCGAATGTCCTGCAAACAATGTAGTTTTCCCCTCTATCAACTCCATGATCTTTTCATGGCCATCCGCCAGCGCTGAGATCGCTACTGTGCCGATGCCAATCATCTGGTACAGGTCGATTAGGGCATTCTGATATTCCAACCCCTCTGGACCCAACATATCCATCTTATTAAAAACCAGTGTTTGCGATATGCGAAACGATTCTGCAGAAACCAGAAACCTATCTATGAATCCCAGTGAAGTTTTCGGATATGCGAGCGTAACCATTAGAAAAGCCTGATCGACATTCGCGGCCAACACGTGAGCATGCCCTGTTTTTTTTACTGATTGTCGCAGGATGTGATTTTTGCGCGGAAGGATCTCGGTGATAGAACCGATCTCGTTATCGGTATCGAAAGCGACGCGATCACCCACAGCGACAGGATTGGATTCTTTAATTCCTTCCAGACGGATCTTGCCGCGTACTTTACACATGACTTTGGATCCATCTGCCGTGAGTACGTCATAAAAAGAACCTGTTGACCGAAGTACAATCCCCTCCATAAATTAAACTTAATTCACTCCTGGCGATATCCCATTTTTTTGTCATTGCTTAAGACCTTCCGGCAATATTCCATGATCTTTTCCGTGGCGCCGGTATTTTCCTGTACATACTGCCGGCAAACTTGACAGGCAAGAACAAAGTTCTCGGGTATATTTAACATCTCATACTTGCTTTTGAGATCAGCATAGTCGGCAACTGGAAAAGCTCCGCCCCGGCTGATGAGATCTGTTGCCTCCTGAAATTTTTGATAATTTTTGTTTCCGAACAAAACCGGAATGCCATAGCATGCAGCTTCCAGAATATTGTGGAGCCCTTTTCCAAACCCGCCTCCTATGTAAGCGAATTGTCCGTATTGGTATAAGCTGGACAGTAAACCGACATTGTCGATAATTAGAACACTGTATTCATCGACCTTTTGCTCCTTTGTCAATGAATACAAAATAGATTTTACGGTTAACGACCGCTGAAGATTTTGAAGCAAGTTTTCGTTTATCTCATGTGGAGCAATGATGAACTTGAGTTTGTTCTCGTTTATAAAGGGTATCAATACATCTAAATCCTCCTGCCAGGCACTTCCAATCACAAAAACTTTGTCGCCCGCTTTGAATTTTTTTGCGATCTCAATTTCTTCCCTGCGGTCTGTAATTTGTTTTACCCGGTCGAACCGTGTATCCCCCGAAAGGCTTGCGTTGTACAGGTTTATTGATCGGAGCAGTTCGACGGATTGCTCATTCTGGACAAAAAAACGGGTGACGTTTTTTAGTATTCTCCTGTTAAAACTTCCTGTTTTGCGAAAAAAGAACTGTTCCTTGCGGAAAATGGATGAAATAGAAATCAGTGGAATCCTCTTTTTCTTCAGTGTTTTGGAATAATAGAACCAAAATTCATACTTGACGAATATGGCTAATTTCGGATTTACTTTCCCCACAAACTTTCGCGCGTTAGCCTTGGTATCCAGGGGTAAATAGAAAACATAATCGGCCTTTGAATACTCTTTTCTGACGAGATATCCGCTGGGGGAAAAAAAAGTTAAAAAGATCTTATGGTTCGTGAATTCGCTTTTCAGGGCTTCTATGACGGGTCTTCCCTGTTCAAATTCACCAAGTGAGGCGCAATGTACCCAGATTATCGGTTGTTGATTTTGTCGAAGAGCCTCCTCTATCCTTTTGAATATCCCTTTTCTTCCGGTCACAAATTCCCTGGCTTTGGTATTAAAAAGACCCCATAGCCGGATGCCCAGGCCAAGGAAAAAAATGGAAATGTTGTACAAAACTTTCATGGGTGGACAAAAATACAAACGTTGCGCTACCGCCGAATTTTTTTACAGCTTTAAAAACCGTTATTTTGTATAAATATTACCTAATCATACCTGTATGAAATCTATTTTGCGGATAATGTTGTTGTTGCCGTTGGCCCTCGTCCCTGTGACCAATTCCTTTGCACAGGACGACCTCGATGAATTGCTTAATGAAAGTATAGATGATGGGCGAAAACTGATCTCGGCTTATGTCGCGCCTTTCATGCACAGTGTGAGCCTGAGTATGAACCAGGGATGGTACAACACCGCGAAAGCTCATAAACCTGCCGGCATTGACCTGACGATTACTTTCAATGCCATGACCATCCCAAAAAGCGACTTATTTTTTGACGCAACAAAACTTGGTCTCACTGTAGTTGAGCTGGACCAAACTTCTCAGGATTATCCAATGACCCCTACGGTATTTGGTCCTGATAATCAACCAATCTTCAGTTATACTGATGAGACTACCGGCCTTAAGCAAACGTACGAGGGTCCGGGTGGTATTGATCTTGAGGGAAATATTGGAATGAACATGGTTCCGGTTCCCATTGCCAACCTCGGCATCGGGCTTGTCAAGGGTACAGACATTAAGCTGCGATTTACTCCCACCATCAATCTGGGCGATGACTCATCCCTGAAACTTTTTGGGATCGGCATCATGCACGACGTCAAACAATGGATACCCGGAATCAAACTGCTGCCTTTTGATCTCTCTGGTTTTGTCGGGTATACCAAATTCAAAATGGAAACTTATTTCGACAAGGAAAACAATCCTGATCAAAGAGGGCTTTTTGAAATGAATGCGACAACTATCCAGGGGCTTATTTCGAAACAATTTTCTGTTCTCACCCTATACGGCGGACTTGGTTATAACATCGCGAAATCTAACCTGGCCATGAAAGGCACCTATGATATCAATGATGATGGTCAGGTGGGGAACAATGAAACAGATCCGCTTGATCTAAAATTTTCCGCTTCCGGATTTCGCACCACAGCAGGGTTCAGATTAAAACTTGCTGTGCTGACAATACATGCCGATTACACGCTGCAGAAATACAAATGTCTGACGGCCGGCATTGGTATTTCCGTGCGGTAGATTAGTATAAAGTTCCAGGTTCAAGGTTCCAAGTTGAGGAATCTATGCGGTTTGCATGAACGCATTATTGTATCTTCGTTTTCTCAATTCGTCACTTTACTGTCGACTTTCCTTTCGATAAAGATAAATTAGCAAGTTCCTGCGCATTTTTAAGTTCCGACAACTTTGAACTTTGAACTTTGGACTTTGAACATGGAACTTTAACTCCGAGCGTTGAATTATTTTCCGCGGTACTCGGGTTTCCTTTTTTCAATAAAAGCATTCATCCCTTCTTTTTGATCTTCGGAAGAGAAACACAGATAAAAATTCTTTCGCTCAAATTGCAGGCCTTCGTCAAGGTGGGTTTCAAACGCGCGGTTCACCGCTTCCTTTGCAAGCTGCGTTGCGATGGGCGACATCTGGACAATTTCCCCTGCTAACGTCACTGCCTCGCGAAGGTACATTTCAACAGGCACCACTTTATTGACCATCCTCAGGCCAAGGGCTTCATCAGCGGAGACGAACTTCCCTGTAAGAACCATTTCCATTGTTTTAACTTTCCCGATGGCCCTGGTGAGCCGCTGTGTGCCTCCCGCCCCGGGAATCACGCCAATCTTGATTTCAGGTTGGCCAAAGCGCGCCGTCTCAGAAGCAATGATCATGTCACAGGTCATAGCAAGCTCACATCCGCCGCCGAGGCAAAATCCTGAAACTGCCGCGATGATCGGTTTTTTTGTTTTTCTGATCTGATCCCAGGTGCTGAACTGATCGATCATCAGCATGTCCACCGCAGATTTGTCAGCCATCTGCTTGATGTCTGCTCCCGCGGCAAACGCCTGGTCGTTGCCCGTGACAATTATGGCGCGAACCTTTTCATTCTTATCGAGCTGCTGAAGCGCATCCCGAAGCTCCTGCATCAACTGCGTGTTCAAGGCATTCAATTCCTTTGGCCTGTTTAGTTGAATTAATGCAACGAAAGCATCGTATTGCTCATTGACGATGATGTATTCCATGGTTGTGAGTTGATTGTGAGTTTTAACAAAACTAGGAAGAATAGTCAACAGTCCACAGACCACGGCCGTGCGTCTGCGTTTAAGTCGATCATTTTGAAAAAAATGTCTGCGGCACAAAGGATGCGTTAAGCAGGGCAGTACTACAATCCTACTGTGGACCGTTGACAGTGGACTATAGACCGATTAAATTTGCCGGCTATGAATAAAGTAAGAGTGTTGTTTGTTTGTCTGGGAAATATATGCCGGTCGCCGTTGGGCGCCGCAATTTTGAAAAAGAAGATCAAGGATAACGGAATGAATACATGGGTTGAAGTGGATTCATGCGGAACCTCCAATTATCACATCGGCGATAATGCCGATCCAAGAACGATAGCAAGCGCTTCAAGGCATGGTGTAGCGATTGAACATTGTGTCCGGCAGCTGACTTCAGAAGACCTGGAGGATTTTGATTTCATTTTTGCGATGGATAAAAGTAATTATCAGAATATTTTGCGGTTGGCCCTGAGTAAGGAAGTGCGCAAGAAAGTAAAAATGCTGCGTGCGTTTGATCCCCAGAACAAAGGGGGAGAAGTTCCTGATCCATACTACGGCGGCGAAAAGGATTTTCAGGAAGTGTTTGACATACTCGATCGATCCACGAACGGTTTTATTGAATATCTGAGGGAGAAGACGGGATGATTGGAGGGACGGAAGGCGAATTAGAATGACAAATTACGAATGAGCGTTGTCCGGGGAAAACTGCGCATGTGTGTGCAGCCCTGAAGGGGCGCGATAACCTAGCCCAGGGTGAGGAGCGGTA
>JBBDXJ010000102.1:0-6061 GCA_040902445.1 Cyclobacteriaceae bacterium | reverse complement strand
CCACAATAAGATCTTCACCTGGTTGCAGCGCTTATTAATGAAAATAAATACCTCCCCACTGAGTGGATCTTTTCCAAGCTCGTTTCTCACAATACCGCTCAGCCCGTCAAAGCTTTTACGCATGTCGGCCTGGCCCCGGTACAGGTAATACCGGTAGGCTGATGAAATGGAAAGCATTCCTAGAAAAGTAAGTCGCGAAGAAACTGAACATCAATGCCCTGGTAGAATTTCACTCGCCTGCCATCGGTGAGCACAAGTTCTACCAGAACTGAACCCTGATTCTGGACGGGTTTATTTGGGGTGATTTTAACAGTGCCGAATCCAGCGTTTACTCCAGGGATTACCCTTTCCTCTCGGAATTTTTTAAACCAGTAATGAAATGCGCTGTAGGCTATGGAATGATGAGCACAAAATTGTTTTTGGGTTAGCTCGCTGGCTTGCCAGGATTGAAGAAGTTCACGCCAGGCTTCCGAAGTTCGTCTTTGCATAATATTTTTATTAAAAATCCCGCACCGTGCAGGATCATCACAAAAATACTCTCGGCTTAGCCTCGGGGAAATATGTACTTGATAGCGCGCTTACTTTATGCGGGACATCACGTTGCGGTCTTTGATCGATTCATTCAAAGCCAATTGCACCCCACAAAACATTTGCATCTGCCAGTTACCATTGAAATGATCGATAAATTGCGATCGCTCAGACCGGTATAGCTTTGCAGGAAGAGCACAGCAATCATACCCTCAGCATTGATCCAGCCGGGAGCTCCTGATTTATTTTTCCGCTCGGGAAGTAAAACACTAAGTTTTTTTAAGGGAAGTAACCGATTGAATATTCCCAATTGGGTTTGTTCGAAAATAATTTGCTTGTTGGTCTTTAGAGAATTCTTGGCAAAACAAGTACATTCGCAGAAGATAATTTGGTTTGTTAAGCGACAGCAAATTATCAAAAACCCCGTTCTTATCAAATTCTTGATAAAACGGGGTTATTTTTTTCCGCTCAATGACCTGAGCCCCTCTCGCCAATCACTTAGAGCCTACAGGCAGACCCTAGCTCTTTGTTTATTTTTATGTCATCTGCGAGCTAATCATCCTTTGCCCGGATCCGCTCATCGTTTTTGCTGGTCGAAGCCTGAAATCTCTGCCTATTAATTTTATCCACCTTTCTATGACCAATATAGATCACACTTTGAAATGAAAGCAGACGACCAAGTGCGGCATTACCCTGAGGGATCCAGGATAAACTTTAAATCCGGAAATGTAAAGGTTACGTGCTACAATACTGGCGAATATTATATAGGTGTCAAAAATCCCGCGAGCACGTACGGAGTGAATGTTTTTTTAGAAGTGTGTAGCTATTACGGCTACTGAGGAATATGTAATGGATTATTGAGGCAGCGAGCACGACATTTGGCCCTTTATATTTTGAGCGCTGGATTTATCTAGCCCTTGTTTTTCCTATTGTAATATTCTTCCTTAATTTTTTGGTGTCTAATTCTTGCCTTCTTTATTTTGTTGTCTGACCAAGACTCGGCCCATATGACCATATTGTTTCTTATCCAATAATGCGTGCGGCATTGAAGCCCCCAATTTCCTATGGAAGGATACAACGAAATTGACTCCCCATTGAACGTAACTTTCCAATCACTCGGAGAGAGCTTTAGGACGATTTCATTACCACAACCAGATGGGCATAAATGAATCGTAGTTGCAAAAGGAAGGGGAGATATATAAGACATTCTCTTTCAAAATTTCAGGAATATTTTCCGCAAACTCATGCTGAAATATCGTCATTGATTGTTTCATTGGTATAAAGTCCAAATGTGGCGTAATGTTCATTCTCGTGTTGCCGATAAAATCCACGAAGCTTTTTCCATTTCATTACAGCTAAAGAAGCGCTTAAGGAATTTAGATCAGCGATCTGAATATTTCGATCATAAACATCAATTGTTGCCTCCGCGAGCGATACTCTTTTTTCTATGTGATCCCTTTTTTCGGGAGTACTAGTCGTTACCCGCACTTTACCAATTAGGGAACCATCAACATCCTGTACGCCAATTCCTATATCGATAAATGAAAGATTGTATTTAAGTCAAAAAGTGGATTATTTTCTTCTTTGCATTTTCGCTATCCATAGAAATAAAGACAAAATTCATTGCAATCAATTCGCTCAAATTCGAGTCGTCGATATAAACAGGATGGGAAACGATATATCCATGCATATTGGACTAGATTCTTTGAAAGTAATCAGTTTTTGAATATTCCGGTAAGTCTGTTGTACTAGGTATTCCGGCAATGATCTGTACTACCTCCTTGGGCATTAGAATTTGATGAGATAAAGGTATTAGTTTTTTCCTGAATTAGAAGTTGACCTTCAAAACGTCGGTAATTAATTCCTTGTCCCTTTGTTTCATGAAACAATTGTTTGATGGGACTACCATCAATATGGCATGGATATTCCCTATAAAGTGAATAACATGCGTATCAGGAGCACTGGTCTTATCCGGCTGAGGCATCATGAGAGAGGTAACTAATGTTCCCCGTTTAATTCTCTTTTGAGAATTAACATAGGGAACATCATGAACCAAGAGAAACCCCTTTATCGTCTCTATGGAATGACCCTCATCCCAAAGCTTTTTTAAAGCTGGACTATGACTTATCAGTTCGGATAACATCAAACAAAAGAGCGTTCTATATTTGACAAGTCTACCTTACTTCTAAAGCAATTCTCTGAGAAAGTTTCCGCTAAATTTGTGCAGGCGATCGGGCTTGTCAGGGGAATTTTAGACAGAAAAAGAAAAAACTATTTATTTGGACCTCAGTCAGCCAGCGGTCAGGCAGAATTTTGTTAAGCTACACGAAGTGGGCCATGATGTTCTTTATTGGCAAGGTGAAATTTTGGAGCATTTAGAAAATGACCTGACCCTCGAACCTGATGTTTTGGAGGAATTTGAAGCCGAAGCGAACTATTTTGCTTCATGCTTATTATTTCAACTTGAAAGATTTGAACATGAGATGAGCAAACTGGAACTCGGGATAAAATCTCCCATGCACCTTGCTAGATTTTTCGGTACTTCGGTACATGCGGCCCTTAGAAGATATGTTGAATACTCGAAGAACCGATGTGCTTTACTTGTTTTAGAAGGAGCCTCTAAAAGCGGAGATACGTCCCAATGCGGTAAACGCGATATTTTTACATCAAGAAAATTTGAAGAAACTTTTGGGGCTATAGATCTACCTGAGAAGTTCGGCTTTAAATGGTCTTTTGCGCAGGATTACTATTTTGGAAAGAAATATCACGAGAAAGGAGCGGTAAAATTAATGACCGAAACCGGGGTAGTAGATTTTACTTATCATTTTTTTAACAATCAATACAATGCTTTCGTTTTCCTTTTCCCAGTTGGAGAAACAAAGATGGCTACTTCAAAGATTAAAGTTATCTCAACCGGTTAGTTTAAGAAGAAACACAAAGGTCTATTCGTGATCAAAGCAAAATTAGGACGGATACTTGGATCTCCGCGTTAACAAAGGGGCAAGAAATCACTTAACAATTGTTAACATATAGCGCTTGCGGCAGCGTTTACCGCCTTACAGACACTCACAATCAAAAGAGACCGAAACCACTGCTGACTTCTGACACTCGTTCCTACCGCCAGCGAATGCACTGTAACAGTGTTTATAACAACGTGGTGGCTGAAGGTTTATTCATTTAATGAGGGGCTATGACCTTATCTTACAGTTACCATCTGCCTAGCACACCGGTATGATTGCCAATGAGCAGCTCTCGGAATGTGACTGATCAAATCCGTCTTCGCATTCCACCGTGGCCACTTCACGCATACCTAAGCCAGAGGAAGAACTTACCATAATCCTGTAGCCACCACCCGCCCACTTGAATCCGGGAGAGCGGTACGATAGCCTTCGTCTTTACAATTTGAAATTAATAGAAGAGGCGATGAATATTACGATCATTTCATTTTCAATGAAATTACTCCTGCTCTCTGGAAAACCCGACCGGCAGTTGTACGGTTTTCCGGATAATCAGTTCATTTATTTGCTTTTATATTCGTCACTTCTTTATTATCTGGTATCGAATCATAAAGCAATCGAATCCCCTAGCGTTGGCAGATTGAAACCTTCTACCTAGCCTGTCGAGGAACTGTGAAGTAGGACTTAAAGGCATTTGTCCTTGCGGTATGAATTTGAAAATATTGAATCAAGGGAGGTCGCACATGCCACGTCGCCATTGTAGCACGTAACCGGGCGTCCCGGCAATTGTAGGCTTTGGTAATGCCACTGAAATCCTCACCGAAGGTAGCAGTCTCACGGCCTCTTGTGCCGAGGTAACGTCGTATAATTTGCCATTTAAAAAAACCGAAATCAACCTCGCCGATCTGCCGGAAATAGAGACACCGGTGATGCTCAATATCGCGTCACCCGCCATGGCCTTTCAGTTTTCACACTTGCCCAATAAGGGTGTCGGGCTCGCCAGGGAAGAGTTTATCATCAATAATTATATACAGGTCCATCCGTTGGCTTTGCTGCACCACCGCAAGTTGAGCGACAAGCACCTGACGGATCAGATCAGTACGATCATTAAAGGATATGATAGTGGTGAAGATTTCTTTGTCTGTCGTATGGATTGCAAAAATTGCAGCGGCCTTCTATCTGAATAAAGTGATCGTGAGGTTCTCTGATTTCAAAAGCAATGAGTATTCAAATTTATTGGGAGGTAAACATTTTGAGCCCGAGGAAGAAAACCCGATGATAGGCTGGCGCGGAGCTTCAAGGTACTACGCTGAACAATATCAACAGGCATTTGGCATGGAGTGCAACTCAATAAAAAGAGTGCGTGAAAAGATGGGATTGAAGAACGTTGTCGTCATGATTCCTTTCTGCCGCACCGTTCCGGAGCTATTGAAAGTAAAAGATACCATGCGCGAATTCGGCCTTACTCATGAAGAGGATGGGCTTGAAATTTATCTTATGGCCGAAATACCCTCCAACATAATCCTGGCCAGGGAGTTTGCAAAACATATCGATGGCTTTTCTATTGGCACGAATGACCTCACCCAGCTTACACTCGGTTTGGATCGTGATTCCGCCCTCGTGGCAGGCATTTACGACGAAAGAAACGACGCAATAACAAGATTGATCCGCATGCTGATAGAAGACGCCAAACAGTCCAACGTCAAAGTAGGAATTTGCGGCCAGGCCCCTTCCGATTATCCGGAGTTCGCCCAGTTTTTGGTGGAGGCTGGTATTGATAGCATTTCTGTTACACCGGATTCAATTATAAAAACAATAAAAGCGATACATGAAATAGAAACCAGGTTAGGAACAGATACAATCATGCCACAATCCCTGTAATCGATCACCACTGGCAGGAAGTTTGGGATTAAAAGCAACATAGCAAAGTTTCAGAGCCGGGCCCATTAGTAAGATTTTTTCATAAGTAAGGTTAATGAATAATTTACTACCGGTCTCTGGAATTTGCTTTAAGGATTTGTTTAGAGGCATCAGGGACCGGAATTCAGTTAATGTATTTTGGTTTATAGAAACACTTCTTCATTTAGGTTAATGTTGGAAGGAGTTCCGGTTCCCTGAGTCCTTTAAAATTTCATCCGTGATCCCGCGCTGGCGCAATGAGCAAAGTATCCGAATATGTTTTTATAAATTTTTTGCAAAACAGAAGGCCTCAGCCCAGTCTTCTTGTCAGAGACCAAAGTCACGCCTCCAAAGGTTGGCTGCCATAGGATGGCCTGCATTCCCTTACAGGCCTTATACAAAAATTAAATGGTCAATTATGAAAAGGGCTACCTCCAATCAAAAGCAATGGGTTGTTGAAATCCTGTCGAGATCTTTCGATAAGAATCCGAGTGTGAACTATGTCGTCAAGCCGGGTCCGGGACGGGTTATGCGATGAAAAAAATTCAGCGGTGAAGAATGATCAGATGAAGTAGACGAAATCAACGAGTTCCTGGATATAGCGCGGGGTGAGTTGAGACAGTATTACTATGAGCTTCGGTCACAAAAGAAACTGATCACCGCAGATGCCATTAAAA
>JBBDXJ010000101.1:0-6132 GCA_040902445.1 Cyclobacteriaceae bacterium | reverse complement strand
GCCACTTTCTCGACACGGTTTGTACCCACGTCGTTGACATCGACTTTAAAGCTATCCGGCTCTTTACCGGGAATTACTCCTTCTGGTATCAATCAAGTCAGCTGGCGTTAACGCAAAGGTCATCCGCAAATAAAAAGGCCGAAGAGAAGAAAAAAGAATTACAGGAATTTATCGCGCGTTTCAGCGCCAACGCATCCAAATCACGGCAGGCTACCAGCCGCAGAAAATTGCTTGAAAAGATCACCCTTGACGACATATTACCCTCTACACGCAGATACCCGGCCATTATCTTCCAGCAAAAGCGGACCGCGGGTGACCAGATCCTGCAGGTGGAAAATCTGGGCTACAGGGAGACTGACGTCACCTATTTCAAGGACCTGGATCTCTATGTAAATAAGGGAGACAAGATTGCATTTCTAAGCAAAGACAGCCTCGCCATCACCTCTTTATTCAAGATCTTTGCCGGCGAGATCGAGCCAGGTTCTGGTTCATTTACTTTCGGACAAACCATCACTGCTGCCTATCTTCCCTCGAACAATGAAAGATATTTCCAGTCTGACGACAACCTTATCGACTGGCTAAGGCAGTTTGCCGAAGAAGAGAACAAGGACGAAGTGTACATCCGGGGGTTTTTGGGGAAAATGCTATTCTCCGGAGAAGAGGTCTTTAAGAAATGCAATGTGCTTTCAGGAGGTGAAAAAGTACGTTGTATGGTGTCCCGCGTGATGCTGGCCGGCGCCAACCTGCTCATCCTCGAAGAGCCCACCAACCACCTCGACCTGGAGTCGATCACAGCTTTTAACAACGCCCTTAACGACTTTCCGGGCACAGTGCTCTTTACCTCGCATGACCACGAGTTCACGCAGACGGTAGCCAACCGTATTATCGAGATCACCCCTAACGGATTCATCGACAAGCTCATGACCTACGACGAATACATCGAAAACGAGAAGGTAGCCGAGCAGAAGGACGCGTTGTACGCGTAGGCTCGAAAGGTTAGAAAAATCTTAAGAGCCTGACGACTTCGGAGGTGATCACTCCATTTAATAACCTATCTCGGCTCTCGATCCGGTGACCGAAATGTCAATTTACACACACTAATACTTATCACTTACTACTTACAACTTACAACTTTCCTGAAAATATTTTCACACTACGTGCAGAATAAAGCCAACATTATTTTAAATTAGGGGGAACGAAAACTTTAATTCACCAGGGAATCTAAAAACCAAACGGATTAAACCTTAAAACAAAAGTAAGCTATGGCTAAAAAAGCAAAGAAAGCTGGAAAAAAATCAGCTAAGAAGGCAGGAAAAAAGTCTGCTAAAAAGTCGGCAAAAAAAGGAGCGAAGAAAGCTTCCAGGAAGGCAGCAAAGAAAGCCCCTAAAAAAGCCGCGAAAAGAACAGCGAAAAAATCTGCCCGCAAAGCTGCCCCTAAAAAAGCTGCCGCTAAAAAGGCCGCCCCTAAAAGAAAGGCTGCACGCAGATCAACCCCGAAGGCTTCTGCCCCAACGCCTCCTACTACGCAATCATCGTTGTTTGGCAGCAATGAACCTTCTTCATCTTCCTCTTCTGCAAATTCCGGAAGCAACGAAAGTGAGAGCAACAAAGATTCCAATTCACCTTCGAATCCCTATTCTTCAGGTTCGAATTCCTAAATAAAAAAAGCGATGTGAAACGCATCGCTTTTTTTATGAATCTTTGAGGAATCAGTGCATTAAGACACCCTTGTATTTCTTTGGCTCCCGAAGTACAGTAGCCACTCCTTTGGATACAGACAACAGCGGAGCTTCATCGATGTTCACCGGTAATTTCAACTTGCGCTGAAGGCGGTCCTGCAATCCGCGAAGCAGGGCATTTCCACCTGTAATGTGGATACCGTTGTGGTAAATATCGGCCGCGAGTTCGGGAGGGCAGGTTTCCAGGGTCTGAATAATGCCAAGTTCAATGGCGCTTATGGATTTCTCCAGCACGGTGGCGATTTCCCTGTGATCAACAGTATGGGTAATAGGCAAACCCCTCAAAAGTTCCTTCCCCTTCACTGCCATCGGCGCAGGTGGGTTTTCCAATTCCTGCATCACGGCGCCGACATCGATCTTCACCTGTTCTGCAGTTTTGATCCCGATAGCCATGTTGTATTCTTTCCGGAAATGATGGCGGATGGATTCATCCATGGAATCTCCAGCGACCTTGATGGACTGAAAAGACGCAATCCCCGAAAGGGAGATCACCACGATCTCGGTAATACCTCCACCGATATCGATCACCATTTTACCATCGGGTTCCTGGATGTTCAGTCCCATGCCAAGAGCCGCCGCCAATGGTTCATATAACAGATAGACATGCCGTGCATTTAAGGTTGCCAGAGCATTTAGCAAAGCGCGGCGCTCCACCGGCGTGGTTGAATAAGGAACTCCGGAAATAATATCACCATATCCATTGAGCGCCGATTTTTCACCAAAGGCCTGGCGCATCAATGCCTGCAGCATTTTTGCTGCGGAGTCGTAATCCGCGATCACGCCACCCTTCATGGGTTTGATCGGACGGAATTCCTGATGGGATTTTTCAAACATCCGGTACGCCTGGGTGCCAACGGCTTTCACAGCCGAGCGGTTTGAATCAAGGACAATATAAGAAGGCTGGTCTACAAGGAGCTTGTCAATATCACGTACAACTGTATTGGTATTGCCGAGGTCAACGGCAAAACTTTTTTTCCGAAAAAAATCAAATTTTACCATCTCATGTAAAGGGGGCTTCACGGTCATCTCAAATATCGTAACTTCCGATTGTGTTTCAATCTGCAGAAAAACTTATGACCCAACAACCAGAAAAATCACGGAGGAGTTTCCTCATAAAAGCTTTAAGCACTGCCATCATTACTTCGGCAACACCGACGCTGATGGCAAATTCAAAAAGTATTGTTACACTACCGCGACAAATCAACAAAAAAAAATACGCGCCTAATGATCAGGTGAACATTGCTGTAATCGGCATGGGCATCATGGGATTCAATAACCTGCGCACTTCCATTCAGGTGCCCGGCGTAAAACTGATCGGCGTCTGCGATCTGTACACCGGCCGGCTTGAACGCTCCAAAGAATTGTTTGGAGAAGAACTTTTCACCACCCGGAACTACCAGGAAATACTCGACCGCAAGGATATCGACGCGGTGATAGTCGCCACCAGCGACCATTGGCATGACCGCATCTCCATCGACGCCATGAATAAAGGCAAACACGTTTATTGTGAAAAGCCCATGGTCCATAAACTCGAGGAGGGCGCCGCCGTGATCGACACTCAAAAGAAAACAGGTAAAGTTTTCCAGGTGGGAAGCCAGGGGGTAAGTTCGATAGTTACCGAAAAAGCCAGGGAGATCGTGGCAGCCAAAACTATCGGCGACATTGTGCTGGTCGAAACCTGGAATGATCGCCAGGGCGGTAGCGGTGCCTGGCAGTATTCCATCCCCCGCGATGCCAATCCGCAAACCGTGGATTGGGACAGGTTTCTCGGCGATGCGCCAAAAGTTCCATTCGACGCCGTCCGCTTTTTCCGCTGGAGAAATTACCAGGATTACGGGACCGGAATTGCGGGGGATCTGTTCGTGCATCTCTTTTCCAGGCTGCACGCGGTGACCGGTTCAAATGGTCCAAACCGCATCTTTGCAACGGGTGGGTTGAGGTATTGGAAAGATGGACGCGATGTTCCCGATATCATTTGCGGACTCTATGACTACCCGGCTACCAATAAGCATTCGGAATTTACCCTGCAGATGCGGGTAAACTTTGTGGATGGCAGTGGCGGCGGCGGATTGTTGCGGCTTGTGGGAACTGATGGGGCCATTACGCTGGGAGGCAATAGCGTAAAGGTTGAACGCCATAAAACATCTAAAAATCCGGGGTATGGTGGCTGGGATTCCTTCGAGACCTTCAGCGCAGCACAGCAGGCGGAATATGAGAAATGGTATCTCGCCAACCACCCGAAAGAGAAATCGGAGATGGTGCAACCCGAAACCGAATTCCGGGCGCCAGAAGGTTATAATGCAGATATTGAACACCACACTAATTTTTATAAAGGAATCCGTGAAAAAGTCCCCATTGTCGAAGACGCCCTCTTCAGTATGCGCGCTGCAGGCCCGGCCCTCGCGAGTAATAAGAGCGTGTTTGAGCGGAAGATCGTTAACTGGGACCCGGAGAAAGCGGTTCTGAAAGTTTGAGCAGTCTGAAAAGTTTAAAAGGTTTGAGAGGTTGAAATGCAGGTTTGAATGCAGGTCAAAAGGCAGGTTGAAAGACAGGTTGAAAGACAGGTCCAAGATGTCGGTCTGAAAGGCTCCCGTCTCCACAGAGTCTCCTGTCTCAGGGACTCTGTGGTTTTCGGAGGAAGTTTAGAGTCTCCTGTCTCAGGGACTCTGTGGTTTTCGGAGGAAGTTGTGCGCGGGTGAGCGCCGGGCGTTAGGGATTGAGCGGCCTGTTTGAGCCCGAAGTGGCATGTGCGCGGACTGGCGAGTAGCGAAAGCCCGGGCCTCGCCCACCGAAGCTTTAGCGCAGGTGGGCCGGAGGCAACGCAATTCACCACTCACCACTGACAACTCACATTTTTATTGTATTTTTAAACATGGCCAGAACCACCCCCCGACCGGAGGTGTAGAACGCACAATAATCCACTAATTAATAAATCCCATGAACAACCGTAGAATGTTGCCATTGATCATTTTAGGCGTGATCGCCCTTTTTGTATTGATGGGTCTATCCTCCAGTATCTTTTACTCGGTCAACGCCACTCAGCGCGCCGTTATCTTTTATAAGTTCGGCACCGGTCTCGAAAAGGACGACGTCGTCACCCCTGGTGTTCATATGAAAGCCCCGTGGAATGATGTCTTTATTTACGACGTCCAGGAAAATGCGCAGGGCGAAAACATGGACGTGCTCGACAAGAATGGCTTGTCGATCCACGTCGACGTAACCGTGCGCTACAAACCTATCTCCGACAAGATCGGCTACATCTACGAAAAATTCAATCTCAACTATGTTGATGTCCTGGTCATCCCCGAAGTTCGGTCAACAGTTAGACAGGTGATGGGGAGATTTACGGCCGAAGAGATCTACTCCACCAAGCGCGCGGAAGTTGAGTCGACTATCAAAGCAGAAGCGGAAGCCATTTTACATGTAAATAATGTCATGATGGTGGCCTTATTGATCCGCTCCATCACCTTACCCGATCAGATCCGCATTGCCATAGAAAGCAAACTGCAGCAACAACAGGAGGCCCTCGCCTACCAGTTCCGTCTGGACAAGGAAAGGAGTGAAGCGGAACGGAAACGCATCGCTGCCGAAGGTGAATCGCGCGCTAACAACATCATCAACAACAGCTTAACCAATAACCTGTTAAAGATGCGTGGAATTGAAGCTACCCTGGAATTGTCTAAATCACCAAACACGAAGGTGATCGTCATCGGCTCGGGAGCTGACGGTATGCCGCTGATACTTGGTAATAATTAAAGCCCCTATCCCCTGAAGGGGACTAAATGGAAAATAAAAGTCCCCTTCAGGGGATTTAGGGGCGAAAAATTCTGATTACTTTGGCAATTGACGTTAAGCCCTTAGTTTTGGCAGCAAAAAATCGCGGCTTGGGCGGCGCCCGACGAAGCTTTTAGCGCGTAGTAGGGCCGCGCCCGACGAAGCTTTAGCGTAGTAGGGCCGAAGTCAGGGTTAGAAGGATTGATGTAAAACAACAAATGACATGTCGAAAACAGCCGAATTGATTATTGATGGTAAATCCTTTACCCTTCCGGTGATTGTAGGTTCTGAGGGAGAAGTGGCGGTGGATATCAGTGACCTCCTGGAAAAAGGAAAAGTCATCACCCTTGATCTTGGTTTCAAGAATACCGGATCGACGAAAAGCGCAATTACTTTTCTCGACGGGGATAATGGTATCCTTCGCTACCGCGGATATTCCATTGAAGATCTGGCCGAAAAATCAAACTTCATCGAAGTAGCCTACCTGCTGATACACGGCAGTCTTCCCACACCCAATCAACTGGAAACTTTCAGACACGATATCAAGAACCATACCCTCGTTCACGAGGATACTAAAAAAATACTCGCAGGCTTTCCATCCTCCGCACACCCGATGGGC
>JBBDXJ010000100.1:0-6157 GCA_040902445.1 Cyclobacteriaceae bacterium | reverse complement strand
ATTCTGTTTTTCGCACTGTTATAGGGCTAATTACAATAAGGTAATAAGGTTGGATTAGTCCATGGATTACGATGTTACTAAGGTAAGAAGGTTGGGGCGTGTTAATGATAGCGCAGGGGATGGGACATTTTGTAAATACAGAAATAAAAATGAGCAGCAGTCATTTGGCAGATGCAACCTGCGTAAAACGTATTGTTCCAGTAATGTAAGAAGTGAGGCGTGTACGAAAGCTCCTTCCATCGGATGAGGGAAGGTGCCCAAGCGAAAGCGCCGGGCGGAAGGGTTCGACTGATGTGTGAAGCGTACACGCCATAAAAAGTGCAGGAGATTCTTCCCCCTCAGAGTCACCGGTCTCCGGGACTCTGAGGCTTCGAGGTCCGCTTTCGATACAAACTCAAATTTTAATTCAGTTTCAAGCGCCAAAGTAAACTTAACTTGTCACTAGATGGTTAATCCATTCTCTAATAAGAATTCGTTCCGGAATTTTCCCTGCGGATCGTGCCGTTTTACTAATTCCCTAAAATCCGCAAGCCTTTCGATTCGTTGCTGCAAAACGGATGGATTGAAAGTAAAAAGCTTGCCCCAGTGCGGACGCGGATTGAAAGGCGCGAGCTGTTCTTCCATCAGCGACAGCAAATTGATCACGGTATCCCAATCCTGTTTCCAGGTTGTGTGAATGGCAATGCACTTTTTTTTGTAACAGGGACTCATCCAAAGTTGATCAGCATCGATGGACCGGATCTCTGAAATAAACAAATGCGGTGTAATTTTTTCGTGCAGTTTTTCAACGGCCATTAAAGCTTCATATCCATTTTCAATGGAAACAAAATATTCTGATTGCAATTCCTTGCCCGCGCTCGGCATAAACCCCATTTTGAAATGTGGCATCCTTTCAAACCACGGTCCGGCGATTCCCATTTGGTCCGTACAGTTTTCAGCGGCTTGCGATTCCACGGGATGTATGTTTGCTTCGGCAAGCTTCCCGCCATAGAATTCCTTTTCCGCAGAATCTGGCTGACCTTGCCCATCAACCTTGTTCTTGATCCAGACCTGATTGATGTTCCTGTTGCTCCAGTCCGTAAACAGGCTTACGCTGTAACCCGCTGACATGATCGCAAGGAAATTGTCTTTTAACTCGTCCATAGGCATATTCCGGTATACCACCTGGTTCATGCTAAAAGTGGGAAGCAGATCAAGGGTCACCTTGGTTACAAAACCGATGGCTCCCAATCCTACAACCGCGCCATTAAAAAAATCGCCGTCTTTTCCGGATAATTGGATTATCTCTCCCGCGGCATTGACAAACTCGATGGCTGAAATACCAGTAGCCAGGTTGCCGTTGTCTACTCCCGAGCCATGCGTAGCGGTGGCAATAGATCCTGCTACTGATATATGCGGAAGAGACGCAAGGTTGTGCAGCGCGAAACCATTTTCATGTAGAGATTCCACAAGCTCACCATACTTTATTCCGCCTTCTACGGTTACGGTACGCGCGTTTTTATCAAGAGAAAGTATTTTGTTTAAGTACTTTGACGAAACAAGATTCTCTTTGCTGTCTGCAATGGAATTGAAGGAGTGCTGGGAACCCAGCGCCCGGAGTTTCGAAAGTTTTTTTACGATTGACTGTAGTTCTTCAACTGTTTTAGGATAATGGACCTGGTCGGTGCTATACTCCAGGTTGCCAGCCCAGTTCGTGAGATATTCTTTACCAGGGGCGCAGGATGTTAGTCCTGATATAAATGTGCCTGCCATGATCGCGGATGATGTTTGAAGAAATTTTCTTTTATCCATAGGTAGACCTTTCGGTTTAACTAAGATAACTGTTTTAAGTTTGGAAAAAACTTTCTTCGATCTCTCGTGAGGTGGTGACTCACTTCATCGATGGTTGTAAACGTTCACCTCACCCTCGGTCCCTCCTCCTGAAGGAGAGGGATGACTCTATCGCCAGCGATGGCTGCTTTCGAAGAACGTTGTAACTAAGATGAGCGATACTCGATTTTTTCTCTCCTTTAGGAGAGGCTGAAAAAGAGTAGGAATTAAAATGCCCATGTAGAAGGGTGAGGTAATTCGGAGCCGAAGCTAGTCACCCCTCTCGCCAAGTTGGATCAAAATTTGAAGTGTGTCTGTCCAAACCTGAAAGCGGGTGGAGATAATGCTTGCATTTTCAGGAAGAGAGATAGGACGTCTAAACAAACGAACCGGCCGTTTGAAATCAATTGAACAATGTGGGGAAATAACTCTGTGGCTAACTGCCGGTTAATAACATCTTTGAATGGTACTCTGGCCGCGTTTGAATACATTTTTTGCCGTTAAGCCACGTTATGTGAGTTTTATTGACTACCTTTTGATAACGCTATGAAAATATTATACGCCGACGACGATTCAGATGACCGCGAATTTTTTGCACACATGCTGGCAGCAATAGATCCTGAGATCAAGCTTGTGCAAGCGGTAGATGGAGTTGAAACTCTGAGGCTACTTGCCGGCGCAGTTTTGCCTGATTTAATATTTCTGGATATTAACATGCCTAAATTAAACGGCGTGGATACGCTAAAAGAAATCCGGAAGGATTCCAGGTTGAAGGACACTAAAGTTATTATGTATTCAACTTCAATAAACAAAAGCTCGATCCGGGGCTACGAGGCCATGAATGCGAGTTTTCTGAAAAAGCCCAATAGTATGCACGAGGGAATAAAGGCTGTGAGGATGGTTTTGCAGCAAAGATCAGTTCCCTGCTTTTTTTAAGACTACTAGTAGTGGTGTTGCCGCCCTTAGTTCTTCGATCCAACCTGATTTAGATCTGCCGACCGATCTGCCCTTGAAAGTTTCAGGACCCGGTGTGATTTATTTACAAACATTGACCGGTTTTTTACAAGTGGCAGTTTTGATTATCAATTCCGAATTCTGAAATTTCAGCATGGAATCATTTCTCCACTTTTTTGAAGTTATGCCTGCCTGGCAACGCGCTGCCTGGATTTTCATCTGTCTGGTCTTTTGCTGGATCCTGGAAGGAAGCTTTCCGCTGTTCCGTTTTTCAAATAACAAGATCAAACACATCGGGGTCAATATGGTGTTCCTCAGCACTACCATGATCATTAATGTACTTTTTGGCGTGGCCACCGTGGGAGTTTTTGTATGGCTGCAGCGCAAGCAATTTGGTTTGCTTTACCTGATTGACTTACCCGTATGGGCCGAGCTGATCATTGCCATTCTGATATTCGAGCTGATGGCGCAATACACGGTGCACTACCTTCTTCACCGCGTGAAATGGATGTGGAAGTTTCACATGATCCATCACAGCGATACGCATTTGGACGCCACCTCCGGCACGCGCCATCATCCCGGTGATTTTGCGATGCGTGAACTGTTTGCCCTGGGAGCGGTGATTATCACAGGTGCACCTGTCGCATATTATTTTCTCTACCGCATCTGCACGGTTTTCTTTACATACATTACGCACGCCAATATCATTTGTCCCCGGTGGATTGACAAACCCCTGAGTTATATTTTTATCACGCCCAACATGCACAAGTTCCACCACCATTATCAACGACCATGGACGGATACCAACTTCGGCAACATCTTTTCGATCTGGGATCGTGTATTTGGAACATTTGTGTATGATGATCCGAAAAAGATCCGCTACGGACTTGATGTGCTGGATGATTCCACGGATGAAAATATCGCTTATCAGTTCAAGATCCCTTTCGACAACTCGATCAAGACTGATCAAAAGAGGAAGTTCAGGCTGTGGGAGTATTTGAAGAGTGAGTGGTGAGTGGTGCGCCCTGGATTTTTGTTTTCCATTGAATATTTCTGCGTAGAGTCACCGCTCCGTAATCCCAATACCTAGCGGGACCGCTATGAAGGGTTTATTATGCTAATCGGTTTTGTGCGTACTTTATGAAAGCGAAGATGAAAGAGTTTAAGATCGGGAAACAATCTTTGACCGAAGCCGCCACCAAAACAAATTCACACCTGACGGCTTTTCGAGAGCAAGTTTTACGTCCTGCGACCTTACAATTTGTCTCCTGGTTGATCAACCTGGACACTGCGTAAACGAGTCTCCGAATAAACTCACAAGTAAGGCGTGTACTAAAACTCCTTCCCTCATCCGATCTGGTCTATGCACACATATTTGTCATCGGCCGTTTCCCGGGACAGTTTTTGACGGGCTCATCAATTGCCTCCAGCTTTAGCTGGTGGATTTAAGAATCAGGAAAGGAAAGGGCTTTAGCCCAATTAATCACTCGGTCGGGCAACCACCCGATAAAGCTTAGTTTCCGTGTGCCAAAAAAAATTGTGCGCACAATTAGCCTCCCTCTGGCACACTGAGTGCCATTCATTCAGGATCCACTGGCTAAAGCCAATGGCAATTGATTCGAGTCTCCATTGTCTTTCCGGAATCAAGAATGATTATTCATTGACGCAAAATCCAGCAGAAACTTGTGTGCATAGACTAGCTCATCCGATGGAAGGAGCCGTAGTCCGCGTGACTGACGAGCATATACAACGAAACTGTTTACGCACGTCGGTAGTTGCCGAACTAGTGGACTAGTACTTTTTTAGTCAGGCCAAGCTATCCGGAGGGCGGGCCCTTGTGGGAACCACGCTCGACGTTGTTGTACACGTGATAGAATACTTACGGGGATAGTAGGGTTCAGCCAATTAGAGATCCTACTTTCTGAAAGTTTTTTTACTTTCAGAAAGTTTTTCGAAGCCTGATAGTTCCTGGAAAACAGAGTATGGTCGGAGGCGCGGTCAATAGGTACTCCCCCCGATAGCAACAAGAGATTTCAGCACCTGTTCTGCTTACACTTGCGCGAGGACAGTAGCCGGTGTAAATTACAACCCATCGCGACCAAAGCATTTAAAAATCAATGACCATAGTGTAACAATGGCAATCAAAAAAAGTGAATTATACAGCACCCTTTGGGAAAGTTGTAACCAATTAAGAGGCGGAATGGACGCCAGTCAATACAAAGACTACGTACTGGCTATGCTTTTCATAAAATATGTAAGCGACAAATATGCAGGCGTAAATTTTGCCCCAATCGACATACCCAAAGGTTCTACTTTTCAGGATATGGTGGCGCTAAAAGGCAAGCCAGAAATCGGCGACTTAGTCAATAAGAAAATATTTGCCCCAATCAGGGATGCCAACAAGATGGCTGACTTCGCCAAACTTCAACGACGATGAAAAACTCGGCACAGGCAAAGACAAAGTTGATTCTTGCCCCCGCACGGCAAAGTTCGCATTGCTGCGCCTTTGCATCTGAGTGAAGAAACCATCCGGCTTTACGCGATCTCTAAACTGACTTGGATAAAAAAGCAGCAAAAGAGAATAAGAAGCCAGGCCAGGGAAAGCAGGAGACAGTTTATCAATAAAGAAACCCATTACTTCCAGGGCAGGAAGTATCTGTTGAGGATAATTGAAGAAGATAATCCGCCAAGGGTGGTGTTGCGCAAGAGCTATATCGATCTTTATGTCAGGCCAAAAACAAATACAGAGAAACGCCGGGTTATCCTGAATGAATGGTATAGAGCAGAATTGAAACGGCAAGTGCCTGTTATCATAACAAAATGGGAAAAGGCAATGGCTGTAAACGTTCGTGATTTTGGTATCAGGCTCATGAAAACCAAATGGGGTACGTGTAATATAGAAGCAAGGCGATTATGGTTAAACCTGGAGCTCGCTAAAAAGCCACCGGGGTGCCTGGAATATATCGTGGTTCATGAGATGGTTCATTTAATAGAACGCCATCACAACGACAGGTTTTTGGCGTGCATGAAAAAATTCCTTCCGCAATGGAAAGATAGGGTAGAGGAACTGAACCGGTTACCGGTAAGCTATTCGGAGTGGGAGTACTAAAATATTCCAATCGAATTTTTAGAAGTGTAGTAGGAAATACAACCTTCGTGCAAAACACCAGATAAACTATTGTTATTGACAGCTTAATTTTCCAAGCATATTTTGGAGAATAGCAATTGGATAATTCAAGATGTAATTTCTTCCCCGGTCATTCATTCATAAAACCTTATTACCTTTCTAGTAACAAAGGATAATAGTAATCACTAACCTTATTACCTTATTTTATCAGATTCCCCCTCAGAGTCACCGGTCTCCGGGACTCTGAGGCTTCGAGGTCCGCTTTCG
>JBBDXJ010000099.1:0-6162 GCA_040902445.1 Cyclobacteriaceae bacterium | reverse complement strand
TAATTACTTTTCCGGTATTATGGTCAACGGGACCTCCAAAGCCGATGCCGATAGCCCCGATTCTATGAAGCTTGATATTATCCAGGGCTTCTTTGATCTGCTTTCTGATCCCTTTGGCGCCCTCTTCCGGGTCCACGACAAAGCGAAACCGTTCCAGTATCTGCGCTTGATCATTACCAACAACAAGCTGAAGCTTCGTACCGCCAATTTCAATTCCGAGGAATGTTCGCATAAGGAAGGTTAAAAGGCGGATCGTCGTACGGCCGATTCATCAAACCCTTTCCTCAATTTTATTCATCACTTTCGTCTGAACCTGGATAGACTCATGATGGATAAGTTTCAGAAGATCATTGGTGAACTCTTCATTCAATCCCATTGCTTTACCCAAAGCAATACGTGTCTGAATGATCTCTTCCCAGCGCGTTACCTGCAAAATAGTTACGTTATTTTCTTTTTTGTATTGACCGATCTTTTCGCTGATCTTCATCCGGGCCGAAAGTTTCTGCATGATCTCATCATCGAGAACGTCGATCTGATCACGTAAAATGCTCAGCGTGTCTTTAAATGTTTTGTTATCTGAGGAAACAGTGCGCACCACCAGGTTTTCAATGATCCTGGAAAGAGCTGCAGGCGTAACCTGTTGTTTCGCATCGCTCCATGCAGCATCGGGGTTGATATGGCTTTCTATCATTAAACCTACCATGTCGAGATCCAACGCTTTTTGGCAGATCAATGCGATCAGGTCGCGGTTGCCGGCGATGTGGCTGGGGTCGCATATTATATCGAGGTCGGGAATACGGGTCTTTAATTCAATAGGCATATCCCACATCGGTGCGTTGCGGAAGGGTCCTTTTTCGGAAGAGGAGAATCCGCGGTGAATGGCGGCGAGTTTTGTGATGCCTGCTTTGTTCAAACGCTCGAGTGCTCCGATCCAAAGTTCAAGGTCGGGGTTGACAGGGTTTTTTACCATCACAGGAATATCAACACCCTTCAGGGCATCGGCAACATCCTGAACGGAGAACGGATTGACGGTTGTGCGGGCGCCGACCCACAGAATATCAACTCCGGCTTTCAAACATGCTTCGACGTGTGCTGCATTTGCTACCTCAGTTGTTACCGGCAAACCTGTTTCTTTTTTTGCCTGCATGAGCCATTTAAGACCTTCCTCACCTGCGCCTTCGTACTGACCTGGCCGGGTGCGGGGTTTCCAGATACCTGCGCGCAGGGCATGAGCTTTTCCGGTTGCGGCAATTTGTTTGGCGGTGGCCACCATCTGCTCTTCAGTTTCCGCACTGCACGGACCACTGATGATGAAAGGTCTATTCTTAGCAGGAAACCAGGTGGCGATCGATTCGTGTTGCAATACCTTTTTCATTTTCTGTTAATTTGTTTTAGTGGATACATGATTTGCCCATCATCTGTCATTTCATAAAGAGCTGTTCTGCTGAGGGCTTCATATGGTTTAAGTTGTTTTATTTTCTACTAGATGATTTGGTTTCTGTTTTACATCCAGGCCTTCAAGTACTTTGCGTATGTGGTTTGCGCTTGTCATGATCCGATGCAATTCATTGACATCGCGTTTCATCAGGTGATATTGGAATTTCTGAAGGTGCATAATGTATTCCAAAAGCGCCTGGCTGAGATATTCAGCGTTTTGTTCAAAGATCGGAGCCCACATGTCCGGAGAACTTTTAGCCAGCCGCACGGTGGAAGCAAAACCACTTCCTGCCAGGTTAAAAATATTCTTTTCATCTTTTTCCATGTCCAAAACCGTTTGACCAAGGAGAAAAGCGCTGACGTGAGAAAGATGCGACACATAGGCCACGTGCTTGTCATGCTCAACAGGATCCATAAAAATGGTACGCATTTCCATTGCTGAAAAGATCCCTTCGGCAACTTTCAATGCTCTATCGGAAGATTTCTCTTTCTCACAAATGATATTGGTTTTTTGCGAGAACAACCCGCTGAAGGCCGCATCGGGTCCGGAGTTTTCGGTACCTGCGAGAGGATGCGCAGCAACAAACTGGCTGCGCTTCGAATGTTTTTCAATAGCCTTGCAGATCATCGACTTGGTTGAACCCGTATCTATTACGATTGAAGTTTCCGGGATGTGATCGAGAATTTTGATAAGCACGGTTTTAATAGCATTCACGGGAATAGCCGTTATTATCAGGTCAGCGTTTGGCACTGCCTCTTCCAGGCTTGTTACCTCATCGACCAATCCAAGCTCCAGTGCCCTGGCTGAATGGTTGCGGTTATTGTCCACACCCACCAGGCTGGTTGCCAGTCCAGCTTTGCGCAAGTCTATAGCCATGCTTCCGCCGATAAGACCCAAACCTATTATTGCAGTTCTCATTTTATAACATTCATTACCTTTCGTGACTGATCATTGACATTCGCGGCATTTTTAAACTTTTGAATCCTGGCCAATGCTTCCCTTAATTTTTCTACCGTGCAACATAAGGAAATGCGAATAAATCTTCTGCCAGCTTCGCCGAAAATGAAACCGGGAGTAATAAATACCTTTGTACCATAGAGGATCTCATCAATCCATTTTTCTACATCGGCAATTGTATCATGGGCTTTGGCCCAAACGAATAGACCGGACTGTTTCGCTGCATAAGTACAGCCTAACAGATCGAGGATCTGCGAAGCTGCCTGTTTGCGTTCACCATACATCTTATTCAACTCGGAAAACCATTCCTTCCCGTTACTGTTCAACGCTTCAGTTGCCGCGTGTTGTAACCCTAGGAACATCCCCGAATCCATATTACTCTTTACTTTAAGAACCGCATCGATGAATTCTTTTTTACCCGCAACCCAACCCAGGCGCCATCCGGCCATGTTGTGGGATTTGGAAAGAGAATTGAGCTCAAGGGCAACATTTTCTGCGCCCTCGACCGAGAGCAGACTCAAGGGTTCATCATTGAGTACCATGCTATAAGGATTATCATTCACGATGAGGAATTGGTTCTCCCTCGCCAGATCGACCAGCGCTTTAAGTTCCTGGCGCGAAGCGGTGCGGCCTGTGGGCATATGCGGGAAGTTGATCCACATCAGCTTCACTTTTGACAGATCGCTGCCCCTCAATGCTTCCACGTCAATACCCCACTGCAATTCCTCTTTTAGATCATAAGGACTCAACTTCGCCCCTATCAGGCTGGCTACGGATGAGTAGGTCGGATAACCAGGATTGGGTATTAAGACCTCTTCGCCCTCATTTACAAAGGCCATCGAAATGTGCATGATACCTTCCTTCGAGCCCATCAAAGGCAGAATCATTGACTCAGGGTCAATTTGGGACTGATAAGTTCTCTTATAAAAATCCGCGATCGCCTTTCTGAAGGCGGGTATTCCCTTATAGTTCTGATAGCCGTGATTCGCCGGATTTTGGGCCGATGATATCAACGCATCAATGGCGTTGGAAGAGGGAGCCTGGTCCGGACTTCCGATGCCCAGATTGATGACACGCACATCACCTGTATCAAGACTACGCACCTCAGCAAGCTTACGACTGAAGTAATACTCCTCCACATTTGCAATCCTGTTCGCTGTCTTTATCATATTGGCTTTTAGCTATAGGTAAAAATTTTAACCCTTGTCATAAATCAGACGCATAATTATGCGTCTCTGCGAAGCCTTCGCACGTCCTTCCCAAGGCTCTGTCTTTTTGATTTTTGCTTAATACTCTATCTTCCCTTTCTTGTATTCTCCCAGGATGTTCAGGTTCTTCACTTGCCTGAGTATCTGGTGAATGGCGTCATCATAACTTTTTCTTTTTTTCCACTCCACATCAACATGGATGGAATATTCGCTTGGTTTACCGATGATGGGAATGGATTGTATTTTCGTCAGGTTTATATTGTTGTTCTTAAATATCATCAGGGTTTCGGCCAGGCTTCCCACTTCATGGGCTACTTCAAAGCTCAGGGAAGCCTTGTTACTTTCAATTTTACCGTTGCTTCTTTTCGAAAGTATAAGAAAACGTGTAAAATTCTTTTTATGGGTTTCAATCCTTTTTTCGAGAATTTCCAGGCCAAATTTTTTAGCTGCAAACTCATTGGCAATAGCCGCGGTGTCCTTCAGTTTTAATTCTTTCACCCGTTTTGCCGACAGCGCGGTATCATCGCTTTCGCGCACCTCAACGCCGGTGAGGGAGTGAATGAATTCCGCGCATTGCCGGATAGCCATGGGGTGAGATTCAATACATTTTATATCCTCGCGTTTTACGCCCGGAAGTGCCAGCAAATGCATGTGGATCGGAAGATACAATTCGCCGATGATACTAAAGTGATAACTCTGAAGCAGAAAATAATTGGGAAGAATACTCCCTGCAATGGAATTTTCTATGGCCATCACCGCATAGTTGGAGTCACCTCTATCGAGGCTTTCACAGAGCTGGTGAAAGGATAAGCATTCCACCGTTTCCATTTCGGCATCACCAAAAAAAGACATTGCCGCTACTTCGTGAAAGCTGGTGGCGATACCCTGAATGGCGACACGTATCTTACCCGTGGCCGTCTTGCCTTGTTTCGCAACGCCGTTGGTACTGGGAACTTTAACTTTTTTCTTTATCATTTCAATAACTCTCCATTAAGAGAGAATTTTATTTTACTTAAAGGCTCAGCCCTTTCGCCATTTTCCGGAAAACAAGGGCACAAAAAAAGTCCCGGTTTTCCGGGACTTTCTCTGAGTTTATCTGTTATTTTTTCTCAACAACACACCACTCTTAAAGTCCCGACCGGGTCTTAAAGTAGTAGTAAAAATAAAAAAATGTGTTGCCGGTTTTCATTTCCTGTTCTTGAGGCGCTAAGATAAAAAGTTTTTATTCTTAGATGCAAGCCCGCCGCGACCTTTCGGAGTATTTATTTTTATAACTAATGGTTGTTAGGTGAGTCATAACGGGCCATTTCCCATCCGATCATACTCTTTTTCCTCATCGGATCCCAACGGTATTCGCCTAAAATTCCATCCTTGCGGATCACCCGGTGACATGGAATAAGATAGGCCACAGTATTCGATCCAACGGCTGAGCCAACAGCCTGTAACGCTTTGGGATTATTGATGCGGCGGGCGATATCCTGATACGTGGTCAGCCCGCCGGGTGGGATTCTCAGTAAAGCTTCCCAAACCTTCACCTGAAAATTTGTTCCCTTTACAAAAAGATGAAGTTTTTTACCTGAACCTGAATCAAAGATCCGGTTAATAAAATCTTTCGTCAGCAACTGAGCCTCATGAAAAATCGAATTGTACCAGGAAGCTTTCATTTCCTCCAGGGCGGAATGGCCATCCTCATCGGAGGCAATAAAAGAGAGCCAGCAAATACCCCTTTCGGTTGCACCGATCAAACAATTTCCAAAAGGAGTTGCATGGAAGCCGTACTCTATCCGAATTCCTGAGCCGCGTTGTTTGTATTCTGCAGGAGTAACTGCCTCAAGTGTGGTGAAGAGGTCATACACCCTTGATTGACTTGATAAACCAGCAGCGGCACCAGCTTCTTCAATATTGCGTGATTCCTGAAGTTTTTCTTTCAGATAACCCGTAGTCAGATATTGAAGGAATCTCTTCGGACTAATACCTGCCCATTCGGTGAAAATCCGCTGAAAATGGAATGGACTGAGGTGGATTTTATCAGCTACATCATCAAGTTCAGGCTGATGCTGAAAGTTCTGTTGCAGGTATTGAATGGTTTGTTCAATGCGCTGGTAGTTGATATGGTTTTTTTCTTCTGTCAAGTTCATAAAAGTATCATTTATGAACCAAAATTGACCATCTTTTGCCGTAAACTCAACCTGAATCTTGCGGAGTTAGCAGCTAAGAGCATGTGCATCACGCAAAGGCCCGCCTACGTGAAGCACTTCGGCGGGCAAGGCGCAAAGAAAATGCAAAAGGTATTAGTCGCCTAATTTGTGCGAAACTCAACCTGAATCCCGCGGAAATGAGGGTATAGGGTATAAGGGACACAAGGACTTAAGGAAACAATGGTATCGGAATTTTAAAGTTGAGCACATCAATTGCCTCCACCTTTAGGTGGTGGATAGAGAATGGTTGGTGAGGGGGCTTTAGCCCAAAAGGATTGTGTGATGTAGGTATAGGGTAAGGTATGAGGGTATAAGGGAAATTTTATTAGCTTTATTTAGTTCAAACCCATCTTTCAATGAA
>JBBDXJ010000098.1:0-38717 GCA_040902445.1 Cyclobacteriaceae bacterium | reverse complement strand
GTCTATGACGCGAAAGTGCGGGCCGCCGAAATTGCGGGAATATTGGGCGAGCACGACTTCCAACTGCAACTGAAGGAAGAAGCCCGGGAGTTGAAAAGGAAGTTCAATGAATCTTTCTGGTCGGAAAGCAAGCAAACGTACGTTTTAGCTCTAGACGGAAAAAAGAAACCCTGTAACGTCTTATCCTCAAACGCGGGTCACTGTCTTTTCTCCGGAATTGCAACGCGTGAACGCGCAAAACTAACTGCTGAAAAACTTCTGGATGAAAAGATGTTCTCCGGATGGGGCATACGCACCATTGCATCAGACGAGCCAAGGTATAATCCGATGTCTTATCACAACGGATCTATCTGGCCGCACGACAATGCCATGATAGCCCAGGGGTTTTCCCGGTATGGATTGATGGCGGAAGCTTCCCGCACCCTGGCAGGAATTTTTGAAACCTCATTGTCTATGCCAGGCAAGAGATTGCCGGAACTGTTCTGCGGATTTTCACGCTTAAAAGGAAAGGCGCCGACTCTCTATCCTGTTGCATGTTCACCACAGGCATGGGCAGTAGGTGCGGTATTTATGTTGCTTCAGGCTTGCCTGGGAATGAAAATAAATGCTGCGGAAAATACCATAACATTTTGCAATCCGATACTGCCCGCATTCCTTAATGAAATTATCATTACAAATTTACGCGTTAACAATAAACAGATCATTCTTCAGGTCCGACGGAGCAGTGAGGGTATAGAGGCGCTTTTGCTAAGTCCAGGTACAGATGTTGAGATCATCATGGAAAACAAATCCATTCTGGAGCCTGCACTGTAATACACTCCCCATCAGAGCAGAGTATTACTCCCCATCAGAGTCACCGGTCTCCGGGACTCTGATGATTGTGGATCAAGAACACGCGGAAATAACGCGGCGGAAATAATCGTCACGCTAGAGCATCCTGTGTTAAGAAATACTCGACCTCCGAAAGCCTCAGAGTACTCTGCGAAACGCGAGTGACTCTGAGGAGGTCGAACTGGACTAAAGGTTACAGCATTTGAGGCACGCCCACTTTTGCATCCTCAACATGAAAGGCAACACCCAGATCGCTGAGTTCATTGAGGATAGGTTCATAGATTTCCTTTATGATCGGGACCTGCAGGCCTTTAACGCTTATGGATCCCAACAATACAGACTTTACCGCGGCGCCACAGGTGAATCCGATTGCTTTAGCCAATGCCGAATCCATCTGGTTACTCCCCTGCGAAATAAAAGTGGCCTTGAACTCACTGTGCTCGCCCCTGAACTCATATTGAAGCTGATGTTCTATGACCACACAATCCTTATCATCTGAATCCGGCCTAAACTTCTTTTCCAGCAAATGTTGTAAGATCATTGATGGCGTCAACTCCTTGTGTCCTTCAACCCAGCCAGAATCAAATAAACCCAGCCATTTTAATTTTTCTATATCTCTGAAATCGATGCGCGCATAGTCCTGTAATCTCTGTTCGAGTGTTGCGGATTCAGAATAGGGCAGGAGGGACTCCAGAAAATTGCAAAAAGAACCATCCGCGCCGAAATCAATTTTCGAGGTTGTATCCGTCAGGCCAAGTTTGATCAACATATTCCACATCCGGTCAAATCCATTTTGCATCAGCCTTCCTTTAACCACAGTGTGGGCGTCCTTCAGTTCATAGATCTTCCGATAATAGAGCGAATCACCCTCGGGAATAACCACGGTATTCTCCAGTTCGCGGATCTCAATTTTTTCGCTTCTTTCAAACAAGTTGTGATAAGGAATGTGCTGCATTTTTCCCTGCAGCAGATGGCGGTTGGTATGCCGACCCCAGGCCATCAACTCCCCGGCTGACTCGGTCAACTTAAATCTCCAGGGATTGTCGATTGAGCTTTCGGAAATAAAGCTTCCACTGAAAGTTTTGAACGAAGTTATCTTTCCTCCTTTTGTGCAGATGTTATCGATGGCTTTCTTGGCGGTGATGTGATCCAGACCAGGAGAAAATCCGCAATCCATTAATATCAATACATTATTTTCTTTTGCATGCGCTTTCTTTAAAGCCATCTGCCGATTAAGTCGCGCCGGTGATACCAACGTTCTGCGATGTGTGATGCAGCTATCGGCTATCTGCAACAGAAGGCTATCTGTAGTGAGACCGATTACAATATCCGATTTCTTAATCAGAGGATCACATTCCTGGATCTTGCTGATGTTAACAAATTTGAGTTCACCCGGGAATCTTTCTTCGCGGAGCCTGTCGCCAATTCCAGGATCAAGCATGCAACCGACCTGTATCTTCCACCCGAACCGTATGCCTTCCTCGGTAAGAAAACGCATTAGTGGAAATACAAAACGGTCGGAACTTAACAACAGGAGAACTTTCTTTGCAGCCATGGGGGAAATTGATTCTATTAAAGTTGAGTGCATTTAATTTGTCAAACCAGAAAACCTAGCGCCGAATATTACATCAGCGAATAATATGAAAAAGTGCAAAAAGCTCATAAAATCAGTTCAAAGCCGTACAGGGTCATCCACTTGAAAAAGATGCCATTGAAAGAAAAAATCTAGGAGCAAAGGATTTAGAACGGTTTTTTATTCGCAACGCACGCTAACTTTTAAGGATTGAAAACCCGTTTGGTTAACCACGCCAGTTTCTTCGCATCGAGCGGACATTGACATAAACACTGATCAATAAGGCCAGGAAAAAAAGCACGCCGGTGAACAGGTCGACGACATCCTCTCGCACGGACAGAGGGGTCAATTGTGTCAGCAGAAAGTGAATATAGGAATTACTGTCCGTTGCATATCCCAATTTCTCTCTGACCTGCCAATGCCAATCAGTGAAAAAACAATATCCGAATCCATAGAATATTCCCAGCACAAACCAGGAGAAAGCTGTCATCAGCAAGGTTAGCAGATTCCACCTTCGGAGAGATTTTGGGATCCAGCCAAACAGGTTGAATATGATCAGCGCAACATGAAAGATGTAAAAGAACTTGTCGACAATTTTATAGAGCCACAGATAGTCCATTCTTCAAAACTACCATTCAAATGTTAAAGTAGATTGGTGCCCTTTAAAAAATCATGGCTGCGATACCGCCTTTTGAATTAACGATTGGATCTTATCTGGGATCCGAAGATCACTAACAGCCTGTTTTCCATTAATGCTCATCTTCTTCAGCGTTTTCCGCAAGATGTCAACAACTTTTTCGTCCTCGTGTTTTGCGGCGAAATCCAGGAGATAATGTTCAATAAAAACCAGGCACACCACATCTTCCAGTAATTGTGTGTCAGCATTTGTAAAGAGCTCTTTTTTCAGTAGGAGCATCTTCACTTTTCTAATGGTATCAGGATCGTAGCCGCAATCTGAAAGTATCTTTTCCGCTATTCGTGAATGGTGGATCTTCTCTTCATTTCTCCACTGAAGGTATCCCTTGCGATCCATGGGATATTTTTCCCGGGGAATTTCCCATCTGCCGATATGTTGCGAACGCGCAGCAAGTTTTATGGACTCATCAGCATCAGGAGCAAAACGCGATAACCTTTCCGTCATACGCCGGGCGTACAACAGTTCTTTAGGGAATACTTTTCCGTTTTCAGTTTCGGTATTGGGATCTTGCTCATGATACGAATCAAAGGCGGCGAGGGCGTTGGAAAAGCGATCGGGACGTTGGGACATGGGGGTGAGTGCGTGGTTATATTGTTATTTTCTAAAGGGCAAATCCTGCCAATTCTTTTGTGAATGGTGAGTGGTCAGTGGTGAGTAGTGCGTGCGTTTTATACTTTTGACCTCCATAGATTAATTTTAACATGAGCATCGTGCTCGGGATCGAAAAAAATAAGAATTCGAGGTGGAAAAGAATATTGGTAAAGGTATCAAACTTTGGAAATATTCTAATCATAGCTCTTCGGCAATTAATACTCCACCAAGGTTCCGTCGACGCCAATGTTCCACCGATGGAAAGAAAAATATTGAGACGCAGCCGCCACTCACCACTGACGAAATTCAGCAATGGATGCAAAACTATACTAACGCACAAACCCGCTCACCACTCACAACTGACCACTCACGACACGCGTCTCTCCACTTCGCGTAAATTCTCCAGCTTCTTGTTCCTCAAGAACCCATTGATATCTTCAAAATGTTCCTTGATGCGTTTGTTGCCGAACTCGAAAACCTTGGTCGCGAGGCCGTCAAGAAAGTCGCGGTCGTGGGAGACAAGGATCATCGTGCCATCAAATGCTTTAAGGGCGTCTTTAAGAATGTCTTTTGTCTTGATATCCAAGTGGTTAGTAGGCTCGTCAAGAATTAATAGATTAACTGGTTGCAACAGCAGCTTGATCATGGCCAGGCGGGTCCGTTCACCCCCTGAAAGCATCTTGACTTTTTTATCGATATCATCACCACCGAACATAAATGCCCCGAGAATGTCGCGGATCTTCGTGCGGATATCACCCACTGCGATGTAATCGATGGTCTGGAATACCGTGAGTTCCTCATCCAGTAACGAAGCCTGATTCTGGGCAAAATATCCGATCATGGCGTTGTGACCAAGCTGAAGTTTTCCTTCGTAGCCGATCTCGCCCATGATCGCTTTTACCAACGTGGATTTTCCTTCGCCGTTTTTCCCCACGAAAGCAATTCTTTCACCGCGTGCAATAGTTAGTGATGCATCTTTAAAAACCGTGTGATCGCCATACTTTTTGGTAAGTTCTTCGATGATCACAGGGTAGTTTCCCGAGCGGGGCGCGGGGGGAAATTTCAGGTTCAACGCTGATGAATCAACTTCATCGACTTCCACGATCTCAATCTTCTCCAGCATCTTCACGCGAGACTGCACCTGAAGGGTTTTCGAATACGTGCCTTTGAATCGTTCAATAAATTGTTCTACCTCCGCGATCTGTTTTGCCTGATCGTCAAATTGCTTCTGCTGTTGTTCCCTTCTTTCCTTGCGCAGCTGAAGATAATGGGTGTAGTTGGTTTTATAGTCGTAAATCCGTCCCATCGTAACTTCGATGGTGCGGTTCGTCAGGTTGTCGACAAAAGTTTTGTCGTGACTGATCACGATCACTGCCCTGGCGTTATTGATGAGGAATTCTTCAAGCCATTGTATGGATTCAATATCCATGTGGTTCGTGGGCTCGTCAAGGAGTATGAGATCCGGTTTTTGCAGCAGTATCTTTGCCAGTTCGATGCGCATGCGCCAGCCACCGCTGAATTCACTCGTTGGCCGTGTGAAATCCGAGCGGAGGAATCCGAGACCCAGCAGTGTTTTCTCTACTTCAGCATCAAAGTTGATCTCTTCAATGGAGTAATACTTTTCACTTAGTTCCGAAACCTGTTCAATGATGCCGGCATATTCATCCGATTCATAGTCGGTGCGGGTTTCGAGCTGGACATTGAGTTCGTCGATCTGTTTTTTCATGTTCAGGATCTTCGCAAAAGCCTTGGAGGCCTCTTCAAATACAGTCGCTGTATCTTTCGTGAGCAGGTGTTGGGGGAGATAGGCAATAATGGCATCCTTTGGAGCGGATATCTTTCCCTTTGTTGGCTTGTTTACACCGGCAATAATCTTTAGCAGAGTAGATTTTCCCGCTCCGTTTTTACCCATGAGGGCTATACGGTCGTTCTCATTGATATTAAAGGTAATGTTGCTGAAGAGGGGAGATCCATTAAACTCTACACTCACTGCGTCAACTGAAATCATGCTTCTAAAAATAAGGGGGCAAAGATAGTCTAAAAACTATACATTTGCGCCACCATTCGGTCAAAAATTAGCTGATGAATAATAAATCAATGAGCATAGTCTTAACGGGTTCAATCCTGTTCTTTGCTGCCTGCAATTCCAATACAACTTCTGAGCAAAATGGCATTCCAACGGATTCTGTCGCGATTGCAAAGGGGCAAGACATTTTTAGCCAGAATTGCATCGCCTGTCACGCGTTTGATCACGACGGGATCGGTCCGGCATTGGGTGGAGTTACGGCGGAAGTTTCTTCGGCGTGGTTGAAGAATTTCATCAAAGACCCAAAGAAGATCATTGAATCGGGAGACGAGCGCGCCACCAAACAGTTTGAACAATACAAAGCAATGATGCCGGGGTTTGCCTATTACAAGGAAGACGAAATCGACGGGATCATCGCTTATTTACACACACAAAAAGCAACGGAAAAGAAGATGGTTTCTCTCGCCGACGCAAAACCTTTAGCAAATCCGATACCTGAAGGTATAGCTATGTCTGACCTTGTTGTCGACATGAAACTCGTGGCACAAATGCCGGCTACGAGTGACCAGAAACCATTGACGCGGATCACGAAGTTCTATGCGAATCCTGACACCAAAGAATTTTTTGTTCTCGACCTTCGCGGTCCGCTTTACCGGTTGACGAATCAAACAGCAGAGGTTTACATGAACCTGGCTAACCTCATGCCGAAATTCATCAGCGCACCAGGCCACGCAACAGGTTTTGGAAGTTTTGCTTTTCATCCCGAATTTGCAAAAAACGGATTGCTCTACACCACGCATACAGAAGCTGCGGGTTCAGCCAAAGCGGATTTTTATTACGAAGACACGCTTGTCGTCAAGTTGCAGTGGGTGTTGTCGGAGTGGAAAACGGATCAACGGAAAACCTTTCCGTTTAAAGGAAAAAGCAGAGAACTCCTCAGAGTGAACATGGTAGGCCAGTCGCACGGCGTCCAGGAAATAACTTTCAATCCGCTCGCCAGGCCGGGAAACGATGATTACGGTCTGCTATATGTAGGGATTGGTGATGGAGGCAGCGCCGAAAAGGGGATCCTTCACATCAACAAAGGACCAGAAAATATCTGGAGTTCCATTATCCGGATAGATCCACAAGGCAGAAATAGCGCAAATGGAAAATATGGAATTCCCCCGAACAATCCATTTGTAAAAAGCAACAACCCCCGGGCGCTGCGAGAAGTCTACGCTTATGGTTTCCGGAATCCCCATCGCATTACCTGGACCAGATCCGGGCTTATGCTTGCGTCAAACATCGGTCAGCACCATATCGAAGAACTCAATATCATTCTTCCCGGCCACGATTACGGCTGGCCTACACGCGAAGGAAGTTTTGTCATTCACTTGAAACAAAGCACGCGCAGCCTCTATCAGCTTTCTTCAGAGGATGCAGACAACAATATGGATTATCCTGTTGCAGAATACGATCATGACGAAGGCAACGCAATTATCGGCGGTTACGAATACTGGGGCTCGGCGGTTCCCACACTTAAGGGCAAATACCTCTTCGGAGATATGGTCAATGGCAGATTATTTTATGTCGACGTGGCTGACCTCAGGCCCGGAAGCAAAGCGCCTATGAAAGAGTTTAAGGTTTCGCTCGATGGCAGGGGCACGTCATTTAAGACGCTTTGTAATGATGAGCGGCTGAGCATGCGCTTCGGAAGAGATCACCTGGGGGAAATTTATATCTCGACGATGCCGGATGGAAAAATCTATAGGTTAGTGAATGATTAGCCTGTGCGCGGTTGCCGGCTTCCAGTTGCCAGTTTCCGGGTGTGCGAGTTTATTTACGTATTTGCTTTACCGATCTCTTTGCGATTCGCGGTTCGTTAGCAGAAGCCTTTCAAGGACGCGTGGCGAACTGGCCACTGCTGTAAAATCATTTTTTTTGAAATAATTTTAATTTTAGATTTGGTCAAACTACCTGCCAAAAGAGAAATGGAAAAGCGAATGTGGATCACTTCCCCTGTTTTTATTTTTTTTGTTGTACTTCTTCTTACCGCCTGCAACAGTAATACGTCTGACTATAGCGATATCCCGAATGATTCACTCACCATTGCCAAGGGTCAGCTTGCTTTTTCCCAGAATTGCAGCGCATGTCACAACTTCAGGCAGAATGGTATTGGCCCGCACCTGGGCGGAATAACAAGAACAGTTCCTTCCGACTGGATCAAAGATTTTATCAAAAATCCGAAAGCGCTGGTCGATGCGGGTGACGAAAGGAGTCAAAAATTATTTGCGCGATATAAGACGATGATGCCGTCATTCGGTCATTATTCTGATCAGGAACTAACCGGGATTGTCGCTTATTTACATACACACGAAGCGCCGGATACCACGGGAACGGTGGCGGGCGGGCCGGAAGAATTGAAGAACCCGATTCCAGGGCCCATTCAACAATCGGATCTTGTTGTGGATGTTGAGTACGTTACACAAATACCTGCCTCCGCCGAAAAGGGTTTTAAGACCAGGATCACAAAACTGGATTACATTCCCACGTCACAGCGATTATTTATCGTTGACATTCGCGGCAAACTTCATGAAATGCAGAACAACCAGTCGCGCGTTTATTTGGATATGGCGCAGCTGAAATCTAAATTCATCGACAAACCCGGGCTGGCTACAGGTTTCGGAAGCTTTGCCTTTCATCCTGAATTCCTGAAGAACGGATTGCTTTATACAAGTCACACGGAACCTGCGGGAACAGTAAAAGCTGAATTTGGTTATGCGGATTCGATTGAAGTTGCCCTTCAATGGGTGGTCTCCGAATGGAAAACTGAAGACCCTGCCGCGTTTCCGTTCAAAGGAAAAAGCCGCGAGCTGTTTCGCATTGATATGGTAACCGGAATGCACGGAGTTCAGGAACTCACTTTTAATCCAAATGCAAAAAAGGGCGACGAAGATTATGGATTGTTATACATAGGAATAGGAGATGGGGCTTGCGTCGGGTCCGGATATCCATTCCTGGTTCAAAATATTGAAAAACCGTGGGGAAGCATTTTAAGGATCGATCCACAAGGAAATAACAGCCGAAACAAAAAATACGGTATTCCCGCGACGAATCCATTTATAAAACACGAGAACGATCAGGCTTTGGGCGAGATGTACGCTTATGGTTTCCGGAATCCTCATCGCATTACCTGGAGCAGATCCGGGCAAATGCTGGCCAGCAATATAGGTCAGACCCAGATCGAGTCAGTCAACCTGATCATGCCCGGAAATAACTACGGGTGGCCTATACGCGAAGGAACATTCCTGGTCAGGCCATTCGCAGATATCGCTAAGGTTTACGCCCTTCCGGCAGATGATGCAAACTACAACATCACTTACCCCGCTGCTCAATACGACCACGACGAAGGTTTGGCTATCAGTGGTGGTTTTGAATATACCGGCACCGCTGTTCCTCAGTTACAGGGAAAATACCTGTTTGCGGATATGAATAACGGAAGGCTTTATTATCTGGATCTCGCGGATGTAAAACCCGGCAATATTACAACCATTAAGGAATGGAAGATCACCTTTAAAGGCAAGCAAACTTCTACCGCTGAATTATGCGGAAGCAAACGCGTTGACCTCAGGTTCGGAAAAGATCACAAGGGCGACGTGTATTTCTTCAGCAAGCAGGATGGAAAAGTGTGGAGGCTTGCCAGTGCGAATAGTCCCATTACCGGGTTGTGACTTCGCGCAATATTCAACAACAAAAAAAAAGGTCCCTTTCGGACCTTTTTACGTTGAAACTTTTAGTCTTTTTCCTGCTTATCCTTTAACTGAAGCTCGGTGACATAGATCCTTTTTCCCTTTTCATTGACATAATAATACCTTGAATCATCGCTGACGTAAACGGTTTGTCCATCAGGTCCTACCTTGGTATCATGTCTCGCGTCGTCAATTTCTGCAGCCGCCTTGCCTGCGGTTTCAGAAATCGCATCACCGGTTTTTTCTGCAGCCCTTTCGAGGTCGCTTTCCGACTCATCTGCATTTTCTTCAAGCTCATCCTCCGCTTCATCAGCTTTGCGTTCAATATCAGCTTCGGCTTTCCGTTCACCCTTTTCTTCGGCCCTCTCTAATTTCTTTTCGGCGCGTTCTGCTTTTTCTTCAGCGCGTTCTTTTTCATCGCGATAAGATTCAGAAGGCTCATTTCCGGTTTTAAATCCGTATAATTCCACATCTGCTTTTTCACCTTGTGCATTTGGAACGGTGTTATAAGTAAAAGCCACCTTCTGGATATCGCGGTCTGGATGTTTCAGTTTGAAAACTCCCGATTCATCACCAGCCTGTATCCTTTTCTTCACATCAATTTCCTCCATCTCACCAGACTCATAAAAGACCTGGAGACGTTCGATGTGGAGGGGTGCATCTACTTTTATTTTTATAGCGGCAAATTCATCCGCACCCAACACGGAAATCGATTCATTCTGCAACTTAAAACTAGCGACAGTTTCCCCGATCTTTTGCCATCCCGGATCGTTACTCAGCACTACACCCGGTTTCTGGGCGTATACAGATCCCATGCTCCACGCTAAGACGGACACTAACATTACTACCAATAGTTTTTTCATAATTTCATGTATTTAATTACTCCACAGTTCAAAAAAAATATGTGCCAACCGGGTGTTTTGAAGGCATCGCAATGCCGGTTGCTCGCGCCAGGAAAATGCTAATTGGCCTGACACCAAAGCGGCAATTATTTTTAATACCTTAGCGTGATTTTAAACAGGCAAGAAATGCAGTTAATGATTTTCAAGGATTACAGCGCACTTTCATTTCATGCTGCCAAAGAGATCGTTGACCTCGTAAGAAATAAACCTGATGCCGTACTCTGCCTGGCGTCCGGCGATACCCCGAGGCAAACGTACAACCTCGTGGCTGAAACAGCAACGTCCAAACAGGTTGATTTTTCCCGATGCACATTTGTTGGTCTGGATGAATGGGTGGGAATATCGCCTGACAATGAAGGAAGTTGCCATTATTTTTTATACACACACTTATTCGAACCGCTCCGCATTCAAACTTCCCACATTCATTTGTTCAATGGGTTATCAGAGGACTTCGGGAATGAATGTAAAAAAATGGACGCGATCATCCGGAAAAAAGGAGGCATCGATCTGATAGTGGTAGGCGTAGGTATGAACGGACACGTTGGTTTTAATGAACCTGGTGTACCACCAAATCTTTATTCCCATGTTGTTGCTTTGGATTCAACGACGCAATCGGTCGGACAAAAGTATTTCAAACAGTCTACTGAACTTCTACAGGGTATCACCCTAGGGCTACAGCATCTTCTTGAAAGCCGAAAAGCCATTATGATGGCAAGCGGAAGGAAAAAAGCAGAAGTAATGAGAAAAGCCCTTGAAGAACCCGTTTCCCGCGAGATGCCAGCCTGTATCATCCGAAACCACAAACAGGGAATGGTTTTCCTGGATGAAGAGGCCGCTGCCTTAATTATTTCAAAATAAATACGGTAAGACCCACTACTATGTTTACGAAATGAGCTGGAACGGTGAAATATGAAATTAAGCGAAGCCAACAGATTGCGTCTGTTATATTTTCTGGTCTTTTGCTGTACCGCATCATGGTTGCCGATCTTTGCTGACTATCTGAAAGGACGGGGTTTAAACGGAATACAGATCGGGATCATTTTAAGCATCACTCCCTGCATGATGTTCCTCGTTCAGCCCTTCTACGGAATGGTGGCGGACCGCCTGGGATATAAAAAATGTTTGTTGATCTCCTCTGTATTTGCTTCCGTAGGATACGCCGCATACCTGCAGGAAGGGAGTTTTGCTTATTTGTTCCTGGTGACTGTTTTTATGTCCCTTTTTTACAATACCATTCAACCTTTACTGGACAGTCTTTCGTTAACCCTGGCTCAACGCGATCCCCGCTTTTCTTATGGGTCACTGCGTATTGCAGGCGCCGCGGGATGGGCCTTCACAGGCATTGTAGTAGGTTATTATATCGATGCTATCGACACAACTGTCATCTTTTTATTCTCATCGGTAAGCTTGCTCCTTACTTTTATTTTCGCTTTTTCACTGAAGGGCGATCAGGACAGGTCAGTACGAGCCGAAGCGCTCGCCTTCAAAAATATCCGGAATGTTTTTGCCAATAAGGTGTTTATGCTTTTGCTCCTTGCCGTGTTTCTTGTTTCTGTCGGAGCCACTACTATCTGGAATTTTTATTCGATTTACATGAAGGAGAACGGTGCATCAGCCTCGCTGGTGGGATTTGGCATTTCTTTCCAGGGATTATGTGAACTTCCCTTTTTTTACTTCTCAGCAAGAATAATCGCTCGTCTAGGAATAAAAACTACGCTTCTCGTCACTTTTTTCGCCACAGCACTACGGTTATTCCTCTACAGTGTTGTGAGCGATCCAAAAGGCGCCGTTTTCATTGAAGTTCTGCACGGAGTATCCTGGTCGTTATTTTGGGTTGTCTGTGTTGAGAGCACAAACAGCCTTGTTCAGGAAAACTGGCGGGCGACAGGCCAGTCCCTGCTCTATGCCGCTTATTTTGGCATCGGGGCAATTGTCGGAAATTTCTGGACGGGATACTTATATGATGCTGAGCTTAAAATCTCCGAGATCTTCCTGTTAAACTCGGGAATTGTGGCTATGGTTGGCCTGTCGATGTGGTATTTTCTAAAAGACAAAGATCTTAACAAGAAGTCAGTTATGAAGCCAGAGGCGGGATTGCCCTGAAATAGCTTGCGATAACCCCTGCAGCATTCGAGCCTGGTACCACGAAACAAATGCAGCTACTTCCGATTCCGGGGGCGCATAGGGTCCAGGTTGATACTGGCTGGATTCTATTCCCCGGAAATTGTTTTCACACAGTTGCCAATCCTGTTCACCCGTTATTTTCCAGAACTCGACCAGACGGTCAATGGTATAATCAACACCTTCCACTGCATCTTTGTCTACCAGCCAGGTCAGGTCAACGAGAGTGCGGGAGTTGCTTACAGGGGTAATACGCATGGTCCACATGTAATCGCTTACGGCATCCATCCAGAAATTCGGTAGCACTACCAGGCCGAGAACCCCTGCATCAAAATCCTGGTGTTCACCCATGGGGATTGCCGTAGCTTTTCCATCCAGGCTATAGCTCACAACGCCGGGCCTGAGGGGATAACGAACCGCGAAGTGGAATGAGTTATTTTCAAAATCGACGTTATCAACAGCAAGTCCTTTCTTTTGCCATTCCTTCCTGCGTTCCATCACAACTTCTTCGCTTGACTCTCTGAGATTGGCGCCAATTACCGCATTGCAATATTCAGGATGGGCTGGTCCGCAGTGATAACACTCCCTGAAGTTTTCCGCAATCAGTTTCCAGTTCGTTCGCAGCTCATACCTTTTTTTATAAGCAACTTTTGCGCGGTCAACTTCATAGGGCTTTAGAAAGGGTTCGTAATCCTTTAACACTTTGCTGAAATCAGGCGGATCCTGAGCAAGGGAAATAAAAATAAGGCCATTGGCGACCTGTACATGAACCGGATGCAATCCGAACGAGGATCTGTCAAAATCATCGGGCATCAGACGCGCTTTTAAAAGCGAACCGTTTTTATCATAAACCCACTGGTGATATGGACACATCAGTTTCGGAGCATGTCCATGTTCGGTGAGGCATATGAGAGATCCGCGATGCCGGCAGGTATTGTGGTGAGCATATACCTCGGCCTTGTCACCCCGTATAATGATGATGGAATCTTTGCCGGCAGCGTAAGTGAAGTAATCACCAGGTCTTGGAATTTCCGCAGTTGTGCCCGCATACAGCCAGAATTTTTTCCAGATGTATTCCCACTCATAATCAAATACCTCAGGCGCGGTGTAAAAGAGTTGCTCAAGGCTGAACCCGGCCCGCTGCTTTTCTAACAAATATTTCAGATCCTGCGGAGTCATAATAAAACTGGTAATCCCACGGCAAATTTAGGGCTTTTTTTATGTGTTTTTAGGTTTATTGGAAGGAACCATTGCCGCTGGGGGGGAGGGACATAAGGGGACATAAGGGCGATAGAGATCAACATAGAAGGTGGTGGATCAAGAAATGGGTTTCAGGAAGGGGCTTTAGCCCAAATTGATATAAGGAAATAAGAGCATAAGGGAGGGGACATACAGGAATAACCTGATAAGGAAACGGGTGCTGCAAAAAAATTTTCGGAAAGTCTTTGATTATCTGAAAAACTCAGTCAACTTTGAAATACAAAGTACTTTTGATTATTGCAAATATGTTGATGATGCCCTGGCTGAAATTGAAAGACTTCCAGGAAGACATCTGTATTTTCTTGACGACCACCTGCTTGGCAATATGAAATTCGCAACTGACCTATTTGAAGGAATGAAGGGAATGAACCGCGTTTTCCAGGGTGCCGCAAGAGTGGACTCCGTGCTGGCGGCTGATCGATTGTATGTTCGGTGTCATCGGAGGATCCATTCTTTTTCGCTGCCATTCGGATATTATAAGTTTAGAAAAACTTAATTTAAGGTCATGAACACAACGGTCAAAACTTTTATAGGAGTTTGCATTTTCAGTATCGCCATGGCAGCGTTGGAAAGTGCGGTAGTAGTTTACTTGCGGGCGTTATACTATCCCAATGGATTTACGGTTGCCTTTCAATTGATCGATCCTGGTATCCTGAAAGTTGAACTACTCAGAGAAATTTCCACACTCGTCATGTTGCTGGCGGTGGGCTATCTCGCCGGCACGCACTTTAAAGACCGTTTGGCTTATTTCCTCCTGGCGTTTGCTGTCTGGGATATCTTTTATTACGGATGGCTTAAAGTATTTATCAACTGGCCTGCCTCGTTGCTGGAATGGGATATACTGTTCCTCATCCCTTTCACGTGGCTGGGACCCGTATTAGCGCCGATCATTTGTTCCTTTACTATGATCGTGTTGACACTGGTATTACTGTTCACTCCAAAACCCCTTTCACGTTTGGCATGGACCCTGATATCGGCTGGTTGCTTTTTTATTCTATACACATTCATGCAGGATTATGGATGGCTCATCATCAACAACGGATTCATCGGTGACTACGCGAACATTCTTCAAAACCAGGATTTTCTGCGCCTGGCATCCGGATACATTCCCGCTGCATTTAACTGGAGCCTTTTCCTGCTGGGAGAAATTTTCCTGCTTGCGGGAATATACTGTCAATATCAGAGGCTTAGAATTGACACGGATTCCACTCCACAAGTTTCCAGGTTTAATATCCGCTGGCTAAGATTCACAAAAGACACGTAGGAATATTATCCGGCGAGTGGCATTATCTGGCCGTACTGCTGCTTTAAAAAAAATGATATTGGCGAACAGTATTGAAAAAAGAAGGTTAATTTTATACAACCAACTTTAAACCATATGAAACTCAATTTATTGGTTCATCAAAAGACAGCCGCGCTTGCGATCACCGCATTGGCGCTCCTTTGCGTTTCCTTCAGCGCTTTCCACCATGGCTGGAGCAGTTACGATCAAAAGAAGGTTTTGAACCTGAAAGGGGAAATCCTGGAATACAGCTATGACAACCCGCACGGCATGCTGAAGTTTAAAGTCGATAAAAAAACATGGACGGTAGTTCTGGCGCCGCCCAGCCGTATGGAAAGCCGCGGATTGCAGGAGAGCATGCTCAAGAAAGGAATTCAGGCCACGGTTGTCGGATATCCCCATCTAAAAATAGATGACGAAATGCGCGCAGAACGGATCACCATAGGAGAGAAGGCAACCGAGCTGCGATAATATGAATGACGGGCGTGTGTTTGAATGGCTGGAGGCATCTTCTCTGGCTGTTTACATCCGTCATTCGCAAATTTTGTATCCCGTCATCGAGATCATCCACATAGTAGGATTCGTTTTTTTAGTGGGAAGTGCATTTTTGTTCGATTTTCGACTTTTGGGGGTCTCAAAAAAAATACCCGTAACAGACCTCGCCAAACATTTACTTCCCTGGTCGCGAAGAAGTTTGTTGCTTGTGATTCCATCCGGCCTTCTTTTATTTATTACCGAAGCAACATCACTAAGCGGCAACAGCGTCTTCGGAATAAAGCTGACGCTGATCCTTGTTGCATTCGCCAATGCGGGATTTTTTCATCGCTTTACCTTCCCCACAGTCAGGAGCTGGGATCATCTCCAACCCACACCCTACGCGGCCAAGGCCGCCGGCATAATTTCCCTCATACTCTGGACAGGCGTTATCACCTGTGGAAGACTTCTGGCGTATTTTGAGTAGGGGATACTGGCACCCTATCGGGGTATCCGCCAGGGATTGCCCCTACCGTACGGGCACCACTCGTGGGTGCCTCACCAATATCTTTATCTCCCCCTGGTAATCTGTGTAATGCAAATATTTTTTAATATTCATCCAAAGTACTATTCCGGAATCATCGGCGTGATTTCGCACTACAAATGGTCTTACGTTATCGAACTCGGAATCCTTGGTGATGACAGTGACCTTCCAGTTTTTTCCGCTGTCATCGGTAGTCCATTTTTCAAGCTCAAACACTCCGTTTTTTTCGCGCGACAAATAGACGTTCGACGGATCTTCGTGGTCTAAAACAATTCCTCCTGAATAATTTGGTTCGCGTTCCGTGGCACCCGCGAGGGTATGTGGAAACCAGGGTCCCGAATCGTGTAACCGGTAGTTATTCCAACGGCCTTCATCATAAATGCTGTAATAATATACGTGATTGCTATCGCTGGGAAACTGGGAATATACAATGACCGGATTTCCAGCTTTGTTTTCAGCTACATCCCAGATCCAGGCTTTCTCCCTGGATTGGGCCGCATTATACACGACATCAGACTGCTTTGGATCCAATGGCAAGAATGACCAATCCATGATCTTTTCACCATTGGCTTTGTGCAAAGCTCCGCCTTGATATTTTGCGTAATAAATCGAATTTGTTGGTTCCGCGTTGGGATGCCCATCTGTAAAGGCAAAATGGATAACATCCCGGTTGTTCGAGGCAACTTTCATATACGGTCTCCGGTTCTTGTAGATCCTTTCGGGAAGAATGAGAATTTTACCCTGATCCCAGTTTTTGCCACTGTCGATGGAGACAGAAAAATTGGGTTTGAAATCCGCGCCGCGCCAGAAAAGGTACAACTTGTTCTTTTCCTCCGATAACTGAACGATGTTGGTGTATGTATAGCTGTTGGAGAGGCCCGCATAGGCGATGGTATCGTTTAATCTCAGTTTTCGGACAGGTTCCCATTGCGAAATGTCTTCAGAATTTTTACTTCTCGCCAAAAAAATCGGTGAGTTCCTGGTGCCGTGCCTGGAGTAGAATACCATCAGCTTTCCTTGTGAATCCATAAAGAAGCTCGGGTTGTCGTGGTCATCTCTTTCAAAACGCTCGTGCAATATTTTTGTCCGTATCTTTCCGTCAGCATAGTCATAAGACCCTACCACGATATTGCCCAGGCTATCCACCCATCCCGAATAAGTCCTCTTATATGTTCCCTCAAAATAAATCGCCCGTGGATCTGAAAACCAGCACCATGCGCCATCGGCTGTAAATGACCGGTACGATTCGCCTGCAGCTCCCTGATCTGATTCGTCTTTGTCAGCACATGTGAAAAATGTGAGGGAAACGACAAACCCCAAATAAATATTTTTAAAAGTATCGCGCAATTCTGTTTTTTTTTGGTGTGATTGAAAGATAAACATTTGAAGCGGAAACCTGCAAACAATTATATGGCTGCCATCTTAGGTTTTGTTGGTAAAAAGTTGCAATGATTTATATATTTTTGAATATACACCTCAGATGAATATAAACTTCAAGCCAAATGAACGGGAACTGGTCAAGGTTGCGACCTTTTTTAAGAAGCAAAGCAAAAAGTTAATCGCCGAAGGAAAGATCGGCGAGGAGAACAAAAAGGTGGAAGATGCGGTGGACCGTTTTATCGAGCACATGAGCAACCACGCCAATACGAGAGCCTTTATCCAGGAACAACGTGAGTACCTGAAAAAGCTGGTTAAGGACAATCCACTGTGTCCGCACTGCCATTCCAGGGATATGTTAAAAGCCTCTGGCACGGAGAAAAATGAAAAAGCGTGGGTGAGCAACCGTTATAAATGCCGGAAGTGTAATATTTACTTTACGTGGAATATGCCCAACAATCCCTGGGATATGATCCAATATATTCAGGAAGTACTTCAGACGTTGCGCTCGAAAAACGAAAATGACCTCAGCGAAGAATCCGAAAGAGAGGAACGTAAGGCCGTGATCACCAATATGCAGGCTAACCTGGACAAACTGAAACCGGTGATCGATGCGCACGACCAGGATTTCAACGACCTGCAAACACGCGAAACAGAAATGGAAAAATTAATTCATGAATTCAAGAACTCCCTGCTCATCGAAAAAATAAAGATGGATACGTGGGTTGATAAAAAGTAGTTGGTTGTTGGTAGCGCGCACTATATGACATTTCTCAAGGCAGCAAACATCAGCAAGAAAGGGGAGGGCGACTTCCTGTTAAGCAAGATCAGCTTTTCGCAGCGGAAGCTGGAGAAAATTGCCATCGCTGGCGAGACCGGCGCCGGGAAGAGCACATTGTTAAGGCTTATTGCGGGATTGATCCAACCTGATAGTGGCGAGCTTTGGTTTGAAAAGAAAAAAATAACGGGACCTGATGATCAGTTAGTTCCCGGACATCCCGGTATAGCTTACCTGTCGCAGCACTTTGAGTTGCAGAAATTTTTAAGGGTTGAACAGGTCCTTTCCTATTCCAATTCCCTTTCAGACAGGGAAGCCGGTAAATTGTATGATGTATGTCAGATCAGCCATTTGTTAAAACGCAAAACTGATCAGCTTTCAGGGGGTGAGAAACAGCGCATCGCTATTTGCAGGTTATTGATCTCAAGTCCCGGCCTGCTATTACTCGACGAGCCTTTTTCACATCTGGACATGGTCCACAAGAACACCCTGAAGTCAGTCATTCGCGATATCGGGGAGAAATTAAAGATCACCTGCATACTGGTCTCGCACGATCCCCAGGATACGCTTTCCTGGGCGGATAAAATTCTCGTGATGAAAGACGGGCAAATCATACAAAAAGGAAAGCCCGAGAAGATCTATAAACGACCTGTCAATGAATATACGGGTGGCCTCTTTGGGAATTACAATATTATTCACCCTGAAAGTTTCAAAGCATTTTCGCAATTAAAGGCCATGAAAGAATTCATAGCAGATGCTGGAAAAAAAAGTATTTTTCTGCGACCCGAACATTTCAAGTTGGTAAAAAAAAGCAAGAGGGCTATAAGGGGCACAGTGGAGAGCGTAGAATTTGTTGGCAGTTACTGCGAGATGGATATACTGATTTCAAAAACCCGGATCAGGGTAAGATCGGAAAAGCATAACATAAAAAACGGTGCTGCCGTATATATTTCAGTTTCTCCGCAGGACCTGCGGTATGTTTAGCGCAGTTTCCTGGGCGAGGTGGGTGATTTGGCTTTTTTTGGTATCCGCTCGATCACAGACCAGTTCAAAACATACCGCGCATCCGAATCCTTATTGCGCTCCAGCTCGGCAGTGAAATTCTCCGATGGCTGATCTACCAATAATTTGAATTTTCCCAGGCTGTCGTTAGGTGTAAAACGATCGTAATCCCACAACTCCAGTTCTACCCATTTCTCGGTTTTAAGCAACTCCAATTCGATGTTAAGCTTAATGGGATCCTTAGTCATCTTGATGAATTTCGATTTCGCAGGAGCGACTTTTTTATCCTTATACTTGATAAAGATCTCATCGCCGTCCCTTTCCGTTTGCAGGTATGCAACCAGTGATTCCAGGCGTAGAACTTTCTTTTTTTCAGCCATTTTTTTTCCTGAGATTCGTGAATTAATTGAATAAGATCTGCGTTACTCCCGGGATGATGGGATGGGTATTATTCTGTTACAGACAGCAATAAAGTTATACAACTTCCGCTAACATTGCAACGCGAAAGTATTCAGATCATAGCATAAGGTTGTTAGTTTATTGGCAAAACCATAGCTGAATGGGTCCAAATCCCACCACCTCTACCTTGGTAGTTTATGCAGGTTAAAACCAGTTATGAAACATTGTTCGATTCAATGTACAGCCTCAGGAAAGTTGTAAGTTGTAAGTTGTAAGCAATGAGTGCAGATATCGGGGAGGTTTGGCAACGAGGGCCCATAGAGGGGGTGCCTGCCTTGTTGCAGCCTTTAGCCCACGCATTGTTACAAGCCGTAGAAGAAGCAGAGCGGTATACAGAGAATTTTCCCGCCGAACTATTATGGCAAAGACCGGCTGATGTTGCTTCTGTTGGATTTCATTTGCTGCACATCCGCGGGGTGGTCGACAGGTTGTTTACCTACGCGCGAGGAGAAGCCCTTACCGCTGATCAATTGAAGGAACTATCAGCCGAAAAGGAAATTAATAAGTCCATTCAAGCCAGCGATCTGGTAGATGCCTTCCGCCAGCAAGTAAACAGAGCCATAGTCCAGCTTCAAAACACACCTGAATCAACTCTTACTGAAAGAAGGAAAATAGGACGCAAAGAAATCCCCACGACAGTCGCCGGGTTGCTTTTCCACGCCGCCGAACACACCCAGCGCCACATAGGGCAGTTGCTGGTGACAGTTCGTATCCTACAGTCGAAGATCTAGACACATGAATATGAGAGACGTGTCGACGGCGCAATACCTATGAAATGAAACACATATCCGACACGCCAGACTCGGAGTGAAGCTATGAACAACAGCAGTTTAAAGCTCCAGCCTTTGCTTGTCTCTCAATAAAACCTCTCGGAGCTTCGGGTACGATAATCGCTGCGGCGAAACTTTCTCGTCAATAGCCAGCACCGCGGCAGTGGCGGCTGATTGGCCGAGGATCATAAAAACAGGTTCCATCCTGATAGATCCAAAAGCAATGTGCGAACTCGACAGGCAAACCGGGACAAGCAGGTTAGAACATTCGCTTTCCTTTGGAAGAATGGCACCATAGTCAATTGAGTAGGGGCGATCCGGTGTCACACCGATGTCGCCTTCGTTCTGTACAAAGCCTTCAGCTGTAACATATCGCTGGGCGTTGTGAGAATCCAGGGCGTAGGAACCCATTCCTATAGGGCGCGCGATCGTTGTTTTTCCCAACGCATCTTTCTCTGTCATCACAAAATCTCCGATCATCCGTCTGGCTTCGCGGATGTACAGTTGGTGTGGCCAGTTATTATTATCAGTGAATTCATCTTTGGCTAGTCCCCACTTTCTCATCTCTGCCCGGATTTCCGGGGGCACGCCGGGATCGTTTGACAGGAAATACAACAGTCCCTGTTGATAGTCTGTATGTTCTTTGATGATCTCCTTTCTTCTTTCATAAGTTGCCTCCGGATACTCATAATTTTTGCCGATGTAATCCGAACTAAATGGACCATGGTTGTTGGTATCGGTCTTTCGATTGGGTATCGCATCGAATTTTGAGAATACATCACGCCAGCCCGCGTCAAATACACGTTGTAACAGCTCATACCGGGCGGGATCATATCCGTCGGGTTTGGGAAAAGGCACGCGGTTGTCAGGATGATTACTCATACAGAGCCGGAAGCAGTACGCCTGGAACTTCTTGTCACCCGTACCGTATTCACCGGGTTGTTCTGCTGAAACTTCCGGCAACAGTCCGCTGCCGCGTTCTCCCGGAACCTTAAATGGATCGACCTTAAGCTCAAACTGATGTTTATGGTGAAATACATTCGTCTGTACACCATTCCATTGTTCACCGTACTGACTGTTTGGCTCGCGACCTACGTGATAGCTTATTCCTGCAGCCGCCATGAGATCACCTTCGTAGGTGGCATCTATGAACATCTTTGCCTCATATGAATTTCCATTCAGGGAATTAAAGGAGACGATCTTTCCATTCGCCACAGAAATTCCGGAGGGTGATCTGTCCAGCCATGTATTGCGGTGTACCTCGATCTGCAGTTCATCCACCAGATCTTCGAAAACTTTTTCGGCCACGTGGGGTTCAAATATCCACATGCTACTGGTCTCGCCATCCATCGCCACAGTGTGCTGGCCCTTATTGCCGTACTCGGATTTTGCCTGCCACCTCCACGCGTCATCTTTCTGATAGTGATCGTAAAGGTGCTGGTAAAATTCCTTTGAAATGCCTCCTATAACTTCCTTATTCCCAGTATCAGTAAAACCCAGGCCTCCTGAGGACAGTCCACCAAGGTGAACATCAGGAGAAACAACAATGACCGACCGACCCATTCTTTTTATCTGGACAGCAGCTGCCACAGCCGCGGATGTTCCTCCGTAAACAATTACATCGGAGCCAAATTTTTTCCCGATTGATCTATCGGGGGGTTTCGTTGTGCATGCCCACACCAGCAGCGAAAATGAAAGTATAACGATGGTTTTCATAGCATTGATCAGTTCACATTGAAACACGGGTGGTCAACAAGATAAAGTTTTTCAACGTATGTCCGGCTGCTAAATTGATCCGAAATGACATGCAGGCACGGTTGTTTGGGTAAGCTTTTTGAACAATTTTCACGGACGGAACATTAACCTAAAGAAGATATGACCTATCATTTAAACGGCAATAACCTGCTTTTTGCCATCAACAGAACGGAGATCCTCGATATTTCCGTAAATGACGTAATCTCAGTAGACGGATTTCCCGGCGTCAACTATACCTGGACGGAACAGGATGGTGACTTTTTAGAAAATAATCCCGATGATGACATTTTTCTTCAGATTGAGCGGAACGGCAAGGATAAATACAAAGCTGTGGGGATCTTGTTAAAATTGAAGGAAGCATGAGTCGACCCGGATAATTAAACTATCACGGCGGGAGGGAAGACGTTGACTCACCAATCCGTTTGGGCTAAAGCCCTTTCATCAAAACCATTCTCAATCCACCACCTGAAGGCAATTGATGTTTCCTAACCTTAGTTAAAAGCATTGAGGGAGGTGAGTTGGCCAGCGGTCACGGTTGCCTTGCGCGAACTGGACCCGAGCTTCACGATGTACTCGGAAGGAAAAAAAGAAAGGGACTTATTCAATGAATTATAGTTCAGCTGATTTCCGGTTTCATCCAGCACATAATAGTACTCGGTGCCACCACCGGTCAGCATCAGGCTTCCGGTAACGAACTCCGCGGTCGTGCCTTCAGAAACATTTCCTTCCACGAGCGTATTGTTAACCTTAATATGATAAGTGCCTGGAAAAAAAGCCAGTGATTTATTAAGGGTCTGATAGTTTAAAGCATTGCCCAGTGTGTCAGTCACATAATAGTATTCTTCTGTCAAACCTTTTACCAAAATGTTTCCGGTGCCAAGTTCCGTGGCTTTGCCGGCGACGACATCGGCTTTCATAGAAGTATGATTAACCTTCAACAGATAGATTCCTGGCAAAAAAGCCAGTGGCTTTTCAAGTGAATTGTAATTCAGTTGTTTGTTTGTGTCGTCAAGCACATAGTAATATTCGTTCGTGCTTCCGTGAACGAGCAGAGTGCCTGAGCGAATTTCAGTCAACTCGTTCAGCTTAATAATAACTGGAGCCTCCGTATTGTTAACCTTAACTTTAAATTCACCGGGAAAATACGACATGGATTTGCCTAGCACTTCGTAACCCAGTTGGTTACTACTGGAATCCATAACATAATAGTAATCAGTGGTATTACCCGACACCATTAAAGTACCTGTAGAACATTTGGCCAATTCGCCTGCCTTAACCTCAACCGGGTAATTGGAGTTATTTACCTTGATCTGGTACAGCCCCGGATCCACGCCCAGGATTTGATTCAGGGATTGATATCCAATTTGTTTTCCGGTTTGATCGAGAACATAGAAATACGCAGATGTACTTCCTTGCACCTGAACAGCTCCCTGCCCATCTTTTACATTCGAGCCCGCGGGAAGGTCAGTGAAACTGCAACAGGGATCCGATGCTTGTTTTTCCCCACACGAAAAAAACAAAACGGCCAAAATCAGCAGGGAAGCGGTTGCAGGAAAGGCTCGGAAAGTCATGACCAAAATTACATTACTAATGGAATGTTCATTTCATTCCACTGATTTTTTTATTGTTAAGTCGCCAACGGGAGAGAAAAAGAAACCAAATTCAATGAATTGGCAGAAAATACCCTAATAAGTTAAGATACAAGAAATCTGTGGTTTTTCAAAATCCCTCCAACTAGCCTGCTATTTCAACCTGCATTTAAACCCTGCATTTACCCTGTTCTCTAAACCTGCATTTTAACTGCATTCAATCAGTAACTCCAATCCCTTTTCCAGGTGTCAATAATATCAAAAGAGATCTTCCAATAAAAAATATTTGCGAAGGGAACTGGATTATTGTTTTCATCGCGGATGTAACCACTGATACTTTGTCCATGACTGCAATAAACGATTAATGAAACCAGGCCGAAAGTAAACAGCAACCGTTTAACGGGATGGAGAAATGTTTTCAAGGTCAGGTAGGGTTACCCTTTAAAACGAAGAAACAAAAAAATATTGTACTTAGGGTAAGCTTTTTACACGGGTTCAAGGTCAATAAAAAAAACAGGATCCGGGAATGGGTACGGTGACGGTCGTCTGAATTACCTGTAATATACAATCTGACATTCAGGATTGTTCTCCCTGAACTGATCAACTTCCCGACTATTGATTTTAGTGTTATAACACTTGAGTGTTCGCAGGGAAAGGTACATCACAGGGTCAAGTTTGCTTACATTGGTATTGGAACAGTCCATTGATTCGAGTTGGTGCAAACTTTTGAGGGGGTCCAACTTTTTAATCTGTGTGCCCGAACAGTTTATGGTCTTAAGGTTTTCCAATCCTTCCAATCCTTTTAGATCCTCAATGGGCGTATTGGAAATGTCGAGATCCTCCAATTGACTCAGAAGGCTAATGGCGCCAATGCGCTGTAGCGGACTATTAGTAGCGTGTAAGGACTTTAATGATCGCAGTGTTTCCATGTCAGGGATTTCCGTAATGCCCGTAGCGGAGAAATGTAGTTCTTTGAGCCTGACAAATTCACTCAGGGCACCCAGATCGCGCACGCGACCTTCTTTAAAATCAAAAACTTCCTGCTCCACAAGCTTGTGAAGATTTTCCCTTGTTGAAGTGGTATCTTTGCCCATCTGCGAACGGAATACTTCTTTCCAACCCTGGGAAATATTTTTCCACCAACGGTCTAGGTGAATGGTCTTATATACGATCAGGCATCCGGGATTTTTCTCGAGAAATTCCTGGGCGGTAATGTCGTGAATTGTAGTGCGGTCGACATACACTTCGTTCAACTGTTTTAAGTTAAAGAGCGGATCTAATTTCTCGAGTTTGCTTCTGTCTGCTCTGAATACTTTTAAGGCCGTGAGTTTGCCAAGGGGAGAAATGTCCTGCACTTCTGTGTCGCTGATATCAAGATACCTTACGCTGCGGTGATCCTGCAAGGGCGACAAATCACGTATGCCTGTGTTGTGGGCGAGTATTACCTGCAACCTCAGAAGTTTTCGCAAGGGTTCAAGTGTAGTGATAGAACGATTGTTGCCAAAGTTAACGGAGTCGATGTTTGTCACCCTGGCCAATTCCTCTTTTCCCGGCATTACGCGGATCTTTGCTGTGGTACTGAGGATACGCCGCCAATCCGCCGACAGCGTGTTCCACCATGCTTGAAGGTCTTTTGAATCATATATTACGAGCACCCCTGGTTTAGCTGACATAAAAGCGTCAGCAATTGCCTTGTTCACGGGAGTTTGATCACAATAGACTCGTTCAAGATTCGGTAGTTTCTGCAACACGGTGAGATCAGAAATAAAAGTGTGATTCGCGTGTAACACTTTCAGGTTCTCCAATCCGCTTAAAACACGGATATCGCGGGTAAGTGTGCTGTCGATGTTCAAAGACGAAAGGGTGGTAAATCCTTTTATTGGCGACAGATCCTGTATAGGTGTTTTTGACACATTCAGTTCTATGATCTGCCCGAGTTCTTCAATGGGCCTGAGGTTTCGGATCTGTGTTCCTTCCATGTCGAGATTCAGCAACGCCGTAAGATAAGACAGCGCGCCAAAATCGATCACGTGTGTGTGTTGCATTTCAAGGTTTTGCATCAACGGCATTTTCTCCAGAACCGCAATTGATCTGATGTCGGTATCATTGATGTTCAGTCTTGACAATTTGCCCGAATACCGCAGCGGGGTAAGGTCAAAGATCTTGGTGCCGGACAAATTCAATTCAACAAGTTCTGTCAGGTTTCGGATGGGAGTGAGGTCCTCTACTCTGGTTTCTGAAAGGTTGAGCAGCCTGAGATTGATCATCTCGGCAAGAGGATCGATAGACTGAATGAATTTGTTTCCAGTGAGGTCCAATTCATTGAGTGCAATCATGTCTTTGATACTGTTCAAGTCGACACTATCGGTGATATTCAGTTTCCTTTTGAAGATAGACTGCCATTCAAATGACAATTGATTCCACCAGGTGGTCAATGCCTCTTTTTCATCAAATTCATTTGTATAAATGCTGGCGATCTTAAGGTCTTCTGCCACGCGGTCATAATTTATTTCAATATACCGGGGGATGGTATTGTTGACCGGCTTTCCGCTGGCCGTTGTAGCGTTGAGGTTTCGGCTCAGGGATACTTTGTAAAATACCTGGCCATTGGCATTAACCCCTTCCTTTATATCCCCAATCGTTAATTCAAATTTCGCGTCTTTGAAAAAAAAGTCGACATCCTTCAAATAAGCAACAACATCTTTGTTGGTAATGACAGTTCTTTCTTCATCCAGATCATCTTCGACCTGTACTTTGCCATCCCTGAAAACTTTGGCGTAACTTTCTGTAATAACTATTTCCTTGTCGCGGGTTGAAGTGGAATTGCTTCCAAGGGTATTCAGCAAGAGTTGGAAGAAAGCGACGAGGTCTTTTACTTTTTCCTGATTTTGGGAAGCGCCAGGGGTAACCTGCACGGTTTTTTTTTCAACCTTCTGAGGGGCTTTTTTTTCAACCTTCTGAGGGGCAGGTTTCTTGGTCGATTTCTGAGGCTTTGATTTCTGAGCGAGGGCGCTAAAAGCCATCATAAAAACCAAAGAAACTGTGAATATCCACAGCTTATTGTGTTTCATAATACAGGAACTTTCTTAAAAGATCTTTCTCTGACGGATTATTTAACCTCACAAGGTTGGATATCAACCAGCCCGTATTATATCCAGGTCTGTTAAATTCAGAGATTCCAAGATACCAGCCGTCGATCTGAAAAAAATGGAATTTAACATGGTCGACGGATTTAAATTTCAGGTTTCCTTTTTTCACTTCATAAAGGAATAAAGATAAATGATCCGGCACAAATCGCTTTACGATGAACTGGTTGATGCTATCCTTGTTGATGAAAGCCTTTCGGAGATTCATAAAATCCAGTTCATGACTCATCGGATGCAGAAAGCGGCCCACCTTCACAGTATCATTTGCGAAGTATGGTTCGAACAAATCTGCGTGCACTTTCTGGATCACCCACCGCGTGCCGAGGCGATGCTTTTCCAATTCCATGAAGAGGATCACGTTCTGGCTTTTTCCATTCAGGGTGAATGTGGTGTGCAATTCTGAAAACCAGTTGCCGCCGTGAAAATTCAGTATACTGGTTTCAGTTTTATCCAGGACAGCTTTAACAAAATCCGTTTTAAGCGCATTGCCTATATCCCCGTTGCTCTCATCAAATAATATCCGGAGGTATTGCCTTCTGAGTTTCTCGCTTCGATATTGTTTGTCGCCAGGATAGTAGCGATTTCCCTTTTCATCCTCTTCACCGTTAAACCTCCTGAAAAACTGGTTCACCTGTTTGGACTCGGCATACAGCCTACTCTCATCCTCCATTTCGCCCACGATCTGGGCTTGAACTGTTGGCGCCAACAGTATTAGTAGAAAACAAAAAGCAAAAAGCACAAAGCCAGGGAGTGTTGACCCTGCTCTCTGCTTTCTGCTTTCTGCTTTTTGCTTTTTCCCCTTGCCTGAAATCATGAACTTGTTTCCGTAACCCGGATATCACCCAACAACACATCCCAGAACTCTACGGTTCTTCCCGCGATTTGGGTTTTCTTTCTTTCGACGTAAATCGTGATATCTTTTTTGGTTGTGTCTTTGTACTTCATCAAGCCATCGTCTGTTTCGCCTTCAAACCGCTGATAGACGGTGACCACACCAACATAACGGCCATCCGGCTGGCGCTCAAGATCGCTGATGTAATGAATGTTATACCAGGTAATGGAGATCCGGTCGTAGTTGAGCGCCATCAGACGTTCAAAATACTTGCGAACTTTATAGTAGCTGATCTCTTTACTGCTCAGGGAAGAAACTCCCATTTCACTATCAGATGCAAAAAGTTCTTCGGCCCGATCCATAACACGGGTGGCTTCCGAGAACGCAGTGTTTTTGCTTCCAATGATACTTATATATTTGCTTAAGTCTCTCACTTTTTCCAGCGCGAGGGAATCAATTGCTTGTTTTCTTTCCCGGCTTATTTCAGCTGTCTGCGCCGAAAGACTGCCTGTTATGCAAAGGCTTAAAAGCAGGGTGAATAAATAACTGGCTTTAACCATGATAATTGTATTTGAAATTGAGTTTTTAGTTCTTTCTTAATTCTACTTCGGTGATCTTACCTGAATTATCGAACTGAAGATTGGAAATGCTGTTCGAATTATTTTTCGTGTCTTTCAGGTAGTTGAGATACTGTCTTATGGTTGTTGGCCTGTCATAATCTTTTTGGCCGCCTTCCTCACTGATCACGATCAACACTGGCGTATCCGGTGAAGAGAAGAGGGTAAGGGCTTCGTTGATGCTGCTGTTTGAAGAAGCTACATTGCCTGATCTTGCAACGGACTCAAAATACTGATTCAGCCTGGCTTTGGGCTCGTTGGTAGCCATTTCCTGTTGCCTTGCATCGGCATCTCTGCTCGCTGCTTCCTCAGCTTCTTTTCTTTTTTGTTCCTCCTCCTCTTTGCGGAGGGTTGCTTCTTGTTCAATTCTTGCTCTCTCTTCTGCGGCCCGGGCAGCTTCTGCCGCTTTCTTTTTGCTTTTACACCCGGTAAAGCAGATCATGAGGACTAATACCCACATAACTACTCTTGAAGAATTTCGGATAACGTTCATCATTTTTCGGTTTTGGTAATAATATCGGTTGTTTACAGGGATTACTGTGCCAAAATTTAAAAGATTCGCCGGTTTTTTCGTTAAAGACACTCGTACAGGTGTTGAAATTATTCCCCAGGCTAAACCCCTCAAAAACTTCCGCAATAGTATTTGAAAATCATGATTTGTCTGCAAAGAATCGCCAATTTTTTTTAAACGGCCATAATAAAGTGGCTGCAGGCTTTTTCCACATTCCGGGGAATAACGCCGCTTACCAGTGATCTAATTCGGGTGCTTCTTTCTATATTCGTAAAGCGGCAATAAATAATCCCCACTTCGTTATGGACATCGTCAGCCACCTGCAGCAAAGCCTGGAAGATTATTACCTTTCAAAATCCGAGAAAAACACCCTGAAAAACCTTTTAGGTAAAGAAGTGCTCGACCATCAAACCGTCAATTTCCTCCGGGCCAAAATTATCGAGCTCGCAAACGAAAATGTTTCAGACAAAAATTACCGGCTGGTAATGCAATGGATGAAGGAGGTAAATAATTTATTGCAAAGCAGTGTTGTTCAACAGTCGCTCGCTTTTTTTAGCCCGGGCAATGATTGTCGCAATGCGATTGTGCAGCAAATGAATCTATCGTTAAGGCAACTGAAAATTTGCGTGTTTACAATAAGTGATGATCAGATCGCGCGCGCGATCATTAATGCGCACCGGAAAGGTGTTGATGTAAAGATCATTACCGACAACGACAAGTTGTTCGATCATGGTTCGGATATCAAAGAATTAGCCAGCGAAGGTATTCCGGTGAAAATGGATGTTTCCAAAAATCATATGCATCACAAATTTATGGTAGCTGATGACCGGAGCCTGATAACAGGTAGTTATAACTGGACCTTGAGTGCCGCGCGGTTTAATCATGAAAATATTCTGCTCACGCGCGAAGCAGGTGTCGTGGAGTCCTACCGCAAAGGTTTTGATCAGCTTTGGCTTGAAATGGCCGATTACAACTAATTTTTTAACGTGTGCGTTCTGCTTTCACTTTAATTCAACCTGAATTTAAGTGGCAGGATAAAACGCACATTAACATTCCTTCCATTTTGTTTCCCTGGTTTCCACAGTGGCATTAACTGGACTACGCGAACAGCTTCCTTATCGCATTCCGTCATGATACCCCGGAGAACTTTTACCTCACTGATCGTACCGGTTTTACTGACGATAAAGCTGAGGTGAACAGTTCCTTCTATTTGCATACGGCGCGCATTGGCGGGATACACCATATTTTGTTTTATGAAAGCCATCATCGCATTGTAGCCGCCTTCAAATTCGGGTTGCTGATCCACCACGGTGAAGAGTTCATTGTCATCCACCACCACTTCTTCAACCGGTGCATCAAAAATAACTTCCGTGGGGCCTTCAACTGCGACAGCTCCGGTTTCATTTACTTTTATTTCCTCGATAGTGGGAGGCAGTTCTACGACTTCCTCTTTCACAACTTTCGGAGGCACAAACTTGATCACCTTCTGAAGTCTTGGAAGAATGATTTGGGGCGGCGCGGGTTTGGGTTTATCGATCGGTGGGGGTGCAGACAATTCCGTGTAGACAAGCTTCCGCAATGGAGGTCTAGCCACAACATCATCGCTTCCAAAAAATTTGGAAAGCCTCGGGTAAAAAATCAAAAACATTACAACAATAATGGTAACGATCAAACCAATTGTTACATTGTTGCTGTAGCCTTTCCTCAGAACATATGCGCCGTACGCTTTGTTGCGGTGTTCGAAGACCATTTCTTCCCATGGTTGTTCCAATGGGGCGGTCGAAAGGTCGGGTTTGGCAAGAGCTGTGTCAGGTTCGGCGTTTTCCCTTGTCATCGTTTGATGGGTTAACCGCACCATGGCTTCAAGATTTCGATTGCGGTCCGATGTTCGCGTGTCTTGTCTCCGCTTTTCCTTTGAAGAAAACATAAAGTGGGTTTATCACAGGTATGATTACGTAAAGGAATTCATTAAGTTTTTAAACCGACATTAAATAATTCCCCGCTTACCACCCGGCAACTGGTAACTTATTCACTGTTCACCATTCACCGACTGGCCGATCACCGGAGTGATTTTCTGGATGGTAAAAGTTTCGGGCAGGATTTTTTCGATGATGAGTTCCTGCATCCGGTCGGGTTCGGAGTTTGGGATTGAATGGCCGGAATGTTCAAACCGGAACAACGCTTTCTTTGGAGCAACGAGGTGGTTATAATATTCTTCCGTGATAGAAGAATTGGTTTGGTAATCTTTCCTTCCTGCAAAGAAGTAAACAGGGCAGCCGATCGCGGGCAGGGTTTCAATCAGATTTTCCCTCGAAGCATCATTATAAACCTTCAGCCATGTTGAAGACCAGTTTTCTACATAGCTCCGAGAAAGTTTTTTGCGGTTACCGGAAAAATCAAATAGCCACTTCCTGTGATAATACAATTGCTCGCCATTTTCGAAAGGGATCTTTACCAGTGCAAGTTCTTCCGTTTCTTTCTGATTACCAGTCGTCACTGCTTTTTCCTTCATCTTCCCCAGAACGATGCGTTCACTTTCAAGTTGATTGATCATTGGGCCAATGGGTATGTAAGCGTATAACAAACCCGGATAGTTGCGCGCAATATGGAAACCCAATGCCGTGCCCCAGGAATGTCCGGCGAGATAAAGTTTCACCCGCTTGAATCGCTTCAGCAGAGTTTGAATTAATTCATAGGTATCTGTTTGAAATATCTTCAGTGAAAGTGGAATGGGGGATGCATTGAGTTGCAAGGTTTTTCCTGTCTGGCGTTGATCCCATTGAATAACGACAAAATGTTCCTGTAGTTTTCCTGTAAAGTTGTCAGCATAGTTCATCACGGAACCCCCGGGACCGCCGTGCAGGAAAAGCAGCAAGGGCAGTGAATTGTCTTTGCCTTTTATGGTGATATATTGTTTAATACCACCGATCAGAATCGTTTCCTCCCTGTCAATTGGAGTTTGGGCAATACAAATGGTGCCTGTAAAAAATAAGGCAAACAGGAGAAAAATCTTCATGGTACAGGGCCCCTGTCCCAACCCGAATTCCCAGGAATTCACGCCGTCAGGATGTTAGCTGACAAAGATAGGTATAAGTTATAAGTTATAAGTGTTATACCTTATGCCTTCTACACGCCCAGCGTCCAGCCCTGGCGGTAGTCGCGTTTAACGAACTGGTTGGCTTCATCGAAATTCGTCACGCGCATATTTTGATTATCCCAAAGCAACTTGGTGTTGCTGCCGGGGTAATCAAACCCTCTTCCGTTTGCCCGTGGTTTTGGCATATCGGCGACCCGTATAGCAAGGTTTGCCATTAAGACCGCTTCTGTTAACGGTCCGGCTAGATCAAATGACGAACTGAGGTCTTTGTTTCCATATCCGGCGATAGCGCCTTCCACCCATTGTGCATAGTGCCCTTCGGCGCTTCCCGGCACACGTGCAAGCTTTTGAGGTACTTTTACTTCATTCATCCGCGAAGTGGGCAGCAGACGCGGGTTCGCCGCATATTCGCTGGCCATCATTTTTCCTTTTGTGCCAATAAATAAAATACCGCTGTTGCCATCCCCAAACAACTCATTCGGTCCGAGTTCCGCCGGGCGTTCCGGTTTTATTCCACCGTCCATCCAGTGCATGATGACGGGTCCTTTTGTTTTATCAGTCTTGGGAAAGGTCAATGTTGCATGGCTGGATGGGGGAGGTGTATCCGGAAAATGTCCTCGCTGGCCCCAGTCGACAAAAACGCTGCTCACACTGGCCTGCACATCGGTAGCGTATTTGAGATTCAATACGCGGAAAGGCGCTTCTATCAGGTGACAGCCAAGGTCTCCCAACGCGCCGGTCCCATAGTCCCACCATCCGCGCCAGCTGCGTGGTACGAGCTTATCAACGTAATCACGGTAAGGTGCGGTGCCCAACCAGAGATCCCAATTCAGTTCCTTTGGCACTTCTGCCTTTGGAGGCCATGGAATTCCCTGTGGCCAGATCGGTCTGTTCGTCCAGATCTGCACTGTGTGAACGTCACCGATAATTCCGGCATCATACCATTCCACCAACTGTCGGACACCATCTCCAGATGCGCCCTGATTCCCCATTTGTGTAACCACCTTATATCGTTTGGCAGCTTCAGTAAGCTTGCGCGCTTCAAAAATATCGTGGGTCAGGGGTTTTTGAACATAGACATGTTTTCCCAACTGCATGGCGGCCATCGCCTGGACGGCGTGGTTGTGATCGGGGGTTGAAACGGAAACCGCATCGAAATTTTTTGATTCCTTATCAAACAATTCCCGGTAATCGGTATAGCGTTTAGCTTTTGGGAAACTTTCAACAGATTCGCCAATCATGCTCTGGTCAACGTCACATAAAAAAGCTATCTCAGCTTTTCCGCTTTTGAAAAAATTGGCAATATCAGATCTTCCTTTACCTCCGACACCAATTCCTGCAATGAGCAATTTGTCACTGGGAGGTATAAATCCGCTGCCACCTAATACGTGGCGGGGAACTATCATAAATCCAGCTGCAGCCGCAGCAGCGTTCTTCATAAAAACCCTTCTGGATGAATCGGTTTTCTTCTGGTGCAAAGGTATTTTCTTCATGGTTGTTTTTGATAAATCAGAATCTATAAATAAGCTGTCAATTCAATTGTCATGTCGCCGAAAATACTATTTAAACCGGATCTTCTTTTGGCCTTAAAGCGAAATCGATGGCACATTTTGCGAATACCTCTACTCGCACACTTATTACTTATTACTAATTTCTGGTGGCTTTTATCATGGAGAATTCCCTGAAAACTCCGTCAAAAAGCAGGATAGAATTGGTGATATCCATTTCGGTAAAATCAGTGTTCACGGAAATCTCCAAAAACCGGAGAACAAAACTATTTGTTCGGAAAGTTATTGATTCTATTTGGGTCGGAGAAATGGGAAATATTCCCGCGTCGATCGGTTGCGCATTATAATCAGTTCCATTGTGCCTGACAGCGGCGCTTTCGACGATGAATTCACCATTCGAATCCTGACCGATCCTGAAGGTTACAGTCGTAGCATCATCCGGGGTTCTGATGATCCAATATCCCGCGATAGAAGTAAATTTTTCAGGGTCATCCTTATTGCAACCCCATCCTAAGATAAGAAATATAATCAGGGATAACTTCCGCATACCGCTCGTGTTTAGATCTGATCAATTACAGAAAACTTTTACTTATAGCCAAATAGAAAAAATGATTGTAAAAAGTGGTATTCCACCTTATGGTCGCTGTTTTTTATAAATAGCAATTCTAAGGAACGCATAAAAACATAAAAACGGTCTCGCGAGCCCCGTCGTTGTTTTCAGATTCACCATATAACTCTATATTTAACGATCATTTTCTATTCTAAATATATAGAACCGCTATGCAAAGTGTTGGCCCTGATGAAAAAATCCTGTCTATCGATATCGGCGGGTCGCGAATAAAAGGCACAATCCTGGATATTGACGGCAATATGCTCATGGATTATCAGCGGATCTCCACGCCTAAATTCGCTGGTCCTGAAAACGTTATGCAGGGTATTGTAGAGTTAACTAAAAACTTTAACCGCTACACGAAAGTTTCAGTGGGGTTTCCTGGCTACGTGAGGGGAGGCACGATCTATACCGCGCCGAACCTGGGTACCAACAAATGGAGAAAAATTCACCTTAGCGATGAACTGTCAGGGATCCTGAAGAAACCGGTAAGGGTCGTAAATGACGCGGACATGCAAGGACTCGGTGTGGCCAGCGGACAAGGCCTTGAAATGGTGATCACTCTCGGAACTGGTTTCGGAACAGCCTTGCTTATGAATGGCACACTGTTGCCACATCTGGAGATTGGGCAACATCCCTTTACCAGGAGAAAAACATACGATCAATATATCGGCAACAACGCATTGGAAGACATCGGGCCTGAAAAATGGAACAAACGTCTTGAAAAAGTCCTCGCGGTCCTGAAGACTGTTTTTAATTACGACCACCTTTTCATCAGCGGTGGAAATTCCAAAAAGATCAGTATCGAGCTCGATAAAAATATTACACTTGTCTCCAATATGGACGGGATCAAGGGCGGGGCAAAACTATGGTTAAAGGATACGCATTATACGCTGTGAAGGGGTATCGGCCATCCATGTAAATTAGAGGCAAAAGCATACCATTATATTTCAAAATTCCCGATCTTCAATTTTACCCCCATCGACAAGAACGGGATGCGCTAAACCTTTTACCAGAACAAGTAGAACCTGAGAACTTATGCTTCCAAAAAAAATCTATTCCCTCGCAATAATGCCCTTTCTTCTATTGCACCTGCATAACAACCGGTTCGAAAAAATCCCGCGTCTCATTGAAACCCCGAAAAGCGAAATATCTAAGTCTGGTTCAAGCCCTGACCTCGAGATAGCCCGTGCATGTTAATGTTAAAAATGATTGAAAAAGGGATTGAAAAAATTGCCGTCTCCGATCCAACGCATAAACTCGACACCCTTCAATTGAAGATTACTGCACCCATAGAAGGTTCCGGGGCCCAGTGGACATCAACCTGGGACAAAAACGAAAAAATCAGTGTGCTTGACATAGCACTGCCAAAAGAAGGGTACGCGGGCCAAAGCGTTGTACTGGATCTGCCAATACCTCGATGATCTTTCGTTAGGTCATCTATTCAGGCAGGATAAATATCCCATAGCCAGGCATAGGAAAAAGAATAAACCCCCGGGAGACCTGCGTTGACACAGGAAATCCGGGGGTGGAATTTAGAAGTATTCAATTTGACCCGCAATATTTGTCTCGCGGCGGAGTTAACTCAAACGATCAACCTTCCGGAAAATGAACAATCGCTCACTTTTTGATCATCCTTAAGGTTTTAACACTGCCATCATCCTGTTTTATCTTTACAAAATAAAATCCTGGATTCATGTACGCGCTACTTAGATCCAGATCAATGAACTGATTCACATTCATCCAGCTGTTCCTGAAGAAAGGTTTTCCTTCACCGTCGAAAATTTCAACAATAACGAAGGTAGATTGTTCCACGCCCAGGTCGATCGTAACTTTATCAATAACCGGGTTAGGGAAAAGTTTTATCCTGCCCTGCGAATTATCTGATTTTGAGGCTTCGTTTATGTCCGAGCGGGTAGTGCTGTAGGGCTGCAATGGTGATGCGATAGGATCCACCGTCGCCCCCCTGAGCGTTTCAACAGTAAGTTCAGGCTTAAAAATACCTTCGGTCGAGCTGAAAGAGAGACCTTTATTGGAGTTCTCAAATGCCAGGATAAAATTATATGCGCCATTATCAGCAACGGCACCACGAACGTTTAATTCATAGACCTGACCTTTTATGAAATTTGTTGTTATCGAATGCATGATCTTAACAGCGTAGGGAAGGTTCCATGGCCACGGATTATTTTCCGTCCAGGCCGTTTCACTGCCAAGGTAAATTCTCAGCGTGCCGTACCTGCTTTCCAGGGCTTTTATTTTTAGAATTGCCGAGGTGACCGGTGATTTCGCAACATCAAGATCACTGACCGTAAAACGGAGAAAGGATTTTACACCCGACGATTTTACTTTAAGAGTATTATTGTTGTAGATCCTCCTTCCATCGATGTAAACATCATCACTGGCAATGACCGGATGAAACTCTGGCGCTGTTGTGCAATCTATTACAACCTCATTATAGCTGTTCAGCGAACTGGCACTGCTATTGATCCTTAAATGTCTCGCCCTTACCTGTGCAAACGTAAAGGTTTCAAAATCCCCGGTAGTTCCGGTGCTTGCCCCGGAAAAAACCCTATTCCAGACAACATTATCTTGTGATACTTCAATATCAAAAGGGTAAACTGCAGACACTCCATTAAAAAATGCAATTTTTACGGAAGTGACCAGTTTGTCTTCCCGCAGATCATATTTAATCCAGTGCCCTTCGCCTTCCGGCGCAGCCCAGCGCGTAGCCAAATCGTTATCCAGCGTGTTTTGGGGAAGGTTATTGTCCAGCGATGCGCTTGCTGTTGCGATGAACGCATAAGGATCCAAAACTTTAATTGAAAAATTTTGGGAATACATCCCCCCATTGCTGTCTGTCGCCCGTAATCTTGCTTTGAAATACCAACCCATATCGGTCTCTTGCGGCTCAAGGATAAACATTCCTTTCCCACCTCCGTTATCTTTGAATGTGACAAACGAAGGTAAATTGAACGCTTCAAGTATTATTGCGTCAGCATCGGGATCGGTTGCCGAAACCGCCACCTCATATCTGCTTCCAAAGTCAAACTTCTGATCTGGAATAAGAGTAATGAAAGGACGGGCATTGCGATTGCTTGCGTCATCCACTAAACCCAAGTCCTGGTAAGGAGAACCAGGGTCGTGGGTGAAATTGCCAGTCGTCACGTCCGTGAACTGCACCCGTTCAATAACCTGGGTTGTGTTGTCGGATACCGTTACAAGAGCGCCGGCTCCTGAGTCAACGCCATAAAGCACATTGCTACCTTCAACATTATTGTGTGTATTGTTTACAGGATTGATCTCATTAAAGACATTAAAGAATGGGAAAATCGGGTTTACCTCCATCAGAAAATTATGATGGATGTTGATAGGAGCGCCCGGAATAGAAAAGCTCCTGTTATCGATAAAAAAACCGGGATTTCCAGCCCCAGCCATATAGTTATTAAATACTTCGATGTTACCTGACCCTAAAACGATCATGGAATTCGACGCGCTTCCGATAATAAAATTATTGTAATACTGTCCAACGGAATTATCTCCTATCTGAAAACCTTTATTTTGACCTACGAGATTCCGGAGTCCCGATGTGTAAAACACATTATTGTGAGCCTTTATATCTTCGACAACATTGGCCACCTGTATCGATTCCAGGCCTGACCGGGTGACAATATTATTCCAGATCTCCAAATGGCGAAAATTCTGACCCGGGCTTTTGGTTTCACCGATATACATACCTTCACCGCGGGAATCATGAACATAGTTATCGTGGATTTTAACATTATTCATCTCCGGCGCATAGGCGGGAGGATTTCCTGCGTAATCAGCTTTAATAAGCATTCCGGCAAAATTCGCATTGCCAATTTCAAGATGGTCGAGCTCTGCATCAGTACTAAGCCCCATCTTTAATCCGCTGTCACCGCTTCTTCCAAGCTTGATCCCATATTTATAGGCTGGGTCGCCTGTGCCGGTAAGTCTTAAATAGCCACAGCGAACAATGTCTGTTGCATACCATCTGCCATGATTAACGTCGTCGCCTATCTGCACCAATCCTCCACAATTTTTTATTGTAACGGGATTTCCGGGTTCCCCTACAACATTTGTAAAGCGTATTTGAAAGTAAAATCCGGCCTTCAAACAAACCGTTTGCCCGGGTTTTATACCCAAAGAATCGCCGTATACAAATGTGGATGTGATCCTGTCAGCTGGAGGTTCGATCACATGGTCACAACCGCAGTCCTGACCGTTGGCAAAAAAGTTTATCGCAGTGAAAAGAACTGTAACGATCGCGGTCCGAATAGAAAATGAGTAGAAAAAAGATAGTGGTTTTTTCATAAAATGGGGTTAGGCGGTAAAAAAATTCAAAATTCTCTGCAGTAAAAGTTAAAAAAACAGCTGACCCTTATGTAAGGCCGTTGGGAGAACAATGTCCTTTTTTTACCTGAGACAGTAATTTCACAAAGCCGCTAAACCTTACTTGCGAGCGAAATCAAAGTGAAAATTGCATTTAGCGGCGGTTACTTTTGTTCCAACCGTCGCTATCGTTGGTTCTGAACCCGGGTAACCGATCAAATTGGGGGGATTTTTTTTGTAAAAAGGTAGAAAACGCGGAGCTTGAGGCAGTATTTCGAAAAAAA
>JBBDXJ010000097.1:0-1028 GCA_040902445.1 Cyclobacteriaceae bacterium | reverse complement strand
GAAGGCCTTTCAACGAAATCTTCAGGATTGTGTTTAGCCAGATATAAGCTGAAATTTTTCATTTAATTTCAAAGAGGCAGCCTTTTTAGTCAGCCCCCTTTAACTCCCCTCCCTGCAGGGAGGGGGCAGGGGGTGGGTAATAATCGGATTTTTCCAAATTCTGGATAAATGTGGAATATTCTGCATAACTCAGACGTGTTGTAAATCAAATTTCATCTCCCACGCCGACTTTTACCTAACCCTAAATCCCTTCCCTGAAAGGAAGGGACTTTATGAACTTCCCCAGTTAATCAAGACAACAAGTTAAGGGAACTATAATAAAAACTGGAGGAAGAACATGACAGAAAAACGTAGGAAGTACAGCAAGGAATATAAGTTAGAAGCAATCCGGATGTATCAAAATGGGGAACGGTCCACGCATGAAGTGGAGCGGGAATTGGGGATAACAAAAGGCTTATTGTGGAAATGGATGGAGAGCTTTGAAAAATCCACAAAAAAAGAAGAGGTATTCCCTGGAAATGGGAGGATGCCAGATACAGAAGCTCGTATTCAGCAGTTAGAAAGAGAAAATCGGCAATTAAGGCAGGATAAAGATATCCTAAAAAAAGTGCTGGAAATGTTCTCCACGGACGGCAAATGAAATACAAGTTTGTAACCAGGCACCAGGATAAGTATGCAGTCAGTCGTATGTGTGCGATGCTGGGAATAAGTAGGAGCAGCTATTATGCCTGGAGAAAACAAAAGCCAAGCCAACGAGAACATCACATGGAAATATTGCTTGGGCGTATTAGGGAAATACACAAGTTGAGTCGAAAAACCTATGGCAGCCCACGGGTGCATGCAGAGCTAAAAAGGCAAGGAATAGCTTGTAACCAGAAGACGGTAGCCAGATTGATGCGTCTAGATGGCCTACAAGGGCAACGAAAGCATCGGAGGGTGACCACCACCGATAGTAATCACTGCTTCCCCATAGCCGCCAATCTGCTCAATCGTGATTTTCACGCTGACCAACCTAATCAGAAATGGGT
>JBBDXJ010000096.1:0-39778 GCA_040902445.1 Cyclobacteriaceae bacterium | reverse complement strand
TCTCCTGTCTCAGGGACTCCGCGGTTGAAGTCCACTATTGTTCGGTAATCGGAGTTGGCTTGAAATTTGACCTTCGAAAGTGCAAAGACCTAAGACGCACGAACCACTCACAACTCACCACTCACGGAAGATTTGGCACCAACCCAGCTATAGAATGCAGAACTGTATTAACGCAGTCGCTACTCGCGATTCACGGTTCGCTACAGCATCACCACTTGTCCAGATCTAACGGACTGATCACATGCGAAGGCAATGCGGAGACTATTGACGGCATCCTGCATATGATCTGTGAGGTCAGTATTTTCCCGAATAGCTTTCAAGAAATATCTTTGTTCGCGATTGCAGAGTTCCTGGTGGTCGGGTTCGTCTTTCAGGTTAATCCATTCATCCTGTCTTGCGAACTTTTCATTTTTGTCCAGGTCTGCATAGTGCACGCGAAGAGATTCCGTCTTGCTGTGTGATTCGATGGAGTCTGATTTGCCGGCAGCGCCTGCGTCTTTAGCTACGATGGACACAGATCCCTTTGGACCGATCACATCCTTCACAAAAAAAGCAGTTTCACTCATCATAGGTCCCCATCCAGCTTCGTACCATCCGACCGATCCATCCTCAAAACGGATTTGCAACTGTCCGTAGTTGTAATTATCGGCGGGGATCTCATTGGTGAGTTTTGCACCTATAGCACTCACCTGAATTGGTTTGGAGCGCACCATCTGACACATTACGTCAATGTAGTGAACCCCGCAATCAACAATGGGACTTAGGCTTTTCATAAGGTTGCGGTGCAGCGTCCACATGCCTGCGCTGCTTTGCTGGTTGAGGTTCATTCTCATCACTAAAGGCTTGCCCAGGCTTTGCGCCACTTCAATGAAACGTTCCCACGAGGGGTGATGTCGCAGGATATATCCGACAACCAATTTCCTGTTGGCCTTTTTTGCAGCCTCTACAACACGCTCTGCACCTTTTACCGAATCGGCTAGTGGTTTTTCTATGAACACATGACAGCCTTTTTCCAGCGCTTTAATGGCCATCCTTTCATGGGTATCCGGATAGGTTGAAATGGATACAGCATCGGGACTTGTCTCTTCAAGGGCGGTATCAAAATCATCGAACAACGGATAACGGCCTCCGAGTTTCTCATTCAACACTTCCTTGCTCTTTCCCCGCGAAACGATCCCGCAGATCTCAAACCCGTCGAGATTATGATAAGCCTTTGCATGGGAGGAACCCATATTTCCGCAACCCACTACCAATACGCGCAAGTTATTTGATTTCGCTGCCATAAGATTTTTAAAATTGTGGTTAAAAATTGAACCCGAATACTAACATTTTATTTAATACCGAAGAAGGAATATTCGTCGCTCCGTTGGGCCCGTAAAATCCTATATAGTCAATTAACTTCTCCATCCGGAAGTCCAAAAATAACGCCTGGCGGGCATTGATCTTTCTCTGGAAGCCTATTCCTCCCCAGAAAACCAGAGAAGCAGTTTTTTCCTTAACATCATACTCTATCTCGCTATGGCCCTGGTAGCCAATGATCCACTTTGTCTTTAATGGCAAGAAAGGTGTTAGCCCGCCTTTTAAGTAAGGAGTAACAAGACCTTCTCCTAAATTAAGTTTGATGCCAACGGGCAATTTTATCACGCGTACATCCATGATGTAGTCTTTCTGAATCGCGCTTGCAACCGTATAGCCTTCTTTCTTGCCGCGATACTTGTTACGGTGATACGCGAGCTCCGCTGTCAGGAATATCCTGTTACCGATAAGGAGTAACGGAATGATCAATCCTCCACCGATAAAAAAATTGTTATCCGAATTGAAAATATCTGTTTCACGGTTCGGAAATTTAATTGAAGAGTTATTGAATCCGGCAAGGACCTGATAGATGATCATTCGCTTTTGGCGAGGGGTTTTGTAGGCATGATAATCAACATTCGAGCATTCGGAATATTTCCTAAAAACTTCAACAAAATCTTTTTCGGTATAGGAAACGTCACCCTTCAATAATTTTGCGGGCAGGCAATCAGAAAAATAACGGTTTAGGGTGCCAATGTAAGTCTTGTGCGCATATACATATCGCCCGTTTGCCTGATTGGCTTCGCGCATCTGAACTTTTTCTATCCTCTCGCGCACGGTGTCTTTCTGTAAATAAAAAAAATCTTCGTACAGAAAAAGACTCGCCTTTCCCCTTAAGAGTATTTCTGCAAAAATCTTTACCGGCTTTGAATCAGGTGATGGAAGGCTAAAGCTGTGAAAGTATTGATCCTCCTCAAAATAACCGAAACCGTTGATCGTTTCAGGGTCATAGATTTGTACCGCGGAAGATTCCTGAACCTGAAATTCACATTCTTTGATCGAACCCGGGGCGTAGTTCACCAGCCCTTTTACCGTGTCCATCTCCAGGGTAATGATGTAACCAGGTCTGAGATCCTTTTGAGCGATTGCGTTATGAAACAAAATCAGCAGTATGACAGAACCGTATAGTATCCTCATGCAGGCAGGTAAATAAGAAACACCATCAGAATGACTGGGTTTTTATATCCTTTCCAGTTTTACCGGATATGTTTTGTTCGCATTCCACTGGCAGACGTAAATATTTTTATCGCCATCAATGCACACATCATGGCAATGATGAAAGATTGGTTTTTCCTGAACCATGAGTTGAAGTTCGCCTTTCACATATTCTGGTTTAGTGCCACCGGGATTGGATATGACTTTATCATTTCTGTCGAGGATCGTCACAAACCCGGAGCTCGGGGTTTGGTTAAGATAACGCAAACGCGACCAGCAAACACCCGCGTAAAGATTTTCTCCATCGATCACCGCACGGCAAACGAATGCGCCAGGCAGAAAAATTGTCGACAGATATTTTCCATCCAGTGTAAAACGTTTAAACGCATTGTGCGCACGTGAAGTACACAATAAGGTAATGTTCTGTTTGTCGCGATCATCGATGCACACGCCATGCGCTGTACTGAAGTTTTCATCCCCTTCACCGGGGCCGCCAAATTTACGGATGAATTCGCCCGACTTGGAAAACTGGAGAATGTATTGGGAACCATAACCATCCGCGACATAAATATCTCCGTTTGGTGCAATGGCTGTTTCCGTTGGTTTATAGGGCATGTTGCTCTCGTAGATTCCCATCTTTTGTGGTTGAGGTAATTCAAGCAGCATTTTCCCCTCAAGGGTGGTTTTTACAACGCGGCCTCCATTATCGCTGATAAAAAGCACCTGGTCTTCTCCCTCATTGAAAATGGTGAGTCCATGGCCCGCCGGAAATTCGTTTCCCCAGGTGGTAATCAGTTTGCCGGAGCGATCGTAGATGATGATGTTATTTTTTGTTTCATCGGTAACCATGATAAGTCTTCCCTTTTTATCCATCACCATTTCATGGCAGTTTTTCACCGGTGTTTTTTCGGGGTCGAGATTGCCCCAGGCTTTATGAACCCGGTAGCGGAAATTTCCATGGCCGATTATCTCTTCAGCCAAAAGCGGTTTGCTCATAATATTAAATACAGGTAGAGTAAAAGCTGCGCTGGCGGCAGCAGTCACCTTCAAAAAATCTCTTCTGGTGCGGATAGGTTTTTTCATGATTTCATTTGGATCTTATGGCCAGGCACAAAACTTTTGCCTTCATCGTGCAAAAGTGTGGACCAACCTTATTTTGTTTTGGAAAATTTATTAAACTCCCCGACAACCTGCTCATCTGTAAGATTGCTGCCGGAATGAATAAGCACTTTATACCGGAAGGTAACGGCCTTACCGGCGGGCAGCTTGTAATCCAGAATGTCTTTTCCTTTGCTGAATTCCTTTTGACCGAGTGGATTTGCAGCAAAGAGTCCGTAACCGCGCGCGTGCCAATATGTTGGATATCCAACATTCCCAGGATGGTCAAGAATTACCAGTGACACGGGCTTCGCGGAAATTACACCGTTCAGGTTTACCCATTTGCCACGGGTCCCCCACACGTCATTTCCCTGCTTACCCTCACTGCTGCGGTATGTACCTGTAACTCCTTCATTATTCAATTTAGGGACCGCGGTACCTTTGCCGCTCGCATCAGTAAATACTTCAGGTTTGTCTGCAGGATGCTCGAGTTCACGTGCTAACCGGATTCCGATCACACCTTCCTTATTGTCCTTGAATGAAACATCTTCCTTAAGCGCTGTGAGTTTGGTTATACGTTCGATGGTGCGCATGTTTCCCGATCCACTGAAAACAAATCTCGTATCCTCCTGAAGCAGGTTGGTGCCATCGGGTTTCTGCCAGTCCATTGTAACTTCAAGCACGGCCTGGTCATTTCCGTTTACGATCCTATTGACCTTGCGGTGTTTGATGGTGCCATAATTGTTTTTCTTTTCCGCGGGTATGTCGGTGGAATTGTTCCAGAAATCCAAACCATTAACATCACCATAGTTAAACCACATTCCGACGTGGTGCGGGTGGTCGACCCTCTCGCCGGGACGAGGATCCATCGGCCATCCACGGGTTATTAAAGTACCATCGGCCGTCCGCAGTGGGTACAATACCGGTTTCATAAGCCCGTCTGGGTAAATATAGGAAGTGAACGGTTTGCCATCGACGGTCACATCCAGTCGCTTGCCGGATTTATTTTCCGTAATGGCAAATCGTTCTGACTGCGCAGTTTGCCTTGAAGTAAAAGCCATGATCGCGAATATCACTAATACAAGAGTTGGAAAAACCAGGGGGAGATTCTTTTTCATGACTTGCTAAAGGTTACGCTCTTTATTTTCATTTATTCAACTCCACGCTTGAGGTCAAACCTGACTTGAAATGATATAAGGTTTGCGATATTCGCGAGTCAACATTGCGTCGGCTTCGGTGTCATTATCAAATTGCTCTTTATCACCGACGAATTTTAATTGGCGTCCCAGGCGATAAGAAATATTGGCCAGCAACGGAAGGGCGGAAGAATGGAAGCCCGCATCGATATCACAGTTCAATGTTTCATTTTTGCCCGAGCGTATGGCATCAATAAAGTTTGCATAATGTTCGGTACCACCCGGAGGGGTCAATGGATCATTGGAAGCTTTTGCTTCTCCCAATCCTGATCCGGCAAATGCCTCTTTCTCGCGCTTACGGAATGCTTTCCAGGTGCTTCCATCGAGTTCAAGGTATCCTTCTGTGCCATAGAAGATGTTTCCGATCGTGGTATCCAGACTTGTTTCGCCGTTAGAATATCCACCGCGAGTTTCGAATTCCAGTATCTTGCCATCGCGGTATTTAAACACCGAGATCTGAGTATTGGGTGTCTCCTGTGCGCACTCCTGGGGAGTAAAGCCGTAAATACCCCCTGATGAAAATATTGAAACAGGGTGTTCATTTTTATTCAAACCCCAGCGGGCGACATCAAACTGATGCGGTCCCTGGTTTCCAGTGTCGCCGTTTCCTGTGTTCCAGAACCAGTGCCAGTTGTAATGAACCTTTTTCTCATTATACGGCTGCTGTGCTGCCGGTCCGAGCCAGAGATCGTAATGAAGAGAAGCAGGCGGTGTGCTGTCTTTTGCAATACCAAATGACTCACGGGGCTTGATACAGAGACCGCGCGCCATATAGACGTCACCGATTCCACCCTCGTGGAGGAATTTCATTGCTGCAATTACATTGGCGATGGAGCGATTCTGAAAACCGACCTGTAAGCGCTTGTTGTATTTACGCGCAGCTTCGATCATTTTCCTTCCTTCAAAGATATTGTGGCATGCGGGTTTTTCCACGTAAACATGTTTGCCAGCCTGCAAAGCCCAGATTGTTCCCAGAGCATGCCAGTGGTTTGGAACTGCAAATGACACGGCATCTATCTCCTTATCCTCAAAAACCTTGCGCATATCCCATTCGGTAACTGGCTTGTTTCCGGTTTTCTCCAGCGCGGTTTTACCAAGCGGGGCAAAATATTGTTCATCAGTGTCGCACAGTGTTTTCAGTCTGACATTGCGGTTGTCTTTCAAGCCAGACCACCTGTCAATGTGGCTTTTACCCTGACCCCTGATACCAATTACCGCAATGTTTACACGGTCGTTGGATCCAATGATTGAAGCATAGGATTTCGCGCTAAGACCCAGGCCACCAATGGCCAGGCCGGCGGTACCCATCACGCCTTTTTTGATAAACTCTCTTCTTTTTGTCATTGCAATCTGTTTTGTATGAGGTATAAGTTAAATAAATATTTAAAGTCATTCAAGAGATGAATAATTTCCTTTTTGAATTGAGATCCTTATTTATTTAAGCCGGCTTTTCAGCCATGCAAATCCTATAGGAAAGCCCGTTTGAGACCAGAATTATACACAACCAATGGAGAATATCCTAAATTTAGGGGATTGATTTGACAGGTGGCAGTAATCCACAACATTTTGGTATGAAAAAAGTCGCTTTTTTAATTCTTGCAGTATCTGCTTTTCTATATACCCCGCATCATTCTTTTGGCCAGGTCCAAAGCGTGGATACGGCCTTGTATCACGTGCGCAACGCAGATCCACGGGAGTGGTCTGAGTTTCCCGAGGCGGCTGCCAATAAAAAACTAACGGTTGATTTTCCTTCACGGCCGAATCCTTCTGAATACACGCTATCGCTGAGACAATACGATATTAAATTAAACTGGAGGGTTTTGCTTAATGGTCAATCGCTGGGTTCTTTAGTGAGTGATGAAAAGGACCTGATAAGTTATTTCAAAATACCACCGCGGATGCTGAAAGCTGAAAATACACTGGAGATCGCCTGTGCAGACGCCAAACCGGATGACATAAAAGTAGGAAATTTTATCCTGCACAGCCGTCCCCTGATCAGTGTGTTGTCTGACGGGCATGTCACCATTGAAGTTTTTGATTCTGAAACACAGCGGTTGACGCCTGCGCGAATAACGATAGTCAATGCTATGGGTATACTACAAACAGTTCTGGGTTCACCAAAGGACCCTTTGGTTGTCCGGCCCGGACATGTCTATACGGGAAATGGAAGAGCTTCCATCGGACTTCCCCCTGGAAAGTATACCTTTTACGCAGGCCGGGGGTTTGAATATGGAATTGATTCTGTACAATTGACCGTGAAGGCAGGCGATTATGTTGAACATCAATTTTCAATAAAACGGGAAGTGCCAACGACGGGATGGGTTAGCAGCGATACTCATATCCACACTTTTACCTGGTCGCGGCATGGAGATGCTACTCCGGCCGAACGCGCGCTTACCATTGCTGGAGAAGGCCTCGAGCTTCCCATCATGACCGATCACAATATTCACGTTGACCTGAAACCTTTTGCCATTGAGCAGGGAGTTGACCGGTATTTTACGCCTGTTGTTGGAAATGAAGTGACTACCAGTGTAGGGCATTTCAATATATTTCCGATTCCCCTCGATAAGCCAGTAATTGATCACCGCGCGGACAATTGGAGTACATTATCAAAAAACATGGAGGACCCTGCAAATTCAAAAGCGGTCATCCTGAATCACGCTCGTGACATTCACACAGGTTTCAGGCCATTTGATCCCAAAAAACATTTATCAAGCGCGGGTATGCGACTGGATGGATGGGAATTTCCAGCCAACGCTATGGAACTTATCAATTCGGGATCGCAGCAGACTGATATGATGGAGTTAACCCGCGACTGGTTCGGAATGCTGAATCATGGATACTATATCACTCCTGTGGGTTCGAGTGACTCACATGACGTCAGCCGATTTATAGTGGGTCAGGCGCGCACCTATATCCGGTGTAACGATGATGATCCTTCCAGGATTGATGTTGCGGAAGCCCTGAAGAACTTTTTGGAAGGCAATGTGATGGTAAGTTTTGGTCTGCTGACGGAAATTGAAATTAACGATGCATATGGTCCTGGAGAACTGGCGCCTGCTTCTGATGAAGTGAAGGTCGCCGTTAGAGTTTCCGGCCCGGCGTGGACCCGCGCCGGGCGGGTGGTCTTGTATGCAAATGGAAAGAAGATCCGGGAAGAAAAAATCGAAAATAAAAAAGCCACTGGTGTAAAATGGAGTGGAAGCTGGGCTCTTACCATGCCGACGCATGACATTTTCCTCGTCGCGATAGCCGACGGGCCCGGTGGGGACATGCCTTTCTGGCCCATAGCCAAACCGTTCCAGCCCACATCACCCGACTGGACACCCGGAGTCGTGGGAATATCCGGTGCCGTGTGGCTTGATGCCGATAAAAATGGAAAACGAAATTGTGCGAAGGACTATGCGGAATACCTTAGTATACAGGCGGGCCGTGATATTAACCAATTGATAAAAAATCTCGCTTCCTTCGACCAGGCAGTGGCGATACAGACAGCCGCGCTCCTGCATAAGAAAGGCAGCAATCTTACAGGCCCTGAAATCACCAAGGCATTGCGCCGCGCTTCGCCTGAAACAAAATCAGCATTTCAAATTGTGATAAGAGAGCTGCAACTCGCCCTAAAATAAAGGCTACATCAAAAATCGGTATCAGGTGTTGTCAGGTCGAGTTCTTTTATCCAGACGTTGCGATAGAGAACATCATGTCCTTCGGCCTGTAGCTTTAGTCCTCCCGGCACATCGGTAATTCCTTTACCACCATCGTTACCACCATCAAGACCTGAATTCGGGCCGCCCCACACCTGGTTGATGGTCTGGTTGATGTGAACTTTTTTACCATTAAAATATACGGTGGCCATCGGTTTTTCGGTGAGCTTGCCATCCTTAAATCGCGCTGCGCGGAACTCGATATCATAAGCATTCCATTTACCCACACCGTTGTAAGCGTGATATGGAGACTCTGTTTCATTTATCATCGCACCGAGCCCGTGTTTGGTGGAGTCGCCATCCAGGATCTGGATCTCGTAACGGTTTTGAAGATATACGCCGCTGTTTCCGCCCTTACTGACGATGAGAAACTCAACATGAGCGCGAAAATCCCTGAACTCTTTATTGGTGACAATGTCTGCTGTTCCGTATTTTCCTCCTGCGGCGGTCGGGTCATTTGAATTGAGCGTTGTGCCCTTGTTAACGGGGTCTTTTACAATTTGCCACTTGATAGGCAGCTCGCCCTCAAAACGCGGTCCTTTCCAATAAGTCCATTTTTTATCCAGCATTTCACGGCTGCCATCAAAAAATACCTCTGCTCCCTTCTCAGGTTTTGCACCAACACCAACCCCCTGCGAGTAAGAAGTCGTCGTAATGGCCGGAATCAGACAAAAAACCAGCGCCAATGAAAAAATAATATGATCAGAAAATCTGAAGCTTTTCATAGTTTTTAAAGTTATGACGCTAAAATAAGAAAAAAGTTTTAAGTAATAAGTTATAAGTTTTAAGTTAAATGCTCATTCAAAAAAAGAGGGCATCACATCCTTGAGAAATTCTTCATATTGCCTGAACGCATTTAGATCATTATGGGATCCGCGATCAACTATTATCATTTTCTTCTTACCGGTAAAATGTTCAAAGAGTTTTTCAGAGTGGGATGAGGGTATGAGTGAATCGTTTGAGCCATGAAGAAAAATTACGGGACATTTCACACTATTAATTTTCTCAAAATTATCAAATCTGAATTTCAGATACAGGGATGGGAAGAAGACTGGAAATTTTTCATTGGCCAGTCTTGAGAATGAAGTGAACGGTGCTTCAAGGATCAAACCCTTGCATTTTTTTCTGGAGCCCAGGTCTACTGCAATACCTGCGCCGATTGATCTCCCGTATATGAGAATATTGTCAGGGGAAAATCCTTTTTCAATGAGAAAATGAAATGCGGCGTCCGCATCCATGTACAAACCTTTTTCGGAAAGTTTCCCGGAACTTTTACCATAACCGCGGTAATCAATGATAATAAAATTGTAGCCGAGGTCGGTAAAGTCTTCTGCTACAAATTGCCAACCGCTGAGATCGCCCGCGTTTCCGTGAAAGTAAAGAATTACATCGCTGCTGTCATTACCAAAAAAAAGGCCGTTGATTTGTTCACCATCCACAGTGGTGAGGAATATCTCCTCCCCTTTTGGACCCAGCTTGAATCTAAAGTCGCGGTCCAACACACCCGGATAAAAAATTAATTTCGTTTGAAAGGTGTAAAGTAGAATAATGATGATGCAATAAATTGTGACAAATACCCATGCGATGGTCTTTAAGACGTCCATGTGGATAATATTAACAATGTCTGTAATATCCTTGAAATTTAGCCTGTAAAAATAGCGGAAGAGAAAAGAGCCCTGTGCAGACAGGGCCCTGTTATTAAAATGATTTTTGGTCGCTTATTTAGCCGCAGGTGGTGGTGGCTGACGAGCGTATTGAAAAACTTCCCGGATCTTTCCTCCTTCCAGCCTGTAGTCTTCATGAAAGAACACCTTTTCACCTTTACTATCTTTGGACGTATAGGTTTCCGTGGTCCACGAAAATACCCATTCATGGCCTTGACCAGCCATGTTAACGGGAACTGCCGCGGTATATATAACATCGATTTGGGAAATATTTGCGGCAAACGCGGTGACAAAAGCAATCGCCGAGTCCCGCGGCGCGGTCATCTCAAAACCATCAGCCAGGTGGAAAGTTACGGTGTCGGCAAGCAGGTCGCCTACATTAAAGTTCAATTGTGAAAACCGTTTATTCCATTCCATGACCGTCTGAACGTTTTTCATACTGCCGATCTCTGGAGTACCTTTGTAGGTCACTTCGAACGGGAGCGCAACAGATTCATCATCGGACGTTTTTTTTTCGGGATTCTTTTGGTCGCAGCCTGTTAATAAACCGGCCAGTAAAAGCACGAGAACTGCCATTTTCATAAATGAAGGGTTAAGTGGGGAATTACTGAACAATACTCAATATACCCAGAGGAATGGGGATATGATATTGACGGGCAGGATATATTTGGGGGACCTGAAAGACGTTATTTCTAATAAAGCTGTAGTTCTGCAAAAAGCGACTCCAACTCTGAGGCACTTTTATTCAATTTTGCCTGCAAACGTTTAAGCATGGTATCCTTATTTCCTTCCTCAAAGATAAAATCCTCGTCATTCAGGAAAGGATATCTGCGTTTGAGCATTATTTTTTGTTCGCGCCAACTTCTCAATATGGTCATATTCACTGTAATTAATTTGGGTATTCCGCCCATTAAGGTAACACTTTTCTGCTGATTTAATTCCATTTAGGAGAAAAGCAAACAGAATAATTATTATTTGATGTCTTTTACGAGTTTTTCGGTTTATTGAAATCAGGATACCCGCGATATCCACCTATTTTTTCCGGAACAGGTCTTTCATTACCTCCAGTTTACCTGGTTCGCTGATCATAGAATGCAGGGTAAACATCATTATTCCTGAAGATGGCGCGCGGGAGCCGTTCCACATCACCTGGCGGAACTCCTCGGTAGTGATGATTCCCGGTTTACTGTGGGCTTGAACGATGGGCCAGATAAGAGGTTTTGTTCCATTGGTGATACCTGCCTCATCCAGCCTATTGACGTATTCCGCCACCCAGTCGGGCGGCCTGTCCATCATCTGATGGTACAGCATGGGAGAAAAAACATCCGCAATGCGAGCTAATTCCTTCATGTCCAACCCGAGGATCCTGTAATGGGCGCCGTCAAAATCATCAGGGTACCACGGGCAATAGTATATACCCAAAATCGCACCGGGCCGGCGTTCTTTAACAATCGCTTTCATGTCACTTACCCAGTCATTCAATACCCTGCTCCTCCAGCGCCTCCAGGATGAGTCTGACGCTGAAAGGATCCACTTTGCTTTTGCTCCGGTATCTCCGGGAGGGACGTCAACTGACATTTCCTTCTCAAACTGAAGGATGCAGCGGTCGCAAAAACAGGTTTCGGGCAAAATTGGATTTGGAGTTTCAAACTGGGCGTGCCAGTGGAGATAGTCTAGCCAGATGCCATCAACAGCGTAATCCTTTAGCAGGTTTCGCAATTCTTGCTCACGGTGACTTCGAAATCCCGGATCCGTAAGACAGATCCCCATAAACCAGTCTGCAGCAGGGGCGCGTTCACCTTTTTCATTTATGGGCCAGGCTTCCGGGTGGTCAACGAGATAATCCTTTCCATTCAAGGTGGGGAATTCCACATACACGCGAACATTTTCTCCTTTCGCAGTTTTATAAATATCGCCATTGAGGGAAGCGCTTCTTACAAAGATCGCATTGATGCCAAGGGATTTAAAAGTCATCCCGTTTTTCAGGAATGCACCCGGATCCCCATAAACACCTTTTGTGAAGGGGCGTTCAGAACCTTGTGCGGTTAACGCCAGGCAGTGAAAAAAGGCAATCGAAAAGATTAAAAGAGATCTCAATACTTTAAATAAATTAATGTGTCAAAAAATTAAACGAAAGAATTAATTGATTTGACATCACCACCACATGTGTGACCGGCTAGTCTAACTCAATCCTTACAACGGTCGACCGGTAAAAAAAAACTTTAGAGTTCATAAGTCCTGGGGTTTGGTTTTGATATAAATGAAGTTAGCATATATTTTATCATTTACCAATACCATACGCGGAAGCAAAAAACAAGTCTGTAAATTTTACACAATAATTTTTCATTCGGTAAATATTCAATTGCAGCTACGGCGCCAGTCAATGAGCATGCATGTAAAACTTTTAATGATTTTGATATCCAATCAAGAGATCAAATTAATATATTTGAAGTTGTTCCTGACCAAACCCTCGATGAAGAATGACCTTTGTGCGATTTTTATAACCATCGAAATATTAGCTCTAATGAGAATTTAATCCACCTAATCCCGGCCGCATGAATGAGGAATCGCATTGGAATAAAATTGCGCACAGCTATGAAGACGAGATCTTTGATGTATTCAGGAGTGACAAGGAAAAAAAATTACCGGTTTATTTTGGGAAATATGCCAATAAAGATCACTCGGCTATCGACCTCGGTTGTGGTATAGGCAAAGCATTCCCATATCTTTCACCAGCGTTTAAGAAAGTATTTGCTGTTGACATTTCCGATAAATGTCTCAACATCGCCGCAAACGATCAATACAAAAATATCGAATTCCAGAAAGTTGATCTGACGGATCCTGACCTTAAACTTCCGCAGGCGGAATTTGGCTTTTGCTGCAATGTGATGCTGCTTCCGGAACTTGAAAAGAATGTTGCCATGATCAATAATGCCTATAAGGCATTGAAGAAAAATTCAGGTGCAATCTTTGTAGTTCCGTCCCTGGACTCCATTCTCTTTTATGCATGGCGCCTCATAGAATGGAACAAGATGGAGGGTGTTAAACCCGCTGATATTCCGGATACTGAATTCAGTTATTTTAGCGGAAGCAAGCGCGATCTATTCCAGGGCCTGATCAAGATTGACGGCGTAACAACCAAACATTACTCCCATCCGGAACTTCAGGTCATTTTCAAAGAAGCCGGTTTTAAGGTTGAAAAAATCGACCGGATCGAGTATGAATGGACAACGGAATTCGAGGCGCCACCCAGGTGGCTCAGGGAACCCTATCCGTGGGATTGGTTGGTTGAAGTTTCTAAATAAATTTTGGCAGTTGACCCGCCTGCGCTAAAGCTTCGTCGGGCAGGCAATTGGGCAGTTGACAATTCGGGATCTAATACTTTTCCTTCAACGTCATTGCGTTGCTTGATCTGACAATCTCTACCTTACTCCCTTGAGCCTTCGCTTACGCTCAGTCGTCCCTAAATTCGTCATTCGTAAATGAATCCTGCCAAAGGCCAACAGCTAAAAGCCAACAGCTTTTTTATCTCTCACCGCCTTAACTTCTTCCGCGCTCACGGCACTGGCTTCATTGCCAAAACTTTTGCGGATATAGGTTAAGACAATGGAAATCTCATCGTCAGTTAAGAAACGGTGCGCTGGCATCACGCTGTTATAGGTTTCACCGTTGACTTCGATCGGGCCTTGCAAGCCGTTGAGCACAATATTGATCAACCTTGCCTTATTTCCTGCAACCCAGTCAGTACGGGTAAGGGGTGGCATGCGACCACGTGCGCCTCTCCCATTTTGCTGGTGACAGGTGCCGCAAAATGTATTGTAAAGTTTTTGATCTTTTGCCAGGTTTTTTTGCAGATCATCATTTACTTCATCAGGTGTTCTGATATGGGGTAAGGATTTTCTCAATTCCATTTCCGCCAGCTGAGCCGGAGCGAAATCTTCAGGGTCGCTCTTGTACATTACGCGCCATATCTTGCCCTTCCTTGAATCGGTGATGTAGAGCGACCCGTCAGGTCCGGTCGCAAGGCCCATCGGTCGATGCACTGCATCGCTGGTATTTACGATAGTATCTACTTCCGCAAAACCATCCGCAAAAACCTCCCATTCGCCCGTTGGTTTTCCGTTTTCAAAGGGAACGAATCCAACAAAATATCCGGCCTGCGGGTAGGGGGTGCGGTTGGTGGATCCGTGGAATGCTATAAAGGCGCCGTTCCTGTAACGTTCCGGAAACTGGTCACCCCTGTAAAACAATAAAGCATTCGGCGCCCAATGCCCCGGAAAACCCATGACAGGCAGGTCCATGTCCTCACATCTGCCAACAATAGTACCATTGCCCCCGTATTCAGGAGCGAGAAATTTCTTTTGCTGCACCTGATCATAATAGCAATACGGCCATCCAAAGTTGGATCCCTCGGTTACTTTGATGAATTCTTCGGAGGGCAACACCGCGTTTTGCCAGGCAGTAAAAACCTTGGGAAACAGACTGTGAAGATTATCTCTCCCGTGCATGACGATGTATAAATTTTCATCAACCGCGTTCCAGTCCATAGCCACAACGCTTCGAATGCCTGTTGAAAATTCAACACCGTCCTTTTGTGTTAACCCAGTTTTGCCTGCATCAAATTTCCAGACACCCCCGTGCAGTTCAAGTTCGGGGCAAGGATCAAGTCCCTGACCACCTGGCACGCCGTTGGGAGGAGTTTCCTGAAGGTCCTGACATGCATTGGAAGGAGCACCGAAGGGAATGTAGATGTTGCCTTTGTTATCAAATGCTACGGGTTTTGTAATGTGCCAGTGGATGCCGTGCTCATGATCGTCGGTCAAGACCACCTCCGTTTCACTTTCCGGAATTAATTTTCCCGGCGTTAATTTATTTCGGTAGAGGGTGGTGGCAGAGCTGAAATAGAGATAACCCTTGTGAATTATCATGCCCGTGCCATAACCCGTTCTCCTTTCATCCATGCCCGGGATATTCATAATAATATCGGCGCGACCATCATTTGTGGTATCCCTAAGTGCAATAATGCCACCCGCCTTTTTGTCCGACGAGCTAAGTTTTACATAAATATCACCGTTGTCATTTACCGCGATATGCCGTGCGCGCCCGGTACTGTCGGCGACAACGAAGGCATCAAACCCACCAGGCAAAAAAAGGCCGCCATTGTCTGCATCCGCAACAGGAAGTTCCGTGGCGGATTTACATCCTGACAGGCTGACCGTGATTAGACAAATGAAAAGAAGTTTTATATAATTACTGAACTTTAGAACGTGATCGCGCGAAAGCATTAGCAGGATTTCTTTGTTGGAGGACAGATGCGCATTTCAATTTCAATCTATCGCTGCAAACTTCAAACAAACCGGTTTGTCGACCTGTATCCGCTTGTCTGTGGATGTCAGCAGTCCTGTCTTCTGATCGCGTTTAAAAATTACAATATCATTTCCGTTCTGGTTTGCGACCAATAAAAAATTACCTGTGGGATCGATAGCAAAATTTCGCGGAGTATTGATCAAGTCAGCCTGCCGTCCTGCGTAAGTTAATTTTCCGTTCTTGTCGATGGCATAAATAACAATTTCATTGGCTTCTCCGCGATTGGATCCGTAAAGAAATTTGCCATCGGGTGAAATGTGGATATCAGCCGCGCCCACTTTTCCATTAAATCCAGGCGCGAGCATCGTGATAGATTGTTTTGGTTCGAGTTTTCCATTTTTATAATCAAATGCCGCAATAGCACCTTCCATTTCAAGAATGAGGTAGGCGTGTTTTCCATTGGGATGAAAAGTGAGATGACGTGGGCCACCTCCGGGATTCACACTTGCAAACGCCGGAGACGCAGGTGTCAAAGGCTTTGGCTTGCCAGCTTCGACATTGTATACATTGACCCTATCGGTCCCGAGATCGGGAACAAGCAAATAACGGTTGTCCGGAGATAAGACCACTGAGTGTACATGCGGTTTATCCTGCCTGCCTTTATTGACGCTGCTTCCCTCATGTTGTATGGCCTGAATATCCTGGCTTAACGAACCATCCGCATTCAATCGTGTTGCAGATAAACTTCCTCCGCCATAGTTACCGGCAAACACAATTTGTTTCTTGTCATCTACAGAAATATAACAGGGGCCATTTCCGCCCGCGCTTCCTGTATTCAAAAAGGTAAGTTTGCCTGAGGCGTTATCAAATGAAAAGGCACTTATCCCCTTACCATCCCCACCTTCACTTACGGAATAAACATTTTTTTTGTCCTTGCTGATAGCAAGATAAGAGGGATTCGTAATGTTAACTGCTTTTGACTTTTCCTGAAAGTCTCCCGTACCGGCATTGAAGGTATATACATGGATGCCGTTTGTTTTGGATTCGTTGGTATAGGTTCCTACCAGCAGATGGTAAGTTTTATCCTTTGATGTTTGTGCCATAGAGAGGGAATAAAAGCCCATGATCATGAACAGTACCAGTATAGTTTTCATATTTCCTTGTTTTTAAATTACTCAAAAGTTATTCCAAATGATCGGATTATTAAATACCGTTCATAAAAGCAATTTTAATAATTCATTAAATATTCTGTGCAGTGATCGATCACTTCAACTACCTTTTTTTCGAGCCTTGCTTACCTGCAAGGTACTTATCGCGGAAGACTTATTGTTGAATCTCGTTCGTATGTACGTTAGAATGGAAGCAACGGCATGATCATCCAGGTGGTCATTCTTCGGCATCAGGCCATTGTAGGATTTTCCATTCACGATAATTTCCCCCTGTAAACCATTCAAAACGAGTTCGATTAACCTGTCCGGATTTCCCGTGACCCAATCTGAATTAGCCAGAGGAGGAAAACGGCTACCATCGCCCTTTCCATCCCGCTGATGGCAGCTGGCACAATAGGTATTATATAAGATCCCACCTTCAAGCATACTGCCCTTGTTCAGGCGGTCTTTCACTTCATCAGGTGTCTTGATATAAGATCTGGATTTTCTTTTTTCCATCATCGCTAACTGCGATTCCGAGAATTGATCATTTTCTCCCTTGTACATTACCCTCCAGATCTTTCCTTTATTCGATTCGGAAATATACAACGACCCATCCGGCCCTTCGGCAAGGCCCATCGGTCTGTAAGCAGCATCGCTGGTATTCGCCACGGTATCGACACCTGTAAACCCATCAGCAAAAACCTCCCAGTTCCCGGAAGCCTTTCCATTTTCAAAGGGAACAAAACAAACAATATATCCGGCCTGCGGATAGGGAGACCGGTCGGTTGAACCATGAAAGGCAATAAAAACACCGGCCTTATACCGCGCAGGAAATTGACTGCCCTGATAAAACAATAAATCCATGGGAGCCCAATGGCCGGGAAAAGCCATAGCCGGCTTGTCAAATGCACTGGCCCTTTCTGTTTTCCTGCCATCGCCGCCATAGCCCGGTGATAATATATTTTTTTCCAGGAACTGATCGTAATAAGCGTACGGCCAGCCGAAGTTTGATCCTTCTGCGACTTTAATCAACGTCTCCGCGGGAAGCACGGCAGCCTGCCATGAAGAATAAAGATCAGGATAAATGGTGTGGAAATTATCGATGCCATTGACCACTGCATATAAACTTTTGTCCAGGGGGTTCCACTGCATGCCGACAACACTTCTTATTCCGGTCGCATATTTTTCGCCATCAACCTGTGTTAGTCCGGTCCGGTCTGCGTCAAACTTCCAGATCCCCGCGTGTTTTTCAAGTTCAGGGCAAGGGTCTATTCCAACACCTCCGGGAATGCCAACAGGTCCGTATTTTTTTATATCGTGGCAGGCATCGGACGGAGACCCAAAGGGAACAAACATATTTCCCATATCGTCAAAGGCCAGGGGCTTTGTTGTATGCCAGTTTCTTACAACGTTCGTATCTGTATCCGTCAACACCACTTCTGTTGGACTTTCGGGTACGAGTTTTCCAGGAGTTAATTTATTTCTTAATACAGTTCGGACGGTGCTGGTGTAAAGAAAACCATTGTGGATCGTTACACCCACTGCTGAACCCCCCTCGTCTTTATAATCACCGAAGTATATAATGGTATCCGCTTTTCCATCACGGTTGACGTCGCGCAGCCCAACAGTTCCACCTTTACCTTTCATAGCATCATTATAGGTCAACTTCACGTAAATATCCCCGTTGTCGTTTACAGCAATATGCCTTGCTCGTCCGGTACTATCGGCCACAACCAATGCTTCAAATTTTTCAGGAAGGAATAGTCCGCCGTTATCAGGATCACCTGGCGGCAAATTGATTGACTCCTCACATCGCAAAAGGATCACAACGGCCAAAACAACCTGGATCAATTTCAGAACTAGAGTGTTCGCTTTCAGCATGTCATTTTATGAGTGGCTTCCCGGAGATCACAGCGTCACCTGCATTATTTCGCGCAATTAATCAGGGAAATAAATTTTCCTATTCAATAAATTTTTTCGCTGACAAGCCATTCAGATCCCAGACTACCCTACCTTCACGAAGCGTTAATTCCGCTTCCAGTCTGGAGTCTCCTTCAATTTTGTTTCCGCCTGCGTCGACAAACCCGAATTTTCCTTTTCGCATACTCCATACCGCTACATCCGCAACAGCACCCTTGCTGAGATGTCCAAGATCCTCGCGTTTAACGGATTTTGCCGGCGCCCACGTTGCGCGTAAAATAATATCTTCCTTTTTCATACCCATCGCCATGTACTTCGACATTACATTGAGCATATCTTTCATCCCGGCATTTACGCTGTTGCGATGAAGATCCGTGCCAAAAGAGTTCGGCAATAGTCCTTGTTTCAGCGCAGGAATTGCTTCACTAAACCAGAAGCCCGCCCCGCCGTGACCGACATCAAACAAAATCCCTCTCTTTTGAGCTTCTTTTACAAAAGGTCTCACCTGGCCTTTCTCATCGATCACCGACATACGTTCTGAGACCTTCTCAAAGGAATGGGTAATGATATCGCCGGGCCGCATGTGGTTTAACTGCTCCTCCAAAGAATATTGAGGCAAGTGACATTCTACCAGTAGCGGGACGTTGGATTTTTCCGCGGCTTCAAGAGCATTATCAAAAGGCGTCCATTCAATGCCTTCATAGTGGCCTATTTTTATTCCTACAATTGTTTCCGGGTATTTCTTAAGCATGGAATAAGCGGAATCAGGATCCATGTCATCAAGATTTTCCATTGTGGATTTTCCGCTCAAACCGGAGCCTGCAATATTTAAAAAAGCCAGGATCCGTGTTTTGGATTTGTCTATTACCTGTTGTTTAAAAACGGGGAAATTGCGCCAGCCAGACGTGCCTGCGTCCACCACGGTAGTAACTCCCGAACGGCAGGTGAAATCGTCAGGAGAAATGCTGCTGATGCCGTCGGCAAACCCTGTCTTGCTTCCTACAAAAACATGAGTGTGAATATCGATGAAGCCGGGACTGACAAACAACCCTGTGGCATCGATCACTTTTTTTGCTTTACTCTCCGGAATATCTGACGCTACCTGAAAAATTCTTCCTCCGGTGATACCGACATCCATCCTTGAATTGATATTATTCCTGGGGTCGATAACATGTCCGTTTTTTAAAAGAAGGTCAATTTCCTGTGCCGCCGTTATCGAGGCCGAGAGGAATAACGTCAACGCAATACCTATTGATACTAAAGTCTTTATTGCCATATTATTTCGTGAGTGGTGAGTAAAGGCCTGCCACAAATTCATTTTTTCTTTTATGCTTAAACTTGTGATTGGTTTTTTGTTGCCTTGAGTTATGTGGTTTTTGAAAACCCAGCATATAACACATAATAATTGGCCAAGTGAGAAATCAGGCAAGCACAGACTCACAACTCACTACTGACAACTCACAACCGCCAGTGCTATTAACAATGCCAGAAGTAAATCGAACATCAGTTACCGAAAACTGAAAGATCACGGCTATTTTTCTGCCTCCCATTCCTGTGCGCCGGTCCCATTGAGATCCCAAACGATTCTGCCTGCACGGATCGTTAATTCCGCTTCAACTTTCTGATCACCTTTGAGTTTTGTTCCACGCACATCCAAAAATCCAAAATTGCCTTTTCTTAAATTCAAGACAGCGACATCCGCCTCCGCACCGGGGCTTAAGTGGCCGAGTTCAGGTCTGTTGATGACCTTTGCGGGATTGACTGTTGAGCGCATAACAGCATCCTGGAGACTCATACCCATGTTGATAAATTTTGACATGACGTTTGTAAAGTCCTTCATTCCCGCATTCATGCTTTGGGTATGGAGATCTGTGCTGATCACATCGGGTTTGAAGCCCTGTTTCATTGCAGGGACGGCCTGCCTCCAGGAGAACGCCCCACCCCCATGCCCGACATCGAAGATCAATCCGCGTTTCTGGGCTGCAAATATAAAAGGTTTAACTTTTCCGTTTTCATCTACAATAGTTTGTCTTTGTTTCGGGCCATAAGAAAACGTATGGGTGAAAATATCTCCGGGGCGAAGATGTTCCATAAACAGAGATTCGATTGAATTTGGCGGATCATGCTCGCCGAAGTCTACCATCACCGGAACTTTAGCAAGTTTACCTGCCTCCACAGCGCGATCTACCTGTGTAAAGTCGCCCCAGAAATGCGCGGCCTTAATACCCACAAGAATTTTCGGATAGAGTCTTTGGATCATATTGGCGGTCATGACGGGATTCATATCGTTAACATCCTGTTCTTCAAAACGGCCGAACATTCCTGTTCCCACAATATTTAATAATGCGAGCACACGTGTTTGAGCCCGGTCTATGGTTTGTTCTTTGAATAACCTGAAATTTCTCCAACCCGAAGATCCGGCATCCACAACGGTAGTGACACCCGCGCGAAAAGTAAATCCATCCGGAGAAACACTGGTTGGCCCGTTGGCAATGTAGGCATCAAGGTCATTTCCAATAAACACATGGACATGCATGTCGATTAGTCCGGGAGTAACAAACAGTCCTTTTACATCGATAACCCTTTTTGCGCGCGTAGCAGGAATATTTTGAGCCACCTGTAAAATCTTTCCTTCAGCGATAGCCACATCCATTACCCCATCAATATTATTTTTGGGATCGATAACATGTCCACCCTTAAGTAATATATCGATGTCCTGATTTTGTTGGGCAACGGCCTGCGGGAACCAAACGGAAATAAAGAACAGGAAGCTTATCCCCGCAAATTGATGCACACGTTGAAGCAATGTTTTATTGTTTCTCATTTTATGGTCTTATCTTTTTCTTTAGCAAGTTGATCAAGCACACTATTCTATATTGAAAGTTTTATGACAAAAATTGTAAACCTTGCCAATGACAATCATTTTCATCGCCAACTCAGGGTTATAGCAATTTTATCCGACATTTTTTTTAGGCTATGTCGCCAGGGGAGGGCCACCAGGAATTACGATTTTCCTCCGTTCCCCGCGATATGTCGCACGTTTGGCAGTGAATTTTGCGTTGAGATATTCTCCCAGGTAGATCGATCCGGTTATGGCATCCCCGGAAACCGTTCCGGAGAATAGGTATGTGACTCCATTTCCCGGAACCCGAAGATTGCTGCGCAATTTCAGCTGATCGCCTTCCACCATTCCCGCTACTTCCTGTACATTAAAATCAGAGTGATGTGTTCCCTGTATCCAATTGCCGTCCTGCTCTATAAATAAGGTGTGCTGGCTCGTGCTGCTGAAAAATTCTACGGAAACATCCCAGTGACCGCTGATGGTGACCGAAGGGGCCGTCATTTCATTTGAAAGGGGCTGGCGTTTTTTTGAAAGAATGTCAAATATTCTGTCGGCAACAATTTTTTCATTCCCAGGTTGCATCTGCCCTGAGGTGACGCTGAGGGAAGTACCTCCTTCACTGCTGCGCGCACCGATGGCTATCCGGGGTTTATTCCTCGCGAACTCCTCGGCCACTTCTTCCGCAGTAATATGAAGTCTATCCGGGTCCCAGGTGATGTTCAATACAGGTGACTTGTTTGACAGTTGAGTCGGTTCATTCACGGAAGTTTCGATCCCATCAATCCTGGAAACTCTTTTGGCAATGACATCAAGATATGAAAGCCATGTTTTCCATTCCGCCTGATGGTCGCGGGTGGTCCAGGCTTCCACGGCGGCAAGCATTCCCAGCATTTCTTCCTTGCCCACTTTGTTATCCCGGCCAGGTCCGTGATGGGGGGCGCTGGCCTGCCAGGCAGACATCAGTATATCTTTTTTGCCCAGTAACAATCCAGCGCACTGTGGTCCGCAGATCGCTTTTCCTCCGCTGTATGCCACCACCGTTGCGCCTTGTTCAAGGTGTACGTTCGGGATGGTGAGAACTTCTGCAGCAGCATCCACCAGGATGGGAATATTTTTGGGTTTCGCTATCCGGGCAATTGCTTCCAGCGAAAGCGGTTTGCCTTTGGCTGAGTCGCCGTCAGCCATCAGGTAGATCATGGCGGTTTGCGAATTGATGGCACGTTCGAGTTCTTCAGGACTTTCTACCATAACGATCTTCACACCAATGTTGCGAATGGCGTGATCATAAGCATTGCGGGATGAACGCGGAATGATGACCTCCGTTTTATCCATTCCGGTTAAATCGGGGATACGGATAAGCTTTTCCGGGTTACCACCTGTTACGCAGGCTGCGGTCACGTGTTTCAATCCGGCTGCGCATCCTGCTGAAACCATCCCCCATTCAGCACCAGTAATTTCTGCGAGACGCCGTCCAACGCCAAATGCCATTTCATCATATTGAACAAAATGTGCGGAAGCAGCTTTGGATGCGGCAAGTACTTCCGGCCGTTCAAGCGAACCGCCAATAATGGTGAACGTACCACGACAGTTGATGACGGGGTCAACACCAATCGATTCGTAGATCTTTGGGCCAATTGCCAGCGGTCCGGAGATCTCGCCGGCTGCGGCAGACGAATTGCCGGCCATCGCATCGTGGGGGAAGAATCCTCCAGCAAAAGGTATGACAGCTAAATTTTTGATGATGTCCCTGCGTTTCATAGTGGTTTATTTTTTTTATGCTGATAAAATCTTCACCATATTCCCGGAAAAGCTTACGAAGGCCCTACTGAAGCTGCCCTGATCCCGTAGCGCGGTCATGTTGGCGTAGATGAAATGTCGTAAGAATATTGGATATAATAAAGGTATTTTTTTTTAATCACTTTTGTGGCTGTTAGCCATTAGCTTTTGGCCATTGGCAGATCCCTATTTTTTTAACCAACTTGTATTGATTTTTGAAAAGTTCACACGAGAAAAAAACGTAGGGGAGCCTTATAGCCAAGGGACAATCGCCTTTAATCTTCCTTGTCCTCGTTGTCCAAATCCTTTAGAATCTTATTCACATCTTCCTCTGTAGAGGAAAGTTTCGCTTTACAGATATTTATCAGCAAGGCGGCGCGTTTCACTTTTTCTGACAGTTCGTCAACGGAAATTTGTCCTTCTTCTATTTCTGAAACAATTTGCTGAAGCTCTTCAAAAGCCTGGGCGTAGTTTGGTTGGTCATTCATAGGTCAACGGATTTTTTTATGGTCTTAACTTCACTGAAAACAGATCCGTCTGCGAGAATTGTTTGCAGCATGTCAGAAGGTTTGACCTGATCCCTGCTGGTAACGGCCTTTCCATTCACACGAGTAATCGTATAGCCGCGTTTCAGAACATTTTCAGGATGCATATTTGAAACACTCTTAACAATATTTTTCATCTCGATATGCTTTTGTTTAAGGAGTGTGGTAATATCTTTTCGGATCATGAATGCGCACTGACCTACAGCTTGCTTCCTGTTGTTGCAAAGTGAAACGGAAACACTCCGGAGCTTAAACACGAGTGATTCATTGGCTTGTTTTTGCAGCAGCAGGCTCAGGTTTGATTGTTTAAATAGATCCCGCGCATGATGTTGTATGTCGTGATGGCTTCTGATGAGGATATTATCGGTAACCGAACGAAAATATTTCACGGTATTCTGAAGTCGAAGCCGTTCCTCTGAAATAATTCGATGCGCTTTACCAACAAGAATCTCCTCCGCCTTCTGGACGGGCACCGAAAAATTATGGAACTTCTGAAGCAGGTAGTCAGCCAACTCGGTGGGTGTAATTGCATTTCTGTAGGCCACCATTTCCACAACGGTTTCATTTGTGGCATGACCTATGCCCGTGATGACAGGAATAGGGAAAAGAGCTATTTGTTTTGAAAGCTCAAAATCATTGAAACACGATAGTCCTACATCGCCGCCTCCGCCGCGGATAATGGCGACGACATCAAAATGCTGAACCACTTTTCTAATTCTGTTTAGCTGATAGAGGATCGATTCCGCAGCCCGGTCGCCCTGCAATAAAGATGAAAAAAGGAGGTGAAAAAATTTGTAACCCCACGGGTTGCCGTCAATGATTTTAAGGAAATCCGCGTAACCTTTACTCGTCTGAACAGAGATAACCGCCATCCGCTTGGGAATTAATGGGAAAGCAAGCGATCTGTTGCGGTTGAAAATGCCTTCTTTTCTTAGCATCAGGATACTTTCCTGTTTTTCCCGCTCAAGTTCCCCAAGCGAAAATACCGGATCGATATCCACTATTCTCAATGCGAGGCCGTGAACAGGATCAAAAGTTATTCTCGCGCAGAATAGTATTTTAATACCTTCCTTCAATGGTGACTTTACCACATCCAGGAATTTTTCATTGATCCGGTTAAAATCATCTTTCCAAAGGGTGGATTTGATCTGTGCGATAACTTTTCCATCCAGCTTGTCGACAAGGTCCGGATAGCAATGTCCTGAATGAGGATAATAATTGAGTTTGTTCATTTCGGCCTTTACCCAAAAGGAACTTTTGTACCGGAGAGAAATCGTTTTCTGAATGCTGGCGGTAACTTCCAGTAAGGAGAAGATCCTTTTATCGTCAACAATTTCAGGCATTGTTCGTTTAAATGAAGTGTTTCGTAACGCAGAAGTACAAAAATTATCCTTTGCGCTGCTGAATACCAGGGGCTTTTCGGACTGAAAATTATGCGGTTTGTCCAGGCCTAATGCATCCTGCGGCAGCATCCGCTAACCTGTCAGAAATTAATGAAAAAAGCCAATTTAATACGCGTTTTGTTTCCAACGTTGTATGATATATTGGTGTCTAAACTGGGACAATTCTAAAACTATTCAATTAACCATCTTATGGCTAACCATCTTATGGCCATAAATGAAAGCTTCATAATATCTATGCAAAGCCCTTATTTTTTTCTCCTGGTCCTGTTTGTAATGGGTTATGGCTGGCATTCTCTCCTGATGCATTTCCGCAAAAAATCGGAATAGAACTATCTTTTTTCTGGATGCAGCGACACTCAATCCTGACCTTTAGCCCTTAATGTTTATATTTGATAAGGGTTATTATCAAATATAAAGCTCATGTCCTCCATAAGAATTCTTTTCTCCGGTCTCGTCCTTATCGGCATTTTTTCAGAAACAATGGCTCAGGGAAACCCGCAGGGAGCTCAGGCAGGCATGGATATTATCGACCACATGCTCATAAAGGCCGCTGATGACGCTTTGCACGGCATTCCGGAAGAAAAGTATGAAGGATCCCCTTATCTTCAGGAAACCTTTGTTTCGGGGTATGTGCATTTTGGAAAAATAAAATCCACGCCTGTATCCATGCGGTATAATATTTATTCCGACATAATCGAGGTTCAGGCTCAGGGTGTGATCTATCTTCTGAAACCAGATCCCCGGGTCACCAAAATCGAAATTGGCGAGCAGACCTTTGTGCCGGATACCTTTAGACCATTAAAAAAATCGACTTATTTTGAAGTGCTGGAAGCGGGCACATTGACGCTGCTCGCAAAGAAAATAGTTAACTACAGAAAAAAAATAGAGATCTCCGACGTTCCCGCCAAGTACAGCCGGCAACCAGATCAGTACTATTTCAAATTCGACAAGGAACCTGTGGTTAAATTCACTGGCTTCAAAGCCATCATTGAAAATTCGCCGAATAAAAAGGAAGAACTCAGCCAGTTTGTTAAGGCTGAAAAGTTATCTTCAAAAGACTGGGAAGACCTTGTTAAATTTGCTAAGTTCTATAATTCCTTATTTGCAATTAACTGAACCCGCGCGGGCAGATAATTCTGGATTCGAAAAACAACCTTCGGACAATTTTCCCTGTACCGACAAGATTGAGCAATAGCCGCTTCAACAGAAAGCTTTTAATAAAAAAAGCTTCCGATTACGCCGTTGATCCGTTGTGATTCGTTCACGAGAAGAGGGTCATAAAACTTTCTTTTAATGAGGATTTTTCTTTTTCCTCTTCGGCAGCTTCAATGTTTACACTTTTCTCGGCTATTTTGGTGAGAAGCTCATCGGTCTTTTTTTCTTCATTAAGAGTTACCCCCAAAACGTTGGCGATACCTTTTTTATATATGGTTTTAGCCAATTGAACCAGACCACCATAACCTTGCATTGCCTCACATTTTTTCCCAGTGCTTTCTTGCCCATTATTCGAGTTTTGCCGAGTACGTTGTGTTTTTAGCAAACCGAGGGAATGAAGCCCAACTATGATTGACCGATGTTCTTTATACCCAGAACGACGTGATCAGGTCTAAGGGTAACGAGGGGTTTAAGCTGTGGAACTTCGGTGGTGGGTAAAATTTCAAAGCGGTGGATCATGGCCTGTAAAAAAAGTGTCATTTCAGCCATCGCAAAATTGTTTCCTATACAAAGACGAGGCCCAGCGCCGAAGGGGTAATAGGCCTTCGGTTTATCTTTGAGTCCTTTCAGGAATCTTTCAGGTTTAAAGGCCTGCGGATCTTGCCAGTGCTTTTCATCCCGGTGCAGCCCATAATAGAACAAGATCAGAATGGTATCACGGGGATAGGTATACTGGAGATAAGCATCATCGTGAAGCGCTACGCGGTCGCTGATCCAGGCGGGTGGATATAATCGCATCGACTCCTTGATCACGGCATTCAAATGCTCATGGACGACAGCCTCCTCCACGGTCAGGCTGTGGGTCGTTTCCCGAAGTCTTTGCAGCTCTTGCGGGTGATTTGCGAGCAGGTACAATGTCCATGACAGTGCATTTGCGGTTGTTTCATGTCCCGCAATCAACAGTATCAGGATCTCGTCGATTACCTGATTTTCATCCATGGGCAAACCCGTGTCTTCATACCGCGCATCCAGCAACATATCCAGAAGGTCGTCGAATTTCCGGCTTGCCCGAAGAAGCTTTAGCGAAGGCGGGGCGTTGTTTTTCCGTGTTCGGATTATAGAACGAATGATCGTCCTGGCACCCTCGGCCCTCTTTAAATTTTTACCCACTTCACCCGATACCTTAAACCACCAGCTTTTATGGGGCTGGCGAATATCTTTTATGACGAAATCCTGGGTGTCAGTTATAAATCGGCTCAATTCCGTTCTTGTTTCCGGGGGAACCTTAACGTTAAACAACGTATTGATGACGATTTCGAACGCAAGCGTATTCATCAGCGGATAGACATCTACTTTTTCACCCGTTGGAAATGAGCGCAGAAAATGGTCGACCGTCCTACTGATGATCCTGTAAAGGGCATGTATCTTATCGGGATGAAATCCGGGTTGGATCAACCTTCTTTGTTTCAACCAGTACTCACCATTGGAAGTAAGCAATCCTTTGCCGAGAAACCTTCCCAACTGTTCCGTCAGAATAGCGGATTTGTAATAGTTTTTGTGATTGGTTTTTAAAACATAGTCGATAAACCCCGGGTCCTGCGTTGCAATTAATCTATTTGTTCCCAGGTTCACGGCGTAGGTGCCGTTAAATTTGGCCATACTCTCCTCCATTGCCTTGATAGGATCTTTAACCTGTTTGTAGGTTCTGGCAAAAGATTGGAGAAGAGAATATCCGTCGGGCAGGTTGTAATTTTTCATCGCCGAAATTTAGCCGAATGAATTGAGCTCATCGGTTATAAAAATAAAAAATATCATTCTTGTCCGGATAAAAATCTTATTCTACGTTAAGGAGTCCTGTATGAGATTGACCTGGATCATTTTGTTGGAACGGCAGGAAAATTCACCAGCTGAATATTTTCAAGGGTTCATAACAAACCCCACACACCGTAAATCCCGACTGCGAGAATTGAAACGATACTGATCCAGAAGGCGACATCATACAATGGACCACCGGTTTTTATGGGTTGTGTTCTCCGGTATTTAATGTGCAGCGCTGCGAAAACAATGAGAAATAGCATGACGGAACCGACGGCGCCGCCAAAAAGGATCATGACAACCGGCAATTCGATATACATATAGGTTAATGCCCAGGTTGTTGGAACTAGCCAAGCCAGGACCGCAATGACGATATTGCGCTGCCTTACATCTGAAAAATCGATCCATTCAAGCTGGCCGAATATATCGGAGTAAATTCTTGTCCAGGCTGCATTCGAAGCAAATAAACTGGAAAACAAAACGAAAAATGCTCCCACCAGATACATGTTTCGTACGCCCGCCCCCAGGGATTCCGTATAGATAAGGGCAACGGTTTCTATCAATTGATTTCCCTCTGGAATTGCTCCCCGGTTGTGAAGGATGGCAGCACCCAGCAAATAAAATGCGGCAGTGACGACGGTATAAATGAACATGGCTACAAGCGCATCCATATACATAACCCTGATCCATCCCTGTGCGCGTTTTCGCCACTCCGGACTTTCTGATTGGGGTCCGGTGAAGGCAGCATAACCTTTTTCAATACACCAATAGTTGTAAGCGATTATTTCATCGCTGGCAACGCCGGTAATACCAAATGCCCCGATAGCAACGACGATAACTTCTTTGGGAAGTTCAAGCGTTAACCCGCTGCCAATTTCGCTCCATGAAATGCTGTACGGTGTAAAGCTGAGCGAAAAAACAGAAACGAGCGTGAGGACCGTAAACATGGCAATCATCACCAACGAGGTCTTTTCAACCACATTGTAATAACCACGGTAGATAAGCAGCGCCACCACAAATGCGCAAATCACCACCCAATAAAAAACAGGAAGTCCGAACAACATATTTAATACAATCGCGGTACTGCCTAGCATTCCACCCAGTTGGATAACTTTCAGCAGTAGCAGCACAAACAAGACCCAGATCGCCCATCGCGCTTTTCCGAAACGCGGCCCTGGCAGTTTATTGAAGATCTGCATGGCGGTTTCACCTGTGAGGATCGTATGCTTGGCGAACTCAAGCTGAACCGCCACCTTCACCAGGCAGCTGACAATAATGACCCAAAAGGCAATGTACCCGGCTTTGGCGCCCAGTGTTGTGGTGGCGATCAATTCGCCAGATCCAACAATCGAAGCTGAAAGGATAAACCCCGGACCAAGAAATTTGAGTTTCTGAATCACTGAGCCAGGCGGCTCTTTCACCTTTTTTTCCGTGATCAGATAATTGTTTTCTTTCAAGGATATAGTTTTGTTTCAGATCATCCGCCTCACCAGCCACGCGATTCAAGTTAAAAAGATCATGGGAATAATTGTATTCAGGTTGAAAATAACCCGAAGTATTTGCAAGGGTTTAGAATTTAATTTTCAATATAAAAATGATCTGAACCACCTGCCTCATCCATGCCCTTCCCTACCCCTTATTTCAGGATTGATAACATTCTGAAAAATTGTTATATTTAATATAATGGAGTAGGATTACCTGGATCTTGTATTTATTATGTTGCTTTCCTTCCCTGATCCCGGATTCTGGCTTACTAATAATTTCTTTCGGCTCCATTAAAGCGATTTTAATCCGGCACAAGGCCATAAAAAATGATGTTAGGAGCCGTGGCGTTGCTTTCTATTCCGTTTACTCTTCAAGCGGGAAAGAAGATAGGTTAATTCAGGTCGCAGCATGCGGCAGTCAGGATAAATTATTATGTGGATGGCGTTACCTTTTCAACGTCCGCGCATAAACTTTCGATATTTCACTTTCAGAATTTTGACATAAACCCTGCTATGAATTTCAACGGTCGAAACCCTATCAGCCTTCGTGTGTTTCAAAACCTTTCCCGCACGATTTCAACAGGATTAATATTCATGCTTTTTGCTTTTTCTTCCTGCAACGAAGAGGTTGATGGCCTCGTAAAAGAATCCGATATCAATACATGGAAATACTTCACGGAAGATGATGGGCTGCCTTCGGATTATATAACGGCGATCTTTGAAGATAGCAAGGGAAATTTCTGGATTGGTACGGACAACGGTGTGAGTTTCTTCAACGGAAAAACCTTCACCAACTACAATACCAGCCACGACTTGCTGGATAACAATGTATATGCCATCAGTGAAGACAGGGACGGGAATATATGGGTTGGCACGGCAAGGGGTTTAAATATTCTGCTGGAAGGCCAGTGGCTCTACTTCGAATTTTTTTATGGCGCGGGAATCTATTCTCTATTGGAATTGGAGGACGATGAAGGTGTACTTATCGGCACAGGTGGATATGGCACATACCGCTACAGTTATACCGAAGAAAGGTTTCTGGTGTTCGATTACACCAACAATTGTCAGGAATGCAACAGCGTAAACTCCCTTTTCCAGGCTTCGGATGAATCAGTCTGGATTGGAACATTTGCCGGTGCGCGCAAGATCAAAGCCAATAAGATCACAAGGTATGATGAAGATGAACTTGCCGGAAACATCGCCACAACCATTGCAGAAGACTCCTGGGGAAATATCTGGATCGGCACCGTTCAGGGAAAAACAATTACGAAGATCTCCGGAAACCTGATCTCACAAGTGAGTTTTAACAATGGCGCAACTCAGAATTTTATTTTCGGGATACAGGAAGACAACGAAGGCAACCTATGGGTAGGAACTGTAGCGAATGGCCTTTTCCACTTTGACGGAGCCATTATGAAACAAATTTATCAGGGACCTCCCGACAACACCATCTTGACCCTCCGCAAAGATAGCCGGGGCAACTTGTGGATCGGGACTTCCGAGGGCGGCCTGGCCCAATACATTACAAATCCACTTTAAGCAGAACTATGAAAGTATATCTACTCTCGTTTTTTATTCTTTGCCCGATGGCTGTCTTACTGGCTCAGACTTTTTCAGGAGATTCCATTTTGGCAAATGAACGATCGATCGACCGCCCGATCACTCTGCACGCACGACAACTTCGTATTACGGGCGGGTACGGACTCTCCATTATTTCCAAAAGGTTCAACACAGAGGGCGATGCGATCAAGTTAAGGGATGAAGGACTGTCCAGCGTGCGCCATCGTTTTAACCTGGATATCAAATACGGTATTAATGATTTTATTCAATTTAATGCGGCAATTGCACAATCCAGTAATGTTCTTCGGGCGCAAACCCGGTATATTTTTCCGAACGAACCTGAGCCGGTAGTGATGCAGGATGTGTTGACCGAATACTCAGGTCTTGAAGATCTTTTTCTCGGTGTAGATGTCCGCGCACCTTTTAAAACGCGAAAAATTGATCTGGCTGTGACGTTGGGCGTGAATTTACCCCTGGCTTCCTTTGAACCGAAGCAACCCGAGCACTCCTTTGAATTCTCCAATGAAGGCGGATCTGCGATGAACAACTTCACTTACCGCTATTACTATCCTTTAGGCAAAGGAATTACCGTTGCCCAGGTAGGTGGAATGGTTAAATATCGCACTTCAAAATGGGCCTTCTCAACCCGGGTAGATTACCAGCATGGCTTAAAAGACGGGAAGAGTTTTGAGTGGCAACACCAATTGAACTTCAATGATGAATTTGAGTACAGACAAGATCCATTTACTTACCGTCTGCCGGATTCATATTCTTACTTCGCGGAAATCGAATACCAACCCTTGCCCTGGTTCGATATTTTCCTCAATGTGTCAGGATACATGTCCTCCAACGGATGGACGTCCTCACTTGAGGATCTTAAGATTGCATTGCCAGAGCAATCGGTCACGATGGTTTCTCCGGGGTTTGAAATTATTGTAACACCAAAACTGTGGTTGCGGGAACGAATCAACTTTTCCGTAGCCGGAAAAAGTTACGAGGCGCCTTTTGGATTCCAAACATCCGTGATCTATAACTTCTTTCCATTTTAAATACTGGTCATGCAAAAGTATATTATCCTTCTTTGCTTAGTCTGTCTGCAGTCATTAGGTCTGGCTCAGGTACAGGAACAGGTTTCACCCACGGAACGAAAACAGCAAACCATCGTTACAGAACCTGTTACACTTTATAAAGGTTTTTTCCGGGCAGGTCTTTCCACCTGGTACAACGTCATCGATAAGATCTTCCTAGACTCTAAAAAGCAATCTCTACCCGGCAATATCTGGGGAAGTACTTTTTCATTTTCTCTTTACGGACAATATGGAATCTCAGATCGCCTCATGGTAGAAGTGGCCGTTCCATATGTGAGGGATAATATTTATCAGTCAATGGTTTACGAACTGCCCATGGACTTTAACGAACAGTACGTTTATCCCAGAAAGTGGAAAACCCAAGCCAACGGCATAGGCGACGTCGACCTTACCCTTGGGTACCAACTTATACAGGAAACTGTAACCAGGCCGGCACTGGCAGCATTTGTAACGGCCAGTTTCCCCACGGGAGAAAAAAATGTCGTCGACGATGATGATGACGATCCCAATACTTTCCACCGACCCACGGGACAGGGAGAAATTGCCATCAATACCGTGGTGCGGTTACGCCAGATCAAATATCCATTTGTCTACAGCATCAGCGCTGCATACAAGTACAGAACCGAATCTTCCAAAGTGGTAGCCATAGATCAGCCGGAAGTTAAATACCGCAATGGCAGTCTACTTGATATTTCGGGATCTTTTAATTTTCATGTTAATGACTGGATCGCCTTCAAAAATATCCTGGACGTAATGCAAATCCAGAAAGACAAATTAAACGGCGAGGAACTCGGTGAAAAAGGTTGGTTGCTTCAGTATCTTCCCGGTATCAGTTTTCAGTTAAAGCGGTTGAGATTTGACCAGGGAGTAATGATCCCCATAAAAGGCAATAATGTCGCCGCTGACCCCGGATACATTCTGATCATACAATATACTTTCTAATGTCGGGACGAGTTTTAATTTCTTTAATGCTTTCCATTGCGGTGGCGTGTACCACCCCCGCCATCATTGCCACCCAGTCCATCCAACAGGGAGATCGGATGAATAACGAGAATCGCTATGAGGAAGCCATACGTCATTATGAGGAATATTTGAAGGTCAGCCCTCAATTGGGATTGTACCGCAACCCTTCGCAAGAAGCTGATGTCAGCAGAAAGCTTGCACATGCATATTCAACGCAGGGAAAATACCGCGAATCATTTTCGTATTTAAAAAAAGCACTGGCCATTGATTCAACAATTTCCGCCAATACGCTGGAAGTAATTGACGATTATCGCGAGCTCGGAGTAGTAAAAGCATACATGGGAGATTATCCGGAGGCGATGCGGTACTTAAATAAATCGCTTAGTCGCAACGAAGGGATGGATAAAAGTGCGAAGGACATAAAAAAAACTTCACTGGCCGACACCTACCTCTCACTTGCGCAGGTCCATCTCACACTCGGAAATTTTAAGGATGCTGATGATTTTGGAAGGAAAGCACTCGCTATTTACGCCAACATTCCCGATGAGACCGCGGGTCTGATCGAGTGCAATCTGTTGTTGGGTATCGTTCACCGCGACAGAGGTAATCTGGAGGAAGCCATCAAAAACCTGACGGCTTCAGAGGAGATATCGCGCCAACAAGCATTAAATACAGCGCGACAGCACCAGGCATTAGGCGAAGTCTATTTTTTGCAGGGAGAATCTGAAAAAGGTATCCGCCATAAAATGCTGGCGATCGGGCAGGCGGAAAAATCACAGATCAAACCGCAGATGGTAATGATGTATATGCGCATGGGAGATGCCTACCAAAAGCTGGGGGACCCGGTTAAGGCGGAATACTTTTATCAAAAAGCGATCTCCATCAAACTGAACATGGATGCCGATACCCTCGGATTTATTCCCTCCGCCAATATGCGATTCGCTGACGCCCAAAAAGCTTACCACTATTATTCCAAATCAGGAGCAACCATGGGCACGGCCCTTGTGAGTTTGAGATTAGGTGAGCTACGCGCCCAGAATACCCACCTTGACAGCGCGCTGATCATGTTCTCCACCGCGTATGAAGCATTCAAAAAAGCCGGAAGCAATGAAGGCATGGCGAAAGCAGATCTGGAGATGGCAAAAATTTATTCCAGGAAAAAAAATTATTCCCTCGCAACGAAGCACCTCGCAAAAGCAGAGGCATTGACTGTCCAACCCGATCTTGCGTGGCAGATCAAACTGCGAAAGGGAGCGATTGAAGAAAGTATCGGCCTATTTGATTCCGCCTATCAGTCCTACAAAAAAGCCATTGTCATCATTGACAATATGCGGGGCAATATCTCCATTGAAGAATTTAAGACCTTGTTTGCCAACGCAAAGGTGGAGGTATATGACCGGCTGATCCTTTTACTGCTGAACAATAAAATAAATGGTCTCACCGCCGAACAATCTGTTCGCGAAGCTTTTGGCTACAATGAACAGTCACGGTCGCGGACGTTCCTCGATATGTTGGGCAATAAAAAGATCGAACCGAAAGACATTGCAGATACCGCGTTACTTGAAAAAGAGCAACTGCTGCGTTTAAAGATCCAGCAACTGGCCAAACAACAAAACGTGTCTGATGACGTGCAGACCGAAAGACTCATTGCGGAAGAACTGGAGCGTACGTATCGCGAATTTGATCACGTGATCTCCTCGATAAAATTGAATAATCCTGCTTATTCCACGGTCATCAATGTAGAGCCGCCGGCGATAGGAGATATCCAGCAAAGTCTTGATGCTTCAACAGCTATTGTGGAATACTGGATGAGCGACGAATCGCTGATCATCTGGGTATTGACTAAAGACGAGATCTCTTCGAAAACGGTTCCTGTCAACAAGAAGGATCTACAGCGACTGTTAAAAGGATGTCGCAACGGAATTTCTTTTCAGGATATCAATATGACTCAAAAAAGTCTGAAACAATTGCATGAACTTTTGATCTCCCCTATAAAAGAAAAGATCAGCGGATACAAGAACCTCGTCATCATTCCCCACCGCAGCCTCCACTTTTTGCCATATCAGGCCTTGCTCTCAGATAAAAATTCGTTTCTGGTGGAAGAGTTCTTTATCACATACGCTCCAGCTTCTTCTATTTTCTATTATTGCCAGCAGCGCCAGACAAAACCAGGTGCAGCTTTCCTTGGGATGGCACTGGCGGATCTGACCATTGGTAAGCACACGAGTCTCCCAGGTACAAAAGCCGAAGTGAATTTGTTATCGCAGTTGTATACAGAGTTTGAAAGCAAATACGGCGCCTCCTGCGAGGAAACGTACATAAAAAATAACATTCAAAAGTTCGACTATGTCCATATCGCTACGCATGGTATTTTCAACGAGCAGGAGCCGGTATATTCATACCTTTTAATGTCTCCAACGGAACAGGATGACGGCAAATTAACGGTGCGTGAAATATTCGCGCTCGATATAAAGAGCCGCTTCGTGACTTTAAGTGCATGCGAAACCGCACTGGGCGAATTAAGTGAAGGAGATGAATTAGTGGGATTAAGCCGCGCTTTTATCTATGCGGGTTCCGCAGCCGTTCTGGTAAGTCTCTGGAAAGTTGAAGACAGTTCAACGGCGTTGCTGATGACACGCTTTCATCAATATATGAATTCAGGCAGCACAGCAGCACAGGCCCTGTGCCTGGCGCAACGCGACCTCATCCACAAGAAGATGGATACCCCTGCAAACAGAAACTTCCGGTCTGTGGATGTCAGTAAGCTGACATCGTCCATTAACATCAAAACGATCGACAATCCTTTTTTCTGGGCTCCCTTTATCCTGGTAGGGAATGGCCATGTTAAATAATTAAAATCAGGCAGTCCAAATCATTAACCACCTTGGAAAGGTAAACTCTCTTAGTATTGCATACCTATCCAATACCCAATTTCTTCGCCAAGGCACACCACTTAAGTCCATGGTCCATGGTCGATAGTCCATCGACTATCGACGTTAACACACGTAACTCCAGTTAATAGTCTTATCAAATCATTTCCCAAATGTGGGGTATTACAACTTCCGGGCATCAATAGTTCCTTGTATTAGTTTTACTGTTATTTTTGCAATCACGAATGAAGTACGCCACTGTTTTTGTTTCCATTTTAATCATTATCGCAGTTTTGATTCCCGGAAGTAATCTCCCTGACGTTAACATTGGCGGCTATGACAAATTAATACACATGGCCATGTTCGCCATGTGGGCGCTGGCCGTGCGTTATGATTTTCATGCAAAGCCATTTAAATTCTTTGTGATCTTCTCCGCTGGAGTTCTATTCAGTGTCCTGACCGAGGTATTACAGATACTCGTGGAAGGCCGCAGCTTTGATATCTTCGATATGCTGGCGGATGTAATCGGTTTGATCATAGGGCTATTGGTTAGCGGACCGGTGGTCAGGTGGGTTAAACAGTTTGGTACTCAGAATAACTAATTGTAGAATAAGTTGTGGTGGCACCTCGAAGTGTATTGAACGGCACGGTCACTATTGCCAATGACACATCGGTCTTGAACGCGCGCGCATGTCAGCGTTCTCTTCTTCACCTCACCCTAAATGGGCTCGTTAAAAAAAGCTTCGGCTCCGAATCACCTCACCCTTCTACATGCGCATTTTAATTCCTACTCTTTTTCAGCCTCTCCTAAAGGAGAGGAAAAATCGAGTTTCAGATTCATTCGCTGTCCCCGTCCGATACTCACAAAGACGCATAATGATGCCGTCCCTGCGATGCCGGATGATTCCTCCACAAGGCCGCCAATGCCTTATTTATTGAATAAAGTCAACACCCTTACTAATACTTTATTGAAGTCGCACGTTTTTGTTTACACCAACCTATATTCGAAAAGCATCCATCGCTTTAGCGCCGGAAAAAGTCCCTCTCCTTCAGGAGATTGATTTAGGGTGAGGTGAAGACGCAGAAAGCTTTTTTCGAGCTACACAGTTTGTGTAGACCACCTCTGGAATTTAATCATGAGAATCATTTAATCACACAAATCATAGTCCTACTTAGCCGGCGGGGTAACGCCGAATTTTTCTAGCACGAGGTTTGACACATCCAACTGGGTGGACTGATATAGAAGCAGTCTGTAATTGCTGACCTTGTCGGTAAGAATAATGGCGTAACCATTTTCTTTTGCAACCTCAGAGATGGCGCGGGTGACTTTCAAATATACCGGAGCCATGTATAATTTCTGTTTGTTCTGCAGGGTCACCTGTGCATCCTGCTGCATCTGTTCAAGGTCTGCCATCGCCTTCTCGAGATCGCGCTGTTTGTTAATACGTACGGTGTCCACCATGGTCTTCATATTCTCGTTGAAGTCCGTATACTGCTTTTGGACCTCCTGTGACCTGGCCTGGATCTGAGTTCGCAATTGCGTCTCCGTCGATTTCATTTCGGTCTCTATCTCCTTGACATCGGGAAGCTGAGTAATAATATACTCCATATTGGCATAACCCACGCGGTTCTCAGCAGTCTGAGGAGACTGAGCATGCGCAAAATAACCGGCAGCTAGCGCAACCAGCAAAAATAATTTTTTCATCACCTTGAATTTATTGACAGATGTCAAAGGTAATACTTTTTCACCACGGCCTAAAGGCCATGGCAATTGATAAAACAAGCGGCCAAAATTTCTTGAAAACGAATTAGTTCCCGTGAAACTTAGCAATTATGACGGTGCACCAGCCTTTTTGTCAACCGCTGAAAAATGGTACGGCTATTGATTAACAGTCCGTTCAAAGGAGGCAAGTAATGAATAACAAATTCAAATATTTACTACCGACGGTAGACATGCTCAACACCCTGAATGGCGGTGTGAGCGAACCTTACCTTTCTTTTCGCGAACAACCGGGTAGTCGTGAACTCAGGGTTCGTGTCCCGGGCGTAAGCAAAGAAATGCTCCAGGTAGAGATCAATGATAACCAATTGTCGGTTTTTTATGTGATCCCGATGGAGTTGTCTGGAAAGAAAGTGTATCTGCCGAAGGAAGTTGTAAAACAAACTCTTCCGTATTTTATTGAGATTCCGGGGATCAATGCTACCTACGAAGAAAATGAACTGGTAGTTAAACTCCCCTTCAATGAATTATCAAACGGCTACAACAGGAAAGTACCTATCGTAGAATAACCATTAAGTCTGACTGCGTTTGCGGTCAGACTTTTTTCGTTAACACAATTCCCTCTACCGATTTCCAACTCCCCGCACCTTCATTCTTAAAGTATACACCGATTTCGATGCAGTGATGAAAAGTGTTTTCTGATCTTTTCCTCCAAAACAAACATTGGCAGTCCATGGCTCTTCAACCGGAATGTGCTCAATCTGTTTTCCCGATGGATCAAACACACTCACGCCTTTGCCAGTAAGGTATACATTTCCTTTATTATCGATGGTCATGCCATCCGATCCCATCGCGGTGAAAATTTTGCTTTCGGATAATGACCCATCGGGCTGAATACGAAAAGAGAAGGTTTTTCCGTCGCCAATATCCGCCACATAAAGTGTTTTACCATCGGGGGACCCTACAATTCCATTTGGCGTTACGAAAACATCCATAGCCATCACTAAGGTCTTCTTATCTGGAGAAAGGTAATAGACATTTTCTTTCGCGATCTCTTTCTCCGCGCGGGTCCAGTAATCGCGCTTGTAAAAAGGGTCGGTAAAATATATTCCGCCTTTTGGATCTATCCAAAGGTCGTTTGGCCCATTTAATTTCTTGCCTTCATAGTCGCTGACCAACACCGTGACCTTTTTATTTTTATCAATCATCCACAACTCATTTTTCTCATCGGCACACGCGAGGAGGTTGCCTTGCCTGTCAAAATAAAGTCCGTTGGACCGGCCGGCATTTTCCATGTAGGTTGTCACCCCGCCCTCCGGTGACCACTTCATAATCCGGTTATTCGGCTGGTCTGTAAAAAAAACACTTCCGTCGGGGGCGATAGCTGGCCCTTCGGTGAATTTATAATCAGAAGCTACAGGCGTTACTTTTGCGTTTTTCGCTATGAGCTGACTTTTCTCTTTCGGCTGAGCAGAAAGGAAGTATTGTAAAACAAATAGAAAGGCCGTTAGAAGGGCAGTTGATTTCATTATAGAAAGATTTTAATATTTCAACCTGAAGGGATTACGCCATGTATCCATTTTCAAGCTCTGAAATATATATATAAAAATGGGCTTCCTCGAGCAAAGAGGGTTATCCCTGAGTTAATTTAGGGCGACCGGTAATTTTTAATACTGACCGGCCGCGACAGATTGCAACCCGCGGAAGGCGAACAGGGTCTAACTAAGCAGCAACCAAAAACCTATGATCTCTCACGGCGTCCGTTCCTTATGGGGCCTGAAGTGATGTGGATGTTGGTGAATAGCTCCGTTCAATCCCGTAGGGATGGCCTTATGGTAGAAACCAAATCTTTTGTGGGTTGAAGCGTGTCGACTACACGACATCTATGAAAAACTTATTTATCCGACACGCCGGGCTCCGCCTGAAGCTTCGGGCCTTTGAATTATCCAGAACACATAAGTGAAATTTAGCTGCACCACCCGGCAACCGGTAACAGGCAACCGGAA
>JBBDXJ010000095.1:0-39923 GCA_040902445.1 Cyclobacteriaceae bacterium | reverse complement strand
AGCTTTTCTATCTCATTGATTTTCAGTAGAATTGTTGTGACAAAGTAGAGTTAATATTTAGCCGTTCGACCAATCGATCATTCTTCCATTCGCTGTGGCTATCCAGGTAATCACCAAACGGCTCTCTTTCAATCAGTTTGCCATTTGCCATTAGAAATTTATTAACGATCTCATTGTGAGCAAAAAGATAGAGCGTATCGCCCTTCAGATAGACATTGGTGTCCCGATTTATTGATGGATATTTTAAGGAACCATCCATCCCGCTATATGAATTGTACAAAACCGTTAGAAAAGATACTGAATCGGCGAGATGCAAATCAGAAAGTTTAAATGCACGCGATGGTTTACTCAAATAGAAATAAGTGAGCACCTCCGGGTCATGTTCAACGGAACGATCGACCCAGTTGTCCAGGAACATCAAAGCTTTTCCATCATTGCTCAGGAATAAATAATCAGGTGTAAAATACTTCCCAATAGTTGCCAGCGGGGTAAGTGTATCCTTAGAATTGTAGATCACGGTTTTCCCGAGTTCAATCCAAACCTGATCGGAAAAAGGAATAGATTTTACAAAATAGTTTTTATTTTCAGAATATACTTTATACGGATAGGCTAATTGGGCCCAACAGTGCGTTGAGACAATTGCAAATAGCAGCAAGAATGCGAATTTCATTTTCGGAAAAATCATATTCGGCTTTGTTTTAGCAGCTTGAAAGTTGATAGTCCTGAATTTCGAACGCAAAGAACGTTAACATGCCGGCAGGATTACCGTCCCGTTACACATCCCAGCCCTTCCGGTACGTCCTTCCCACAAACTGATTGGCCTCTTCCATATTGGTGATCTTCATCTTCTCGCCATCCCACAACAACTTTTTGCGACCATGATAATTCACCTGATCATTGCCAGTTTCCTTTCTCAGCATGTAGCTGCGTATGGCGAGGTTACCCATCAGCACGGTTTCGGTCATCGGACCTGCGTAGTCGAACGAAGACGTCAATGCCCTATGCTCTTTGCTATCAAAGCCGGCCTTACAGGCATCGACCCATTTCCTTTGGTGGCCGTATTCGGGCTCACCCTTCGGATCATTTTCCGGAGGAAACTCCGTCGTGCCATCGCTGAGGTAAAGCTTCGGCATCATGGGAGAGCTATCGTTGATATTGGTGGATACCAGACCCTTCTCACCAATGATGAGAACTCCGTTGGCACTGTTGGTCCCCCCAATCTCGTGGTCGGCGGGAACAATCTCCGGATGTGACGGTCGGATACCCCCATCACTCCACGTCATTTCGATGGGAGCTTGACTTTTACCAGTAGCGGCAAAATGGAGCGTAATGAACGACGACGGCGGACACCCTTCAGGATGATAATCCGCTGTCCACATTTGCGTATATACAGAGCCCACGCTGCATTCCGCGTCGGTAGGATATTTCAGTCCAAGCGTGCGAAACGGAATGTCGATAAGATGACAACCTACGTCGCCCAAAGCCCCAGTCCCATAATCCCACCAGCCACGCCAGTTGAACGGATGAAGATTAGGTGTATACGGTTTGAACTCGGCAGGACCGAGCCAAAGATCCCAATACAAGTCCTTCGGCTTTTTACTTTCGTCCGGCGCCGGCATCGCGAAACCCTGCGGCCAAACCGGGCGGTTAGTCCAAATGTGCACTTTTGAAATTCTACCCAACTTTCCCGAATCGACCCAGCCCTGCACCGTTCGCAATAGCGGATTCGACGCACCCTGGTTCCCCATCTGGCTAACGATCTTTTTCTGCCGCGCCATCCCGGTAAGGAGGCGTGCCTCCCGGATGTTGTGGGTCATAGGTTTTTGGACATACACGTGCTTGCCGCGCTCCATGGCAAAAACTGCCGCCGGCGCGTGTACATGATCGGGTGTGGAAATTGTCACGGCATCGATATCCTTTTCCTGGTCGAGCATCACGCGGTAGTCGTTGTACCGTTTTGCTTTCGGAAAGTTCTCTAAGGAACGTTTCGCCGAGCCTGAAAAATCAACGTCACACAACGCAAGCACTTTTTCGCGTCCGTTTACGGAAGAGTTCATTATATCGCTGGTGCCCTTTCCTCCCGCTCCGATCGCAGCAAGAACAAGTTGATCACTAGGCGCGGTAAAGCCAATGCCTCCGAGCACATGCCTGGGCACAATAAAGACTGAGGAGGCAATCACACTTTGTTTGATAAATTTTCTCCGTGAAGAGTCAGCTTTCATTTTGTTAGGGGTATTCATTGCAGGAAATTATCGGTAAAACAAAGAATTCATTTCCGGAATATAGAAATTAAAAAATAGAAATCCATTTCCATCGAACCCTGTTATGAAAAGACTTGAAGCCAACCCCCGGATTTCCCTCAGCCGTCCTGGCAGACCAAACCAATAATCATCAACACAGCCGGCATGACTTTTATGCTTTTATTAGCGGCTGGCGGTCCTGATCCGCGTGGTCAAGTTGCAAATATCGCTCCTCAAATACTCCGTGGCAAATGAAACAGCGTCCTTTACCTAATTCATATAGAGCTCGCCTGAAATCTTTCGCAAAAAGGATTCGACCACCAACTCTACTAAATTGAAGCTTCGTTAAATCTCCAAATCTATATGCAGCGATCGACTTATGATCTTTTGATTTAACCTAAATGTTTCAAGCGGAATTCCCGTCTCTCTAACGTCTCGAGCAGCTCTGGGCGGGTGACTATAACCGTAAGTCTTTTCCAAGTCCTCTGTAGTAATGAAGCCATGCTTCATTATATGATCAATAACAATTCTCGCTCGTTTGTTTGAGATGGAGTCGATGTGATCTAAAAACTCCTTCGAATAGCCATCTTTTGCTTCACTCATTTGTAGCAAATAACTCAGTCTGATGAATTTCTGAGCCAGTCAATTTTAGCAGATCAATCTGGGATACAAGAGACGGTGATAAATAGATCGCTTCATAAGTTATCTCCTTCCTATTTAGCAATGTTGCTTGCGACGAACGTCCTGCATTGATTTCAATCCTGGTCAAGTTCAATTCATCGGGCAAAGGACGTCCAAATGTTTTTTCTCCCGTCCGCCCATCATAGCTCAGGATGTATGGTATACTGCGGCTATTTAAATCAAATAGTGAAACTATAAAATTATCAGCGTCGATATTTCCTGCATAATTGAACCCGCCATTTACTCCCGTGCCTTGATATGGTGGGTCCATGTAAATAAGATCCGAAGAATTTGCATTATCCAATATCCTTGCATAATCCAAAGAAAATATTTCGATTTTTCCTTTCAAAATCTGCGATACCCTCATGATATCTTCCCTCATCATTTGAGGATTCCTTCCTAACCTTCTTTTGTCTGGACTTTGATTAAACTGCCCCAGAGCATTATATCTAACTGCCGCCTTTACGCACTTAGCTAATAAAAAAAGTAAATATTCCGGTCGTTTTGTTTCATTGAACAGTTCACGTATGTGGTAATAATATTCCTCTTCATTGCCGTGTTGACCATACCAAATATCGTGATACGCATTAATCATTTCTTTAGGATTGTTCACCATTTCATTCCATAGCTGTATTAGAGGGGAATTTATATCGTTGATCACAAATTTCTCTGCCTTAAAATAGTAAGCTGACGCAATTGTAACTGCTGCCGAGCCAGCGAATGGCTCAATAAGCCTGTCAAATTCCTTCGGAAAAAATCTTATGATTTGGTCGGCTAAATTTCTTTTACTTCCCTGGTAAGGTATGGGGTGTGGTAATTTCATTTCCTTAGTCGTCGAGCAAATATAAGTAAACTGTCGGGATGCGTCAAAAAAGGATACTTCAAAAGCAAAATTCATCCAGGAATTTCTTAAAGCTTTCTATGCGATCTCTGCGGTGTTCACATGGACGAGAACGAAAGATTAGCCAAGGGTGAAAGACGACCAGGCATCAGCAAAAAAATGGCTGAAATCTGGAAGACCGTTAAGTTTAATAGCTTTAGATGCGCTGGCAAATTGTTCAGTTACATCTTCTACACAGAATAGTACCCTTTGGTTGAAGAGCAATCCGCAGAAGTTATCCTGCCCTGCAAGTATTGCTGAGATGAATGAAGTATTAACCGAATACGGGTTGCGCGATCAGGTACCCAGAGTCCGTTCAAAGGTCGATTTCATAATAGCCAATTGGGATAGGATATTGAAGACTCTATAATTCTTTAAGTTTAGATTGTAAATTACAAGGAGGTAATTTTTTCGATTGCCTAAGTCGTAACATTTTCCAGGCTACCCGCGACTAAATAAATATTATAACCTGCTTATGCTAAAAAATAGTAACCTTACCGTCGGACGTGCTGCTTTAATTGCAGGGTTAGCCGTTCTGGTGATGGCATTGACCGTGCCCATAGTAGAGTTCTACATTTTCCCAAAGCTTGTCGATTACAGGAATGCGGCCAAAACAACGCAGAACATTACAAACAACACGGTGTTGTTCTCCCTGGCGATATTTATTCACTTCCTGACTGTTATATGTGACATAGTTTCCGGATGGGCACTGTATATATTTCTCAAACCTGCAAACAAAAACCTGGCCCTGGTCAGTGCGTGGTTCAGAATAGTGAACGCTGCCTTCACCATTGCAGCCCTTGCCAACCTGGTTCAGGTTCTCAGTCTGCTGAAAACCGGTGAGTATTTTACAAGCGTTCAGCCAAATGAACTAAACGATCTGATCCTGTTTCGCATACATTCATTCAACCTGCAATGGCGATTCATGCTTGTGTTCTTCGGAATATACATGAACCTTCTGGGATTTTTGGTTTTGCAGGCTAAGTATGTCCCAACGATCATGGGCATATTTTTAATCTTAACAGGAGCCGGATATATCATCGACAACCTCAAATACTTTTTCTATCCGGAGATAGATACTGGTTTCCTCTGGTTTACCTATTTTGGAGAACTGGTGTTTATGTTTTGGTTGTTGATTAAAGGTAGGAAAGTTCGATTAACGTAGTAAGTGTTTATCTGCGGACGGTAATTTCTTTTTAGATTTCATAACAGCAGGTTTTTCGGAAAGCGTGATAAAAAATATGTCAGCACGGTTACGGCATTTACTGCCGCTCTTCATCGGTCTTTTACAATTTGTCCGTTTTTCAGAAGTTTCCTGGCTCTCCTGAGAGTAGACATCATAATCTCTGGCTCCTAAATAGTTTTTGTGAGGTCGCAAATTCGTTGGTATCTTTGAACATCGCCCGAAAATCCAGTCAAAATGTTAAGAATCTTTTTAAGTTTATCAACCATAGTAATTTTATGCTTTACGGCTTCTTTCACGTCAGCGCAAAATCCTGAGTGGACTCGGCCTTATGAACCTTTTCGCATTGCCGGCAACCTGTACTATGTCGGGACCTATGGCCTGGCGTGCTACCTGATTACTACATCGCAAGGAAATATATTGATCAACACAGGACTTGCGGAGTCAGTACCCATGATCCGCAGAAACATTGAGGCGCTGGGTTTCAGATATAGTGATATTAAGATCCTGCTGACAACGCATGCACATTTTGATCATGTGGAGGCATGGCAGAAATCAAAAAGAACACTGGCGCAGAAATGATGGTGCACGAAGGCGATGCGCAGGTATTGAGAGACGGTGGTAAGTCTGATTTCCTGTTCAGTGGAAGCCACACCTTTGCTCCTGTAAGTGTCGATCGTATACTTCACGACCGTGACACTATTATTCTTGGCAAAACTAAATTGATCGCGCTTCATCACCCCGGACACACCAAAGGTTCCACAAGTTTCATGATTGATGTCACTGATGAAAAAAGATCATGGAAAGTACTCATCGTTAATATTCCCACCATTCTTCCCCAGACGCGTCTCTCTGGCATGGCATCTTATCCAAATGTTGGAAAAGACTATGCATACACACTGGGTACTATGAAGAAACTGCAATTTGATCTGTGGGTTGCATCGCACGCAAGTCAGTTCCGACTACACGAAAAAAGAAAACCTGGGGACGGTTACCACCCTGAAGTATTTAGTGCCAGGCCAGGTTATGAATCCTCGATCAATAGCATCAAAAAAGAATACGATAAGCGTTTGGAGGAGGAGAAAGGGAATTAATTAATGACATGAATGGATCTGTCCTCAAATCCGCATAAGAGTAACTGATCAAAGAAAATGAATTGCCTGCACCCTATAACCTACATAATCTGGAACATCAACCCCGACATCTTTATCATTCCAGGAATTGATCACCCTGTCAGGTGGTACGGATTATCCTGGGCTTTGGGATTTTTAGTCAGCCAGCAGGTCATGTATTACATCTATAGAAAAGAGGGACGACCGGCCCAGGAGATCGATCTGCTCACCATTTACATGATTGTTGCTACCATCGCCGGGGCCAGATTAGGCCACGTTTTGTTCTATGACCCAATCCATTATTTGAAAGAACCCTGGAGGATCTTCGCCGTCTGGGAAGGCGGACTTGCAAGTCACGGAGGCGCGATAGGTATCCTTATAGGCCTGTATTTTTTTGCCAGGAAAACAAATGTAAACTACCTGTGGATCGTGGACAGGCTTGTGATTGTTTCAGCGTTAACAGGTTCCTTCATACGATTTGGCAACTTAATGAATTCTGAGATGGTAGGTGTGCCAACCACCCTTCCCTGGGGATTTGTTTTTACGTCAATTGATAACATCCCCAGACATCCGGCGCAGTTATACGAAGCGATCTATTGCCTGTTTCTTTTTATACTTTTGTTCACACTCTGGTACAAATACAGAACAACGATGAAAAATGGTTTCCTTTTCGGGTGGTTCCTGATCATCCTGTTCAGCCTCAGGTTTGTAGATGAGTTTTTTAAGATCAACCAGGTGGCGTTTGAAAATGACCTGATGTTAAACATGGGCCAGATATTGAGTATACCCTTTGTAATTACCGGGATAATAATTCTGATCCGAAATGCGAGACTGCAGAAGGAACAATTAAAGACTGACCAAAATATTCTAAATTAGAAACGTACACGTTTATGAAAAAGCGAACGACATTTCTTTTGCTTTCCCTGCTAATGCCAGGCCTCGGGGGACCTGAGGCTTCGCATGGCACGTCAAAGTTTCAGGACAACCGCAGATAGTCTTCCCAGAGAAAAAGGAGTGCTACCCGATCATAAGGTCAATGTGAGCAGTCAGTCTATCGTCCCTGCAGGGATCCTGTACTTGAATATGCTCTTACATTGAGCAACTGATTGACAGTTGGTTATTTCCGGAAAACGAAATATTTATTCATACCTCAAACTTTCCGCCGGATTTGTTACAGCCACTTTCATTGATTTAAGCATTACTGTAAACAATGCAATTAAAAAGATCAATACCACGGGAAGAGTAAATAACCACAATGTCAATTCAATTCTAAACGCATACTGGCTGAACCATTGATCAAGGCTCCACACAATTAAGGGTACAGATAATACGGTGGCGATTACCATAAGCCGCATAAAGTCCTTCGACAAAAGGACGAGTATACTCCGCACGGAAGCGCCTAAGACTTTTCTTACACCTATTTCTTTGGTTCGTTGGAGTGTCGTATAGGCTACTAAACCAAACAGACCCAAACATGTGATAACGATAGCAACCATCGAAAAAAGCATAAACAAAAAATTAAATGTGGTATCAGACCTGTACTGTCTATCAAAATATTGATCCAGGAAAAAATAATTGAAGGGTTCATCTTTAACAACGCTTTTCCATGACTTCTCCACACTACTCATTACGGCCTGAAAGTCTGCTCTTGTTGCATGCGCTTCAAATTTTATAAAATAATAACGCTTGTTCCATTGCCATTCATTGGTAATATTCGGAATAAACGCCAGTGGTTCGTGAGCGTTCTTAAGCGAGAGCTGATGATAATTCCGGATTACACCAATGATCCTGCTCTGCATTCCCTCCCCCATAATGGAACGCCCCCAGCTTAAATTCTCATTCGCCGCATGGCGCGGATCCTGATAACCCAATAATTTCGCTGCAGCCTCATTCACAATGACGCCGTCTTTGTCTGAAGGAATAGTTTGATCAAAATTTCTTCCACTTAAAAATTTCACATCCAGTGTTTTAAAGAAATCCCCATCCACCGTCATCACTTTTAGCTCCTTATCGATTAAGGATTTATCTTCCTTTATAGAGATCCGCGCCCGCAAACTCAGATTCGTAATTTCCTCGCCCGGAGCGGACGAGGATGTTCCGACTGCTTTAATGAATGGAAATGCCTGCAGTTTTGATTTGAAATTCTCATACGATGAATAAGGCTGCGCACCAAAACCCTTCACGACCAATATCTGTTTTATATCCATGCCCATATCCACGCCCTTCATGTATTTAAGCTGCTTGTACAGCGCGTAGGTACTGATTGTAAACCCAATACAAAAAGCAAACTGGAGGATAATCAGACATTTCCTCAAGTCAATTCCAGCGGACTTAGAGGCGACATTTTTGCCTTTTAATACCTGGGCAGGTTTAAAGGATGATAACATAACAACGGGATATAGTGACGACAGAAAAATTCCAGCCGAAAGAATTACTCCCACCCAGACTAAAGTCTCAGTTGTCAGGAAAATTGAAGACAAGTTGAACGACTTGACTTGAGTCAGGCTCATCAACAAAGGCTGACACGCGAGACAAATCACCACGCCCAGCAATACAGCAATCAAATTCAATAAAGCTGATTCGACCAATAGCTGTGCGGTAAGTTGCCATTTAGTAGATCCAACAATTTTTCGGATGCCGATCTCAGTTTTACGCTCCACCGCTTTCACGGTGGCGAGATTAACATAATTTACATAGGCGCTTAACAGGATACATAAACCAATGATCATCAAAAAATATACTGATAATCCATCTCCATTTATTGCTAGCTCACCTTTCAGCCTGGAAAAAAGGTGAATATCCCTTAACGGTTGTAATTTAAAATCAATAGCATCATTCCATGAACCAAGGAACCCAAATTGTTTGACACGCAGTTCGGTTATCTTTCGCCCCAATGCTTCAGGATCCGCATAGTCATTCAATAGCAGATAGCAGTAAGTGTAGTCCCAATGCCAATAAGTGCTGCCACCAAACAGACTAGGCCAGATAGAGTTGAATGAAACCAGGAAATCGAACTGAAGATGGGAATGAGCAGGAGGATCACTTATTACGCCTGTTACCTTAAATTCACTTTGAGGAAAATTTCCGAGTGTATTATTTATTGTTAGAATTTTGCCAACAGGGTTTTCATCTCCGAAATAACGTTTTGCTGCGGTTTCCGTAAGCACGATACTGAATGGCTCTGATAAGGCAGAAGTCTTATCACCCGCAATCCATGGGAAAGAGAATATTTTTAAAAATCCCTGATCAGCAAGAAATATTCTTTCCTCAGCAAACTTTTTGTTTTGAAAACTAATCCATGTTTCTCCTGTAAATGTACTAAAGGGTGCAAAACGGGTATAGTCTTCTATTTCTGAAAAGACATCTTTCGCACCCGGGCCTGACCAGGGCACAGTAGTCGCTCTTTTGTCGTCAGGCGTAACATCCTTATTCCACACGGTGGTTACGCGGTAGATATTGCTAAGGTTAGTGTGGAAGTTGTCAAAGCCCTTTTCGTAACTCGTGTATTCATAAATCAATAAAGCAGCCGCGATACCAATCGATAAACCAAGAATGTTAATTATTGTATACGTTTTGCTTTTGACAAGCTGGCGGTATGAAATCCTGAAATAGCTTTTGAACATTGCGGTGGGTTTTTATTTCTTTTTAATTTAGGGCCACGCAAACTGAAATACAATTCATCTGATCGTTTTCGCCTTTATTTAACAACTATTTCACAAATTCATCGGGCTTGTTGATCTTTCCTACCCTTATTCTTTTGGTCGCAGTGATTCCCTGTCTTTCGAATCACAATTGATTGGTATCCTCCAAAAAAATAGCATGACGAAAGAGATTAACGGTTTTGAAAGTATTGATCTCAAAGAAATAGAAAACACAATAATAGTCAGGCTACCCTATAAAGCCAGATACAGCGATTTCAAAAAACTGCTCGCGTACATAGAACCCAACGCCTTTCTTTGATACGACGACTTAAAATATGTCAGGCTGCTGCGAGTGTGCATTTCTTTCCGGCAGTTATTCACGGAAAGTACACCAGGACCACGTGCTGATTTATATTTTTTTTGATTTCGTGGTTCTTTTCAAGTTGAAGTCGCGCGTAAGGTTAAATCCAAAATGTATGCCCCCGTCAGACCAGCTCTTGCCGGTTTCGGTTATAAAACCCCGTTCGAACATTGGCAGTGAATTGCTGACGTGCAATTGAAACACATGTCCGCCGGTTTCAATGTCACAGCCAATTGACAATGAGTTATAAAACAGGGAATACGTGGGCGCGCGTGTGTCATGAGGGGGCACCCGGAAAATGTATTCAGCCGTCAAAGCGGTGCCTTTTGTTATTCTTATCCTGCCCGCTGCGCCCAGTGCATAGAAATTATTCAACCCGAAGAATCCATCCCCATTCTGGTCCCGGATGGCAGGCACTAAATTTTTATGGATTAAAGTAGGTGATAACTGGAAGGAGAACCTTGGCGATATTTTGCTGCCAATAATGAACTGATGAACGTAAGAAAGTCGTGAAGAAAAATAATTTTCACGTGAAGGATCCGGCCATCTTAAACCATTAATAGCGGTGTTAAAATAGTATAGAAACGAAAAAGGGATATTTTTTGCGCCTGTTTGTTGCCGGATAATAGTTGCTTTTAGATAAAAATCAAAAGTTTTTTCATGGGTGCTGCGTCCGAATCCAGCCATTAAAAAGCGGGTTATACCGTAGTCCAGGCTGAGCCTCATGGTTGCCTGATCAAGACCGAACATCTCGTAGGCTCCACCATTCAACGGTCCAAAGCGATGGGCGATGCGAAATTCCAGCGCACCGGGGGCTTTCATTTCAAGTGACTGAAGATTGATAACGCGTGTGGCCTTAAAGGCACTTGTGATATACTCCTTCTTCTTTTCATTACTCTCCATTTCATCAAGTAACTTGTTGAGATCCTCCTGACCAAAAACTGTCACAGTTGATGTTATCAAAAATAAAACGAGACTGTATCTGGTCATTGGTCTTTAATTATTTAACGCACCATCCTCAATCCACTTCCTGATCGTATTGATCTTGCAATCGGAAAGCCTGGGAGCATTCTTAGGCATAGGCGAAGCATCCGGGCCATGGGTAATGCTCTCCATGAGCAAACCGTTTTCAACAGCTACCTTTATTTTTTCATAACCTTCCAACACAATTCCTGCTGCATTAGCAGGTGCATTCGCCTGGCTGTGGCATGCGTAACAATTGTTTGATAGTATGGGAACTACGTCGAATGAAAAAGTAACATCTTCCGGATTACATACTGGAGACCCGTATAATTGTTCTTCAGTGTCATTGTAACAACCGAAAAGAACAACCGAAAGAAACATGACTCCAATATTGTACTTCATTTGATCCTTAAAATCTATTGTAACAAACCCTGCGACAGCCAATCCTTTAATATCTGAATCTGGCTGGTGTTTAAAGGAGGCGCTTGCTTAGGCATAAACCCGGCTGAACCTTGTTTTCGCTGTACACGGTCCAAAATGAGATTTATATCTCTGGATGCATTGTTATAATTAGTATAGATGGTTTGAGGACCAGTTGTGTGGCACGTTGAACAGTATTGGGCGACCAGTGGCTTTACATAATTTGTAAATGTTACCACCTGCATTTCGTTAACTGTAATGGTATAGGTATCCGGAAAATCTGCTGTGCCCGCGCTATTGGTGACTCTAACTGACAATTCATAAATTCCAGCCGCCAAAGATGATAACGCTCTTATCAATCCATTGTTATCGATCGTAATCGAAGCGCCTCCATCCGGCGATGATGTAAGAGAAAAAGTAAAGGGTGAAGTCCCGGAAATTGTGGGTGTAACGGATGTTCCTGTCCCGCCGGCGTCGATAGTCATATAATTAGTTGAGTAGGAAAGATTTGAGGGTGGTATCGCGGTATTGCCTACTTTGATGGTCAATGCACCATTGAAAGTTTCAGTCCCGATCGAGTTCGTTACCTGTATATCGAGAGCGTAGGATCCGGAAGCGAGCGCGGCTGTTGATGTTACAACGCCGTAATTGTTGATTGAAATATTTCCAGGTGCAGGGTTGTTCATCAGAAAAAAAGTAAAGGGAGCGGTACCCTGCAGCGTGGGTGGAGATGAGTTGAACGAAGTACCTGTAAGCACGTTAACCGTTGAAGGCGTGTACACCAGTTGTGAAGGAGAGCTTACCGGATCATAAGCCCTGACTTCATAAACATCAGGAAAATTTACAGAGCCGGACGTATTAATTACTACAACGGACACAATGTATTTTCCCGAGGCGAGCTGATCATTTGTCGTAATGACGCCATCTTCACCAATGACAATATTTCCCCCGCTGGAAGGAATAGTACTGAGACTAAAAGTAAATGGTCTGGAACCTGAAAGGGTTGGCTGAACGGAGCTTGCAACGGATCCCACCTGAACCGACAGGCTATCCGGTAAATACTTCAGGTCAGCAGGAGATTCGATCGGTGTAAAAACAGGATCGTGTATACACGACGAAACAACCAGAACGACATTAAGCAAAACGACCACCGAAAAAATCCGGATCATAGTCAGGACATTAGGGATTAAACGCATTAACAAGGTCTGAAAAAAGCTATGCGAATCCGGATCGGAATAACTTTATCCGGTAGCAGAGCTTAAAAGAATCCTCTTACCCAACTTCTGATAAACTTCAAACTTGTCACGGGCTTTGTAAAACAGCTTTTGCTTTTCGGGGGTTGTTCATTTTATTTGCCAGACTGCCATCTTTACTCCTTGTAAATGTTAGGGAGAACGTGCTTCCTTTACCAGGGATAGAACTAACATCGATCTTAATATGGTGAAGATCAGCAATCGTCTGTACGATTGGAAGGCCTAATCCGAAACTTTCATTATCCGTTTTATGAAGGCGTTTAAATCTATTAAAAATAAAAGGCAGGTTTTCCGGTGAAACACCTACACCGGTATCCCGGATCTGTAATGTATATCCACCCTCTGAATAAAATCCTGTAATAATAATGCTGCCACCATCGCGATTATATTTAACAGCATTATTGATCAGGTTGAAAAACATTGTATGTAATAAGGAAGCATTACATCTTTGGAGAGTGTACTCCTGAATCGCCTCTTTCTTCAATACAATTTCTCTCGCCTCTAATCTTTCGTCCATTTCCTTCGTTACCTCATCAATTAATGAAACAACTGATACAGAATCCTTCAAAACGTATTGATCATTTTCAATTTTGGAAATCAACAGCAATGTCCGGACGACATTTTTCAGCCGGGTAATTGTTTTTTGCGTCTCCACCAGGCGCACCTCGCCGGCTTCGCTGAGATTTTCATTTCCTAGAAGGTTTTCAAGTTTTCCCTGGATTATTGAAATCGGGGTTAATAATTCGTGGGAAACATTGGAAATGAATTGCCGCTCTTTTAAAAAAACATCTTCTATCCGGTTCATCATATCATGGATGCTATCATCGAGGTATTGAAAGTCGGTTGTATTCGTTTCAACTGACTTAAAGGTGAAAGAGGATGGATCCTTCGTGGCGTGAAGTTTCCTTATGATCGCTTTAAGCGGTCTTAAAAGATATTCAGTAAAGGCAACATCAATTAAAATGGTAACTAACGAAATAATGACTAAAGTAATAAGGGCAAACCTGCGCAGCGTGGATTCTATTTCCTGAATGGTTGACAAGCTTCTCGCCACTTCGAGCAGATATTGTTTATTGCCAGCGGTGAATGTATAACTTAAGACCCGGTAATCCACGACTTCTTCATCCACTACCCTTGGCGAGTTTTCAATCCCATCTAGATCCAGCACTGAATCGATCTCTTCCAGCGATATGAACTCTTCTTTTAATAAGTTATAGCTTCCGTACCCGTCTGTAGATCCTTCTTCGATAAAAGATGAAATACCCTCATTTTCCAGAATAAATAAAACCTGTTCTTTTTTTTCACGTAGCTGTCTGTCCGTGTTAATAATTGCCACTTCCTTTATAACAACAGGCATGATAATGACAAACACAAAAATGATGACAATCTTCGATAGGGTATTATAAACCGCAAATTTAGAATGGAGTTTCATACTATAGCTTTACACGGTATCCTATGCCTCTCACAGTTTCGATCCAATGCGGTTCTTCATAAACCCCCAGTTTCTTTCTGATATTCTTAATATGCACATCGATATAATTCGATTCGCTTTCATCCTCAAGGATATTGCCCCATATATGTTCTGCTAATTGTAGTCTTGTTAATACTTTATTTTTATTTAAAATCAGGTAATGCAATACATCAAATTCCTTGCGAGTCAATGAAATTTCTTCTTCCGTATACATCACCTTTCTTGACTGGATGTCTAATGAAAAGCCCCCAACGGAGGTGATGCTGCTTTTAAACCCAAATTTCCTTCTCCCAATGGCCAGCATCCGGGAGTGCATTTCGGCTAAAGAAAATGGTTTGGCGAGGTAATCGTCTGCGCCGAGGTCCAAACCTTTTATTTTATCGCCTACAGTGCTCCTCGCGGTGATTATAATGAAAGCAGCGTCAGCATTAGCATTTTTTGCTTCCTTTAGCAAATCAATTCCGTCGTAATCAGGTAACCCCAGATCCAGTAACACAAAATCATACAGGTTCACCGCAAGTTTTTCGGAGGCATCTTCACCTGTAGCCGCCACATCACATACAAAGTGTTCCTTCTTAAGAAAGCTTTCAATTTCTTCCGCCAGGCCTTTTTCGTCTTCAACGATTAAAACATTCATATGATATGTATCTGGTCTTGGCTTTTCTATTTGCTGCTGATAAAATACACCACACCGCCAGTAAAAAAAAACTGAGGAGCCGATGTATCTCCCTCCAGTAAGTTCACTGGTATGGAATAGCGGCCTGTTATCTCAAATGAAAATTTGCCTGTATTATAAGACACAGGCAAACTGAATTCATAGCTCAATACATTAAAAATTGTTTGAGAAGTTTCAGTTGTCGCGGGCCGCGTACTACCTCCTGATCCAGGGTTGCCTCCTGGGCGCCCATTGCCCGGTCTGATCAAAGGAGTGCCCTGGTTGATATAGTGCGTATCGACAAAAGTTTGTGTGCCTGTTATAATAGTTATTTTTGGATCCAACGCGAGATAATCATCCTTGCGAAAAATCGGGGGAAACTCGATATATCTCGAGTTGTCGATCACGAGAAAAAAATCATGAGTGGGTCCGAAAATGTAATACCCGGTAATTTTGCTGTAAAGCAATCCCCAATCCAAACCCAGGGATGCGGAAGCTGTATTGGCAACGGAAGCTTTGATCAATTCGCTGGATTCCGTGAAAAAATATCGTGTATAGAAAACAGATGCATCTACTCGTTTTGAGAGATCAACATTCCAGCCGGCCATTACATCCACTTCATCGAGAAAAGTAATACTGTTATTGATGTCATAAGCAAGGAATGATAAGAACAATCCTGTTTTGTTTTTATAAGAAATATCGGCCGAATAATACGGTAAAATTCTTGCTTGATATCTCCCCAAAAACGAAGAATTACTACCGTATGTTAATCCAAAGAACAAAGTCCTTGTTTTTTTTGTCGTTGAATCAGATTTACCTGAAGCTTTGACGGAATCTTCCAGAAGATCATCCTTGATCAAAGGGTAGAGGTTTGAAGAAAAGGCTGAAGGCAGAATTACTATCAATAATATAAGAGATGTGGCAGCCTGCTTCAATCTGCGTTTATACATTCTGATATTTTCCACCGACATGGGTATTTGTAAACAGTGCATTTATTTCAGCTAGTTTCTCCCATTGCCCGGCCTTACGGGTCTGCTCGAAGGTCTTACGTTCCTTGCGGGGCGAGTTCCACCTGGCCTGGCACTTGGCGGCCTTGCGGAATTAACCTTTGCCGGCTTCGCATTTTTATTCCTTGCTGAAGGAACCACCTTTATCTCGGTCGCAGGCTTATCTATATCTGTCGCGGGCTTATCATTTTTTTTCACCGTTTCCTGAACAGTTTCCTGTTTATCTTTTTCAGCCTCATCCCTGTCAGTGTTCTCTTGAGCCAAAACGTGGCCCCCGACAAACATCGAAAGTACGCCTATCAAAAGTGAATATTTACTCATATAGAAAATGATGGATAGCATTAATACTATTCAAGCAATGATAGTAATCGGTATTACTTTTTGTCGAAAAACCATGTGAGATTTAAAAAGAAGGTCCTCTTTCGAGGACCTTCCCAACAATCAACCCTCTCGCAACAGTTCTTCCCTAAGATTATGGACGTCCTGGAACGGCAGGCCTTCCAGCTGTGGCAGGGCGTTTAGCACGTTCAGGACGTTTAGCGCGCTCAGGACGTTTAGCCCTTTCACGTGTTACGCGCTCACTTCTTTTCGCTTTTGGGTTACTGGTAGCCACGGCCTTTACAGCGTCCCCTTTTTCTTTTCCACTTAAAGTTTCGTCAGTAGCTACGGCCTTTACGTCCGTTCCGTGGTTAGCATTTGAATTGTTATCGGGACTATTTGTCTCCGTTTCACCTTCACCTTTTGCTTTTGCTTCAGACGATCTTTCCGCGCCATTTTGACTGGCTATTCCTGAAACCAATTGTCCTTTTTCTTTGCCTGTTTCAGAGCCCTGGGCCGCCGTACGAACTGCCTGTCCCTTAGCACTCTGTTCCGGGAGGATAGGGTTGTCCTGTGCAATGGCGTATGATGTCATTCCCACCATTACTGCTAACATCATTACTTTTTTCATAGTTTTTGATTTTATGTTTCAAGTATATTATGATTCAAAGCTATCTCCCGAAGATGAAGATTGAATGAATTCCGGCAGGCTCCAGACACTTTTTTGAAGAAAATCTTACATATTCCTATGTAAGAAATTATGTTCATAACGTACAACCTATATACAAATAGTCATACCTAATACCTTTTAAAAGATAATTGACCATGATTATTTTTTGAACCAATCTGACACATGAATCCCAAAAATGCCCAACCAAATCTTTTCAGGAAATCACCAATTTCACAGCATATTTGGGAGTTGCATTGTGGAATTTAGTGCCCAGCAGCAGGAAATGGTCTAAATTTTTTATGATAGTTACTAACGAGGTAATAGACCAACATAAACAATTACCTTAAAAGATAATTAAATCTTTATGTTATGAGACTAAAATCGATTGATCATTATCTGAAGCTTATTGGGAAAAAGCTCGAAGCTCTAAGAATACAAATGGGCTATGAAACTATAAAGGACTTTGTTAGTGATTTTAACCTTGCCCCTCATTCATTACTGGCGTATTGAAAAAGGGAAGGCTAATATAACCTTAGGCACTTTATACAGGCTACTTAAAATACACAGCGTAGATATGCGAAAATTCTTTTGTGAATCTGGAGACATTTGAAAATGCAATCAGATAGACGATAGAATATTTTCAATTCTACAGCGCCCCCATCAAAAAAAAACCAGAGACGAGCGGGTCAATAAAATTCTCAATATATTCCAGGATGAAGAAGAAACTGGAAAAGAGCATTAATCTTAAAACATACCGCTTCGTAGCAATTCCTTTTTTTACCGGGTGGACCTGAAAAACCAAATTTATGATCAATGTCTATCAAAAATGCTGAATCCAGTCGCGCCCGTTTGAAAACCTCGCTAACCGAAATCTGAAAAACATCAACTCATCTTTATTTTTCCATTTTTTTCCCAACCGTATCCCGGCCTCCCTGGCGTAACGTAACACTTTCCACCCGGCCTTCTGCATTTCGATTAAAAGTTAGTTGAGCTTCCACTACCTTTAAAAAGAAGACATTCTGTGACTTTGGAAAGATGGGAACTTCCGACTGTCCCGTTGCCAGCGTCTTCAATTGATTCCCATCCCTGGAAACAGCAAGAATGAATCCCGGGGCAAGCTCGTATCTGCCCACATAGCTTTCCAGGATTTCGGTGTCTACCGTGATTTCTCCTATTACATCGCGTGAGTCCACACCTAATTTTTTCAACATGTTGATGCTCTGTTGATTACCGGGATTAAGTGCTACGGATTTCTTATAATTTTCAATGGCCTTTTCCTTATCACCCTGCTTCATGAAAACTTCACCCAAATTGTAAAAAACATTGGAGGATTCGGGATAGGCTTCGGCGTTGAGATTGAATACGGCAATTGCTTTTTCCGTTTCTCCTTTGAGCAAATAATAATTTCCCAACCTGTTCAACTGACCCTCACTGAAATCATATTTATCACCCTGCTTTTCCTTTAGGTCCCAATACGTTTTCACGCTGGTTGAAATACCCTGGGTGTCTATCAGGTTTTTCATTTTAACGCCAATAGAAGGCTTTATGACCGGCAGACTCGCCTTCGGGTTTAATAAGTGTAATCCGATATCGTCTATACTAACAGTTGAATTGGACAACACAACTACTCCCCTACCTCCTCCCCTGATGAAGCCGGCAAACGTCCGGTATCCTCCAGTACCTCCATTATGCCAGATTAGCTGCAACCCAGGAGTAACCGTCGTATGCCAACCCAATCCTACAATGGGACTGGCGTCTGCTGCTCTTGAATTCTTATGTGACAACTGCATGGCGGGATAGAGTTTACTTTTTACTTTGCCCATATTGGCACTCACATATTTGAGCAGATCAACCGCAGTGGAGCGAATGGCGCCGGCACCCGCCAACGTAGTAATATCCCAATTTTCAACCTGCACTCCGTCTTGGTGTCCCATGGCAAGATTCTTTTTCATGCTGGGCGTCAAGGTAATACGTGTATTCGGGAGGCCTAAAGGACTGGCGATCACCTCAATCATCAATTGCTCATAAGTCTTGCCCTGCGTTCTTGCCATAATATGTCCCAATAACCCTGCAGCATAATTGGAATATTCGTATTGTGAACCTATATCGCGGGGAAGTACATAGTTTTCCAAAAAATCATATAACTGCTCCTCAGAATAATCGACAAAGGGATTTGCAGGATTAACAGGATTGAAATTACCGGGCATTCGAGGTAATGAGGATGTATGGTTGGAGAGTTGAACCAATTTGATTGAGGCTCCATTTCGGGTAGGCGCGGTAACTCCTTCCGGTAAATATTTTTGCAAAGGATCATCCAGATTCATCTTGCCTTTGATAACCATATCCGCCAGTATGATTCCGGTAAAAGTTTTAGTGATCGAGCCGATCTCAAAAACAGAATGTTCGTCTACAGGCTCATGGCTATCCAAAGATTTGACCCCATAGGAATAAAATTCTGTTTCATCACCATCTATAATTCCAACAACGATACCGGTATTGATACCGTTGTCTACGCGCAATTTGATATTCTCCTTTACTACTTCGGGTAAGGATGGTTGCCCGTGACAACCAGAAAACAATCCGGTAAACAAAAACAATACTATGATGGTTTTTAACATGACGCTTTTTTTAAAGGTTAATGACTTATCTGAATACTTGTTTTCCATACATCAATGGAAGATTCGAAATTTCTGTAAGTAAACGATCTGTGCTCATCATTCTTTCTCCATCACTCTTATTAGCTCGTTAACTTTCTCTAGTCTGGGCATAAATTGTTTTTTAACCGCTCTTTTATTTAAATAGTAAGTAGCAGCTCCTACTGCAGCAATAAGCACCCCCATCTTAATTACTTTTGGCAATCTTCCAGTTATCCCGGGTCCGAGGATGAATAAGAACATGAGAATCATAGCTGGTAAAATGTACCAGTAAAGAATATTGTCCACCAGCTGCTTTTGAATTTTGAGATATTCCCTGGTTTTGTATAAATATTCCAGGTACGTCTCCGTGAACGCACTCGGCTTGTGCTTTTTTGCATTTCGCAGCCGGAAGATCACGTATATACCAAAGGCAATGATCAGCACGGAAGCGATCTTCGTCAGCGTAAAAGGAATGTTGTAGGCATAATAAGCGAATACCGGAATGGTGGTTATTATCGCTATTTGTTCCATTAAATCCCGATACTTTATTTTCCTGTGAAGACGATCCAGCGTTGATTGCACATCGATCATCAAACGCGATTTCTCAAATTTTACACGCTCCTGATTCGGAGACGATTGCCAGATTTTCACCAATTCATCCTCTATCATGTTCTTTCGATTATACAGTTCAACAATTTTTCCTTGATCCTTTTGACCATCACCGCTACATGGTTTTCCGTCAGGCCGGTGATTTCCGAGATCTCTTTATAGGGCAATTCCTCCAGGTATAGTGTGATTACAGCCCTGTCTGCATCATTGAGCTTTTTGATACAGTTCCTGAGTTTTATCAGTCGCTCATGATCGTCATGACTGGTTTCTTCGCTTTTAATATTTTCGAACGTAATACTATCCATCTTCAGGAAACGGCTCTTTTTTTTCGCTTCTTTGGATTGCAGACGCAGACAGACGTTCAGTGTAATCCGAAACATCCGGGTACTAAGGGACGACTTTTTTTCAAAAGAGGGCATTGCCTGCCAGATGTTGATCAGCGCCTCCTGGAAAAGGTCTTTTTTGTCGTCAGCATCTTCGGCATAAACAGAACAAACCCTGAGCAACTTCTGCTGATTCTGTTCCAAAGCCCTTAGAAAGGCGTTTTCGAGTTCCTGATCCATTCGAATGTTTGATCTTTACTCTCTTGGTTACACGAGGTTTGAAAATATGACAATAAAATCCGGTTTTTTTTATAAGGTGGGTCCGCATTTGACGTCCGCATACGGATAAAAACAGGTTCATTACCGATTGGATAGTCTGCTTTGAAACTAACGTCGTCCGCGTCTTCCAGTTTAAATGCTCTTTAGAGCGAAAGCCACCATCTCTTCAGAGATGGAAAAAGTCCCTCTCCTTCAGGAGACTCCTTCAGGAGAGGGATTTAGGGTGAGGTAGACCTGGCGATGAAATGAAGGTACGGACAATAGCAATTAGCATGATAATCCCGTTGTTCGATTACCCCTAACCAATGTATCAAGAATGATCTGGCACTGGTAAGAATGACAACAGTCATCTATTTGAATAATCAGCAAAGCGTGTCCCTTGAAGCAAACTATTTTTTTAAGATTTATTTAACGCCACTTTCGGCAACACCGTCCGTCCTTAAATTATTGAGTGTATAACAAATGAGGTCATTTGCCAGTGGAGTTCCTTCCTTGCTTTTGATATTGGCCAATTTTAATTCATAAATATATCGGGGTTTCAAATTGCCCAACGTGAGTGAAACCTTCTTCCCGTCGGATGAGATATCGATATCGGTTACCGGAACAGCCTGTACATCGACCTCGATCGCGAGATCAACATGTTCTGATTCATCTTTTTTATAGTAGTCGTAATGATAATGGCGGAATTTATAATTATCAACATTCTTCGCTGCTTCCAGATCAACCGGTTGGGTAAATGTCAGATCAAAACCGGTTTGCGTAAGGTTCATGTTATGGATGTCCATTGGCAATTCGCCCGTGTAAACAATCCGTTGTATACCCTCTGCACCGGCCCAGCCGTGGTCCGTCTGACCTACCCACAGGCTTCCATCCGGACCAAATGCCATACGGTTATTGCCCATCCGCAGGCCTCTGCCATCTATAAAAGGAACACAGGCTCCCTGCAACGCACCCCCTACTCTTTCAAGCATGACCCTGACAATGCGTTCGTGGTTCATCTCTCCCACCAATAATTGTCCTTCAAACGGACCGAACTGTCCACCAGTGGTGTCACAGAGGATCTGCGCTGGTGAATTCGCCATGATGCCCTGCGAAAATAACACCACCGCTTTTGTACGCATCGCATCCAATTCCGGAACGGGCAAAAGAAACGGATTGCCTTTATTCCACCCTTCCTTCCAGACCAGGCTGGCGGGATGGCCGTAGAATTCCCCTTCCTGTATGTGATACAATGCACTCGTGGCGACCCAGTCTCCCTGATTATCGGCGACGAACAAATTCCCCTCCGTATCAAAACCTATCCCATTCGGCGACCTCAACCCGGAAGCGTATGGAATCAATTTGCCATCGGGTCTAAGTTTCATCACCCATCCGCGATAGGGCACGACGGAGTACATCTGGCGTTTCCCTGTTTCACCATCACGTCCCTCAAGCCTCAACTTGCCCCGCACTTGTTTCCGGATGCCATCACCTGAAGAACCGGTATTAAAAGCAACAAAAAGGTTGCCTTCCCTATCCTTAACAGGTCCGTAATTGAATTCGTGGTAATTTCCCGATATCCCAAAATCATCCGTTACATTTTCATAAAGATCTGCCTCGCCATCTCCATCGGTGTCTTTAATTCTTGTCAGCTCCGGTTGCTGCATCACGAGAACTTCACTATTACCCACGACAAGTAGACCGAGCGGATCGTGCAAACCTTCAGCAAATAACTTCCATTCCTTCGTCTGAGTATCATAGATCATTACTTCGCCGCGGTGAAAGCACGCAATCAAACGGCCGTCGGGAAGAAATCCGATGCCACCCACTTCACTGTTCAAACCTTCAGGCATCTGAATGGTTTCAATTCTGTACGCCTCGCCCGTGGGTCCGGCAGAAGAGACCATCCTATTCCAAAAGAAAAAGCCGAGAATAATTACCACGACAACGAGTATCCAAACCCAGACGGAAATATTTAGTCTCATTATTTATTTCCCCCTTTTTTTAATCATAACAATGGAAAACTTTTTTACATCCGATGCCGGTATCATGAGCCTGTTGTTTTGCCATTGACCCGCGGAAGATTCATACTTCATTCCATCCCTGGCATCAACCTGAAACCAAAGATCTTTCTTACCTTCGGGAATGCTGAATGTGCGTATCAACCCGTCACCTGCTTCTGTTGGGTGGATAATTTCATATACGTCAACACCATCCAGTGTATAGTGGAACTCCGGATAACGGTTAATTAAGCGGTATCCCTTGTACCCGACGATGGAAATCGTTTCAGCTTTTCCGATGCGCAGCGGTTGCCTGACACCATTGCGATAAAATATCGTCCCGAAAACTTTCGCTTCTGAATTTGGTTTACCCTTCCACAAACCGGCGTTATCAACAAATGCTCCCTGCCATGCATAGCGCAGTTCACACGTCTCGGTATCCCAGCAATAAGAAAGATCATGTGGAAGGTTGACTGCAATAGAAGCAGGACTCGCATCATTCATGTATGCACGATAGAGGTAAGGAGGTGTTAGTTCATATGGATGTGCGCGCTGTGATTGCTGCGGATGAGAAGCGTGAGCTTGATCATGCTTATCACCCCCGCGACGCGATAGCGGAATATTTTCATCCTTCTCCAGCTCCGGCATTTTTCCGTCTGTGTTCACATACATGGCGCCATACATAGAAAAACCGTGTCCCGGAAATGTGCATACATAGGGATACACGCCTGTCGCTCCGGGCGCTGTAAAGGTCAACGTTTTCACTTCACCCGGAGAAGTTACTGGTATACTCCACAATACTTCCGGAGAATCGGGAATGTAATCCATCGAAGGACCTTTCTCTTCCAGTTGAAGGGCTTCGTTCACAACATACTCACGCTTCCCCGGTTTGGTGAACAGCAAGTTGTGACTCATATCATCCATGTTCGTCAGGACAACTTTCACTTTCGCGCCCGGCTTCACTGAAAACCTGACTAAATCATATTGCAACCCGGCAACCGCATTCAGGGTTATCGTTGTAGTATCGGTGTCATTCTGCGCAAACTCCATTTCGATATTTGACTTGGGCAAAAAGGCCAACAAGGACCCAAGAAAAATGCCCGCAATCGCTGCTGAAACGATGAATTTAATTTTGAATACACTTAACACGAGGTGTGCTGTTTATATTAATGTGTCCTTTTTTGGAAAGCGTGCCTATCTGCCCTTATTATTTGATGGCAATTCCATTTTTCTTGAAAATAGCTGCCGCAAGACGTCTATAATTACCACCGAAGATCTTCAAGCGATCAGCATTTGAAATAGACGCATCAAGAACCTTTGATAGTTCCGTGGAAAAGGATCTGCTTGGGCCATGGCCACCCCAGACAATTCTGTCAGCGCCCAATTCATTTACGGCGTAATCCACGGAACCGGATTGCGGGTCTGCCCCAGCAAACTCAAGGAAAACATTTTCATGGGGTCGGATGGCTCTTGCTCCTAATTCCCAATCGCCGCCGGAATGTCCGCAGATCATGCGAACATTGGGAAAACGTTTTGCAAGTACCGCGACATTCATAGGCGTAGATTCACCCCGAAGATTTGCTGCACCGGGAGTGCGCGGATTTCCGCCTACTTTGATCCACGTATGTATATAGATCACCGCGTTGAGTTCGGCAGCAAGTCTGATGATCTTGTCGTTGTTAGGATGATCGCAGGTAATTCCGAGTCTATTGCCACCGACGTATTTGATACCAATACACGGGCCGTTGCGGATCCACTTCTCCATCTTCAGACAACTCTCGTCAGGAAAGCCAGGGTCGATCGGTATAATGCCTGAAACCTTATTATTATCTTTTTTCAGGATATCAAGCTGCTCGCTGTCGTGCGGCTTTGGTGTTATCGGATCTTCAAGCGTTCCGCCGATATCCACAGAGATCACCCGTTCAATTCCCATGCGCTCCACATAAAACATCATCTCATGGTGCTGTTTTATTGGATCATTTCCCGTGAGAAATCCATGATAATGGGAATCCCATATTCGGAAATCCACGAGCTGCTGACGGTCAGGGATGCCGTAATTTCTGGGGTTAAGTGCAAACTGCGTGGTCCTAATAACATTCATCATTTAAATTTTATGCTTTATTCTTGCTTTACGGTTTCTGCTTTACGCTAACTTCAAAAACCTACGGGCATTGCCATTCATGATCGCCTGCATCTGCTGAAGGCCCAGCGGTGATTCGAAAAGTTTGATAACATTGGCCTCAACGGGAAAATACGGAGCATGAGAACCAAACAAGATCCTATCCACTGGCAAGGGCGTTGTTGTTCCTGCCCATGTCTTCCCTTCAATCAGCCGGCCCACTTCCCCTACGCCTTCAACACGCGCGGTATCGAATACGACATTTGTTTCTTTAATCAAGTTGTCTAAAAGATTCCGGGGCGCCCGGTGGTTCCAGTAGACCAATTGCAATTTTGCATCGGGCACCTGTTTCAGCGTTTCGATCAATGGTGTAAGCTTCACGTCGCGCACCTCGACAATGGGATGATGATGGCGCTCGTCTTCCATATCGCCGGCAATCTGTAAAACCATACCCCGGGCCGTGACCTGTTTTACGAGTTCCGGAAATTCAGGGTGCTCCAGGTTAAAGGTTTGATAGATCGGATAGATGCGGATTCCCGGCATCTTGTGTACTTCGTGACAGCGACGAAGATCTTCTTTCCAATCAGGCCATGCAAGGTTGACGGTGCCAAACGGAAGTAACATTCCTTCACCGTTAGCCCGGCATTCTTCCGCTAAACGCGCATTGACACCATGGATGTCTTTATAAAATAGCGCCTCAAAACTTCCGGCCCACGCCTGGGATATTCTATGTTTTCGCAATTTTTCTACCAGTGATTTTGTTTTGCCGTACTTCAGTTTCCGGAAAGGCCATTCGAACAAATTCACATTCGTGTCGATGATGTCGGCACTGTCTTGTGCATCCTCTGTTTCCAGAGAAAGATGCCCATCCATTTTAGCTTTTGCTACTCCAGGCAACGACAACGCCGCAGCTGCGCCCAACGAACCGGAAAAAAAAGTACGTCTGCTGACCTTCTTCATTATTGTGAGATAGTTATTTCGTTCTCGATGCAAACCCAATGTCCTTGCAAAAAACTTTGATAACAGAAACTTTAAACTTTGAACTTAAAACTTAAAACTTACAACTTCTTAAGTTCATTTTTGTTTGCATACACTTTCATAATAGCGTCGATCATGCTATCCATTTCTTCCCTGGTTCCCAGCAGAGTCCCCGATCCCCAGATAGAGACCAGCGTTTCGTTGCATACACGATCACAGTTGGGCATATCCAATTGCTCTTTATAAGCTTTCAATCTCGCTTGTCCGTACATGGTTTGGTACACTTTTAAGCCCAGTATATGATCGATCCATGGCTCGCGATGGAAGCCAGTCTTGATGTAAGAACCAAATCCGATACCTTCGGCATTGATTGCTTTCAAAAACTGACTGCGGTTTGCACCGTTCCAATGTTCTTTTTGAAACGTCATCGCATAATGATAATACGCACCACTCTCTGTGCCGGGATATTGTTTCTGAGGCACAAGTCCGGGAAAACCCTTTAACTTTGACGACAGGTAGTTGGCATTTTCATTTCGTTTCAGGAACCGCTCTTTCGCCTGGTCCAACTGGGCCAATAATATTGCACCTTCAAATTCATTCATCCTGTACTTCGGCCCTATGGTTTCATTGCTTCCCTTACGCGATGCACCCCGGTTATGAACGGTAAAACATTGCTCCATTAACGCTTCATCATTTCCAACAACTGCTCCTCCTTCACCACATGCAATAGGCTTGCTCGCCTGAAAGCTAAAACAACCCAGATCACCAATCATACCGATGGCTTTACCCTGATAACGTGAAAAGTGAGCCTGACAGGAATCTTCGATTACTTTGAGGTTGTGTTTTTTAGCAATGGCCATGATGCGTTCCATATTTGCGGGAACTCCCATGATATGCACGGGCATAATTGCCCGGGTATTGTTTGTAACTCGCTTTTCGATTTCATCCGGGTCCATTTGATAGGAGTCAGGGTCGAGGTCTGCCATTACAGGCAAGGCGCGACTGGTAAGGATTGCAGAGATGGTCCCAAAATCTGTATAGGGAGAGGTGATCACTTCGTCTCCGGCTCCGATGCCCAATGCTTCCACGCAGGTACTAAGCGCCTGCGTTCCTGAACCCGTACCAACACTGTATGCAGCTCCCATTATTCTGGCAAACTCTTTTTCGAAGGTAGGAACAGTTCCGTTCGGTGACTGGATCCTGCTCCATATCCCACTGCGCGTAGTTTTTACTACGGACTCAATCATTTTTTCATCCACATGGGGCCATTTTGGGCCAATCGGTCCCTTGTCGCGAACAGGTTTCCCTCCGAGAATGGCGAGTTGACCATGCTCCTGTTTAATGACTTCTGCGCTGGCAGGAATTGTACCCGAAATAACCGCGCCCAGAGAGCTTGCAGTTACTGCGGTGATAAAGCTGCGTCTGTTTACATTTTTTGGATCCATCATGAAATTGTATTTATGGTTTTCTCCTTACTTATGACAGGCCTAAAAATCTTTTTGCATTTCCCGACCTTAGAAGTTCTTTTGTCCGGTCATCAGCTTCATTCTCTCTCATCGCCTCGATTCGCAACAGTCCTGTAAGATAATCCAGGATGGGCGCATGTGTTCCAAATGCGAATTTATTTTTCCCGTATTTTCCGAGAATATCACTGAGATTTGTGAAAATTAATTTTCCGCCCAGGGATTGACATATGTAATATGTTTTAAATCCTTTATAAATATCAAATAATCAAAATCATCCAGGATATAACGGGGATAAAATTGGGTTACAGATTGTTCATTTGCGCCGATGAACCTAAACCACATCAGATTTTTCAACAATTTTCCATTTCTATAAAAATCATCGTGTCCAAACAGTACAATTCTTTTCTGGGCGTATTGAGTTGCGTTTTTGGTCGCATTTAAATCAATACATTCACCAAGAGCTTTTTTTGATTTATCATACTCTTGTGTCATAAAATAACAAGTGCCAAGTATGCCAAAGCCCATGCTTTGCGCCATGTATTGTGATTATCATTTATTACAGTGAAATAAAGGTAAGGAAGTGCTTCTTTGAACTTGCCTTTATCTGCATATGCCCGACCTAACAGCAAGCTCAAATCTACCTTATTTGAATCAGTATCAAGTAGTGGAGTTGCTTTTTCAATCACTAAATTATAATCCTGGGATTGATATAGCTTCCATAAATCCTCAATAGTCTGGTTTTGTCCGAATGCAATCAGACTTGTTAGAAATAGAAATGATGTAATAACTTTTTTCATAATATTCTGATTGCTAGGCGTGCGGATGCTCGCCGCTATTTCGCCTAACGTCATGATAAAAGCATATGCTCTATAGTCATCCTAAAAATAGCCTTAAACCGCAATGCTTTATATCCCCTTAATATAAGACCACGTAAATCAAAATACGATTCCTTCAGTCTAAATATGGTGTTCGACAACTTCGGAAAAGCATACGCTTGTGATTTCATCAAGACCAATACCGGATACCGTACTGACGTAAGAGCCCTTGTCCCGGGGACTTATGTTCTCAAGGCGAAGACTGCGGAACAGCGGTATATTCTAAATTTATCAAAAGATAAACTTACAGCGCGACACGGGCAGAAAAAAAGGTTGAGTTGATCCCAGGATTTTAAACTGAACTTGAATATTGTCGTTAGTTTGCACTTAGATCTGCAGTGGGATACGTTTCCGCTGGCCGGGGTCAGGGTCAGTTCTTAGAAAATTTTTAACTTACCACTCGTGAGGGGTCAAAGGTCACCTGGCCCATTACGACCACGCGGTAATTCATGAATTTGTTTTCGCAGGGAAATAGCGTCACCTTTGAGCTCGCTTAACTATTCGTTAGGAAAAAGGTACGAACGGCCAAACAATAAAATAACTCTTATGACAAAACCTTCAGCACCCAAAAAAATAACCTGGATTATTGGCTTGTCCGCCGGTATCCTGGGAATTATCGGCCATTACGCTCAAATTCAGGTTCTGAGTGAATACAATTACGCGCTATTATTAATTGGATTTGTCGTACTCGCCCTGGGCACTACCTTTAGAGAACTGTAGGGCGTATTTTATTCGTCAGCCAGCCAGAACAAATATTTGATCACTGGCACCAATACTGACCCTGCGGGTACTTTGACTACTTGCTCCTAAACTCTTGAGATCTCGTCCATTTTCTGACTGATGGTGAGCAGTCGGGTGCGGTCACCGCCCGGTACTTCAGCCGATGCCCAGCCTGAATAGCCGATCTTTCGCAGCGCCGCATTAACAGCGGGCCAGTTGCAGTCGCCTTCGAGAAGTTCGACATCAAAACCTTTCCAGGCACCTTCTTCAAAGTGTTTCTTCCGGCTGTATTCCTTGACATCAAGTTTAAGGATGCGCTTATCGAGGACTTCGATCCAGTGTTCCGGCCACCCGTAGCGCACGACGTTACCAACGTCGAAGTACCACGCTATCATGGGGTGATTGATCTCGTCGACGAACCTGGCGCATTCGAGTGGACTGAGCAGAAAATTATTCCATACATTCTCGAATGCGATCTTGATACCGGTCTTCTCCACCTCCGGGAATAATTTTTTGATCTCCTCCTGGCTACGAGCATAGGCGTCCTGATAACTTGTTTCTTCACTAACAACACCGGGGATCACCAGTACGGTTGTACCCCCGTATTGCTTACAATCATTGAGCGACTGCTTCACAAGATTCACCCCATTTTCCCTGATGGCAGGGTCGCGATGAGACAGTTGCGCCTTCCAGGTCGCGCCGCAGACGACTCCCGGTATTTCAAGTCCGGTCTTGTCCCGCGCCTGCAGCACTTCCTTCATGGGAAGCGTGTTTGGTGTCTCCAGTTCAACCCCATCGAAGCCAAGTTCCTTCAGGAGCTTGAACTTATCCAGGAGAGATAAGTTTTCTTTAACCATGTCAAACTTCAATGACTTCTTCAGCTTCAGCGGTGGCGGACTAATTGGCCTTCTCTCTCCCGCAAGCAGAGAATTGATTGAGACTGTTGTTGCTGCAAGACTCAAAGAAGTCTTCTTTAAAAAATCACGTCGTTCCATAAAACCGAGATTAAAGTGCGAACCGTAAATGTAAACAATTGAGGCATTATTAGCTTGTCACGGATGGGCTCTGTGTCGCAACACTCTTTTCCGCGGTAATTTTAAGAGGCAACGTTAAACAATCTGCGCTGCAGGGGATTCTTCTATGGTCCCGGTGTTGAAGTAAATTCCTGTGGCAGAGGGATACCAGTGAGGTCATGATGCTTGCGCGTGATGGGTTGCATATGGGGGCTTGGGCATAGGCATTTGCCGAAGAGCACGCCCCTCGCGGCGATGCGATCGATGTTCGGTGTTCTCACCTGCGGATGACCACGGAGAACACCAACCCAATCGTTAAGATCATCGACAGCGATCAACAGGATATTCGTATGTTGATCCTGAACGATCTTGAGCCTGACTAACTTAACTAAACGTCAGAAAAATGTTCAGAAGGATAAAAAAACAAGGCACCTTCATATAAAGAAGTATTAGATCGGTTCTAGCGTTGGTTATCGAAGTTCGCCTGGCCGCGCACCCGATAGATCAGTTGAGCAGCTTCGCCGCGCGTAAGCATTTCATCAGGTTTTATCGTATCAGATGTTGTCTTTTTCAACGAAGCTCCGATGTTCTGCGAAGTAACTCCCGCGGCAGGATGGTCCGGATGAGCCACCAACACTCCATTGGCAAGGCCTGAGATGATGTCAATTGCCAATTGTTTCGCAACGGCTTTTTCCGGGTAAGCGAAGACCGGAGGACCATGGAAGGACTTGTTCCCCCACCAGTAGTTAAGATAGTTGCGCACCTCGAAAGTAAAAAACGCTTCTTCGGACTGGGTCGAGTAATCGTATAACGTCTCAATGAATTTGAATTCAGGGTGACTTCGCGGGACATCCTGAAAATGCGCCGCGCTAATGCTGAGGGGAATGTCAAGGCCCATTATGACCATGCGGGCGAATTCACCGAGCGTTACAGGTTGACCAGGATGGTAATAGTAGTTCTCATCGCCATCTACAGCGCCCAGCAGACTTAGTTTCTGAGCAGCTTCGAACGAGCCGTCAATGCCGGGCAAGTCCTTGTAGAAAAATATTGTCGAGCGCTGATTCAACAGCGCATCCTGAACCTCAATGACGGGCACATCGCGGAGCTCACGCTTGCTCTTCACAGCGAGGGCGGACGCAATTCCTGCTGCCTGTCCCAGCGAAGAATAAACCGGCTCCATTCGCACGCTCGAGATCGCTACGTGTGTGGCGGAAATGGCGACTGGAACAATCAGTCCCTTCCGGTTTTCAGGCACCATCACTCCGTATGGAATCTGATACGGACCGGTCACGTCGTTTAGGTGAAGGCCGCCCTCGCCGCAGGGAGAGTTCAGGTCGATTGGATTCTGTACGTTGTGAGAATCGATCGGATAGGTCCCGATAGCGATACCGTCTTGTTGAAGTGGGCCGCGAAGTCCGTTGCCGCGAAGGTCTTTGTGCATGTCACTTTCAGTTAATGTGTACAGTCCCTCGATTCGTCGACCCGTCCGTACATAAAGACGATAGGGCCAATTACCGTTGTCTGTGAATTCGTCGTCCGAGAGGCCCCACTGTGGTGAGCCGCCTTCGGTCTGGATGTAGTACAGCCATCCGAGTTCGTGATTTTTGTAGATCTCTTCCATCTCTGCGCGCTTCGCCCAGTCGGCCAGCACATATTGCGTCGACAACCCGGCAAGGTCGCCGGCCCCGAGCATATCACTCTTCCCATTCGGAAGCCATGGCTTTGTATTCGGATTCCAGTCGTACTTTTTAGCGTTATAACCCGGCGGCGGAGATTTGATGCGGTGGGGATGGTCCGCCCGTCCGTAGTCTTTGGCATTGAACCGGAAAGTGAAGGCTTGCGTCCTGTCATCGCCACGTCCTGTACTGCCTGGAAAGATCGTTCCCCGCATTGCCGCGGCTGACCTTACTCCACAGAAGGCGTCGGTATAGATCAGGCCTGCGTGTGGTTCTTCTCTGGAGCGCGGCTCCCTGCCGATGCGGAATGGCACGCCGGCGAATCCTGCGACGTCGCCTTCATAAGTTGCATCAACGATGATGGTTCCGTCATAGCGATGTTCAGCGCCGAGGCGTCCGCGATTATCACGATCGCGGGTGATAACGGCCACCACGCGATCGCCTTTCATTTTTACACCCACCGGAACTTCTCCAAACCTTGTGGTGATCTCAGGAACGTCTGCGACCATCTCCGCATAGATCCGGGCCGCGGTCTTTGGTTCCCAGCCTCTTCCTTCGGCCACACTCCACCGGGATGGATCCTCGATATCCTTCTTCACCACCGGATCGTCCGCCAGAGACGTACGATGATATTTCTTAACCCTTTGCCGAAACTCTTCCATGACACCGCTATTGGCTTCAACTACATAGTCGTCGAGCCTGTTGACTCCGGATGAAAGCACTCCTCCCAGCACGGGTGACTGTTCGACCAGGATAACACGCATGCCAAGCCTTCCCGCCGCAATTGCGGCCGCGACTCCTGCCGGAGTGCCACCGATGACAACGACATCATAGGGCCCAGGCGGTGTTTGACCCGTGGCAGTCGCAGGATTCGTCGTTATGAAAAAAGATAACAGAGCAATAAAAATCGTGGATCGCATTATTTCAAGATTTCAATTTGTGTTTTTCTAATCGATGGTCTTCACCTGAATTATTCAATTCCAGCAAAACGGCCTTAATAGCATATAAGCTTTCGTTCTAAATTACGGAAGCATTTACTTTCGCTTGATCAGTATCCCGGGTTTTGGTCTTCAGCGTTGATGGCATCATTGAAGTTTAATTCCGAGAGGGGAATAGGCCACAAGTAATGTTTTTCGGCGATTTGTTTTCCCCTGTTTAACAGAACAAGTTCCGCAGCTTTATTTGTGCGCTTGAGGGTGAACCACCGTTTCCCTTCAAAAATAAACTCGTAACCGCGCTCTTCGATTACCTGGTCAACAAACGAATCTTCGTTGTAGTCAGCGATGTTAAAATCGAACGACGAAGGAGAGTTTTGATCTTCGCCGTAAGCGCGGCGATGTACTTTATTCAGCGCCTCTACCGCTTCCGGTGTCGGACCGCCGCCTGCACGCGCGGCGGCTTCTGCATATATCAGCAACACTTCCGAGTAGCGGTACACGGGGTGATCCATACCAGCATCATTTTGGCTTGCAGCGCTCTGATCGACAAATTTCCTGCTTACCAGCGTCGAGTCGCCAAGGCCGAAGTTGATCCTGTTCCATAAGCCTTTTCGCAGATCATCGTTGCTCCAGTTCTTGTAGAAAGGAATCGTCGCATCGCTGTAATGCGCATAGGCGCCGCCGAAATTAAATAGTCCTGTGCTGGGGTGGTTCAATACCCATCCCATGAAATTTCCCTGTCCGAGTTGTCGTGCAAATTTCAGAAAGAAAATTTCTTCCGCAGTTGTTACCACGTCCGGACCCCATATGTCTGTCGCAAAATCGTCAGGTGTTTCCACGGGCACGAGAGAATACTTGTTAGAATCCATAACTTCTTTGGCGAGATCGCGGGCTTCATCATACATTTCCAGGTGCAGGTATGCGTCAGCCAACATTGTTTTAGCGGCATATTTTGTAGGCCTGCCTACGAGGCTTTGATCTTCTGGCAAGTTTTCTTCAGCGTCTCTAAGGTCGGCGACGATCAATTCGTATACGCTCGGCACGGAGCTGCGGGGCACGTCTTTCTCTTCCATATTCTCCTCGGTGCGAATGGGTACTGCTCCCCAGTTCCTGACCAGCTGAAAATAGTTATACGCGCGCAGAAACCTGGCTTCGGCGATGAACCTGGCCTTATCTTCCGCTGATACCGCAGTTGCTCCGGGAGCATTCGCCAGCACAAAGTTCGCGTTCCGGATACTGAGATAGAATGATCCCCAAACGGTTCCAACGCTGTTAGCCCAGGTTGTATTCAAGCCCTGGAAATCGTTAAACACAGCCCGGCTTCCTCTTCCGAAACCCCACTCTGTGTGGGCGTCGAGCGGAGCGATGTAGCTACCGATGAAACCACCTGTTCGCAAGGGGGAATATACGGCATTGACAGCGGTCTCAAGCTCCGATGCGGTCTTGTAATAATTTTCTGCTACGATATCTCTTGGAGTCTCCTCCAGTATGTTGTCCTGGCAGGAAACAGCTGCGAGGAGAAACCAGACAGCTGCAAGGCTTTTCGCGATCTTTGTGAGATTTATAGATGATGAAATAGTTTTCATGTTTTTGATGTTTAAGTTTTCCCTGACTTTAGAACCCGGCCCGTATTCCTGCGGTAAACGATTTGGAAGTAGGATAGCTAAAGTGATCTATTCCCCTGTTCGTGCCGAGTCCCCTCGTGTTAACTTCGGGGTCCCACCAGGAATAATTGGTAGAGGTAAGCAAGTTCTGACCACTTACATACACCTGGAAACGACGGATCCAGTTTATTTCCTGAACCGGAATGTTATAGGCTAGCTGAATATTCTTCAGCCGCAAATAGGAGCCATCTTCCACGAAACGGTCAGAGACTTCCACCGATGCCTGCCGGCTTATCTTCGGATATTTTGCGTCAGGGTTTTCCGGTGTCCAATGATCGGTAAGCACGTCCTTCGGACCATTCAATCCCTGTCCATAGTCGAGCGTACTCGATGCTGAGCTTGCATTGAATATGTCGTTGCCAACGGTTCCCTGAAAGAACAGGACAAGCTCAAAATTCTTGTAGGACAGATTGGAATTGAATCCGTATATCATGTCCGGGTTTGGGTCGCCTATAGAGGTTTTGTCATCGGCAGTCACCACGCCATCTCCGGTCAGGTCGCGGTATTTAATTCTTCCCTGGTCAGTGTATCCATCTTCTACGTATCCGAAAAACTGACCTATCGGCCGACCCTCCCGCAGGATTCCCACATTGTCGCTCAGGATCAATACCGAAACGTTGTTCGTGAGTATGTCTACGCCACCCGCCAGTCTCGTTACTTTGTTCTTTAGAAAAGTTGTATTTGCGTTTAAGCTCCAGTTTAAGTCGCCACTGTTCACAACGTGCGCATTAACACTTAATTCCACGCCGCTGTTTTGAACTTCGCCAACGTTCTGAATGGTCTGTGAAAATCCCATCGAGCTGGGCAAGCGTACGATGTTGAGCAGGTCCCTCGTGTTCTTGACAAAATAATCGGCGGAGACAATCACGCGATCGTCCAGGATCCCGAGGTCTAAGCCGATATCGATCTGCTCGGTCGTCTCCCATTTCAAATCAGCGGGCAAAGTGGTTCCGGGCGCAAACGTCACGTACAACGAATTTCCGAACACTGTATTTCCTGCACTAAGTGTGTTAAGGGTGGCATAGGGGCTGATCGCCTGGCTGCCTGTCAAACCCCAGCTGGCGCGCAGTTTCAGGTCGGTGATGAACTGGTTGTCCATCAGAAAATCTTCCTGTGATATTCGCCATGCTACCGCTGCGGAGGGGAAGTAGCCCCATTTGTTCCCTTCGGAAAACCGCGATGATCCGTCAGCGCGGAAGCTGGCCGTCAGCAAGTACTTGTCGTTGAATGAATAATTAACACGCCCGAGCCAGGACAGGATAACAGCCTCCGAAAAACTCGATTGTGGTATACCCGGAGTGCTTGCCGCCCCGAGATTACTTGTCTCAAACACATTGCTGAGGAAGCCCTGGCTTCTCGCCCCGAAACCCTCATTCAGGAAGTGCTGGTATGTATAACCTGCCACGGCTGAAACCGCATGCAGGTCGCTGAATGTATTGCTGTAACTGATGGTATTTTCGCTGAGCAGGCTCGTAAACTTGCGTGTGTTGATTTCAGCGATACCATTCGAGTTTCTGAATTCCCTGGTTCTGAATATATCGGTACGGCTATCTGTATTTTCGATACCTCCCGAGATCTTGATCGACAGATGCCGGATGGGCTCATAAATGAAAGCCGCATTTGCAAAGACTACGTTCTCCCTGACGTCCGTGCTTTCCTCCTCTATAAAATAAAGCGGATTGAGAATATCGGGAGCTACAAACGGATGGGTGGTTGAGATATCGTTGATAGTCCCGTCATCGTTATAGGCTTTGGCAGTCGGGGGTGCTGTGATGGCGGAGTTAGCCATGCTGGTTCCTCTTGCGCCGCTCTGGCTATCTTTTCTGCCACTGGTAGACTGCGTGAGGATCGTGGATAGCTGGAGGGTCAGTTTGTCGCTGATGTCGTGGTCAATTTTCGCGCGGAGTGAATAGCGGTTAAAATCACTGCCCTGGATTATTCCCTCCTGTTGAAACAGACTGCCGCCAATAGAAAATCGGGTACTTTCACTCCCTCCGTTGACGGTAAGAGATGATCGGTATATGGGTGCGCTGCTAAAAACCACATCCTGCCAGTCGGTACCTTCCCCAAAACTGTTTATCTGGTCTTGTGTAAAATAGGGTGCGATATTGTCATTGGCCGCCTGTATATTAAAGAGTTGAGCATATTCGTTGGCATTCATCAGCTCCAGTTTCTTCCTTAGCGTCTGGACACTGTAACTTGTTTCAAAATCCACCTGCGGTTGTCCGGCTCTGCCAGTCTTGGTCGTAATGATGACCACGCCATTGGCGCCCCGGGAACCGTATATCGCAGTTGCGGACGCGTCCTTCAGGATCTCTATGCTTTCGATATCTGAATTGTTGAGGTTTGACGGCTGGCCCGACAGCGGAAAACCGTCTACGACATACAAAGGCTCATTATCGCCCCGGATCGAGTTGGTGCCGCGAATACGAACGCTTACGGCGGCGCCTGGCGCACCTGTATTCTGCACGATCTCCACTCCGGCGGCACGGCCCGAAAGTGATTGCATCATATCCCCGGAGGGATATGCATCAATCAAATCACCTTTAACGGATGAAACCGATCCTGTAATGTCCCGTTTTTTAACCGTGCCATATCCCACCACCACAACCTGCTCCAGCTCCCGAATGTCCGGGATCATTTGGATGTCAATGGAGGACATGTCACCGATCGCAATCTGCTGAGTGGTGTACCCTATGAAAGAAATAACCAGGATACCTCTCTCATGCTCCGTCGGGACGGTCAGAGAATATCTGCCGTCGACATCCGTAGCCGTGCCAATACCCGTACCTTTAATAAGAATACTGACGCCCGGCAGGGCCATGTTTTTTTCATCCGTAATCTGGCCTGTAATAATTCTGTCCACAGCGCCGGCCCGTGATCTTTCGGCCTTGCGAAGCACGATCTGGTTATCGATGGCTTCAAACACAATGTCATAGGGCGTCAGCAATTTTTCCAGCACGTCGCCGAGGGTGTCATCGTTCGCACGCAGGCTTACTTCATCGCGAACAGGGATCACCTGAGGACTATAAACGAACCTGATGCCTGCCGCTTTTTCGATTTCACCGAAAACGATCAGCATTTTCTTGTTCTTAACCACCAGCGAGATCTTCCTCTCAAGAACTTCCTGTCCCCTTGATTCAGTAGCCAGCACCACTCCCGAGCAGGCGACGACCGCAATGACTGGGATTATAGCTACTTTCATAAAAAAAAGGACAAATGAAGAATGGGTACGTAATAGTTTTTCCATAAATTGGATAGTTAGTTATTTAACATGTTTACTAGACTGGTGATGCTGCGAACATCATCAGTCTTTTTTTTGGTAGGATTTTAGGTCATTTGAAACAATTCATTTGCTTTAGTTTTCACATCCGTTACCTGTGATCGTTACCTGGTCGTTTACGATCTCGTATTTTACCCCGATTGAACGACAAATAAGCTCCAACTTCAAAGGAAAGGGCTCATCCGTGAAAGAGGCGGTAACAGAACATTCTCCTATCTCTGCACTTTCAAAATTGATCTGTACACCATATGCCCTTGCTAGAGCCCGGAATACTTCCGTCGCTGCCGTAGCTGTGAACTTTAGATACGTATCAGGAACCTTTAACGCTTCGATCGAAACCGAATCAAGCCGTGTATGCTGAACCTGGCTCACCTCGTCTTTTAAAATAAACTGCTCATGCCGTGTCAAAATAACGTTCGGCTGGCTATCCCTGTGCTTTTCATTCTGACCTGTATTGGAATAGATCGAAACGGTGCCGCTCTTAACAATCACACTGATTTGCTTGCCGGACTGGTCGGTGCTGATCTCAAAGCTTGTCCCAAGAACTTTGGCAATAATTTTACCAGCGTTTACATAGAAAGGTTTGTCAGGATCCCTGGTGACCTCAAAGAATGCTGTTCCTTCCAGAAAAATATTGCGTGAATCTCCTTTGAACAGGCTGGGATATCTGAGAACACTGTTTTGGGAAAGGAGTATCGAGCTGTTGTCCGGCAAACTTATCAGGAGTGGTTCACTGCTTTTATTCACGCGCTCAATCATATAATTGTCCGGAGAAATCTCCGTTTCATTAATTGAAACGTTGTTCTGATCAGGTGCAATAAAGTACCGGATTCCATACCAACCAGCAATAATCAGGATCGTCACCGAAGCCGCTCTTGCTACCCATGATGAAAAAGTGCTTCCACTCCGGGTGTCTATTATTTTTGTTTTGTTGTCGTCTTCATCCCTGTCTTCAGTGATACCGGCGAGGATACTGGCAATTTCCTCCTTCATTTCACCGTCATTAATGCGGTACCTGTGTACGGGGTGAATTGCTAAAACGATGGCCCGGGCCTCCGCCAGAGCGTCCCGTTGATAGGGGTGATTCTTAATCCAGTCCTGCCAGATCATATCCTGTTCCGGTGAGGGATTTCTTACCCAGGAACGAAAATTAAGATCGTTAACAAATTCTCCTGCTGAATAATATTTATACTGTTTCATACGGCAACCGGGTCCATTCTTATTGTAATAGACACCAATCGCGCGTTTCTACTCTTCCCAGGAAAAAAGGATTGAAAAATATTGGAACATGACCTCTGAAACCGGTGAGAAATGCCTCTGGCGTCTCAGAAAAACGATTGCATTTCAGCGCCCTGGCTTTGTTATTTGAAGAAAATGGAGGAAATTTATAAGCCTAACCAGTCACAATCTTGAAAAGCGCACCGTCGATCGATTTGGATATCCGGCTTTGGGATGAATTCCGGAGCGGAAACAAGACGAGCTTCGGAAAGTTAATGCAGGCGCATTACCGGAATTTGTATACTTACGGGACGAAATTCAGGAAGGACCACGAGTTCGTTAAGGATTGTTTGCAGGATCTGTTCTTTGAGCTTTGGAAGAACAGGGCTACTCTGGGCAGTACTAATTATGTTAAATCCTATCTGTTTAAGTGTGTCCGGAATAAAATGTTCAGGGAACTTCAGAGAAACAGATGGCATTTGCAAATTGCGCAGCTCGACGATAATTATTGTTTCGAGGTGGAGTTTTCGATTGAGCATCATCTCATCCGGGAGCAGACACTTCGGGAGACCGCCAATAGATTTTCGGAAGTTTTGAATAAACTGCCCAGGAGACAAAAGGAGATTATTTATTTGAGATTTTATCAGGATCTCGAAATCCCGGAAATTGTTGAGGTCATGGAAATCAACGCACAGTCAGTCTATAATCTTATTCATAAGGCGCTTTCCAATCTGCGCGACCCCTTGTTGGCTAAAACAAACTTCTAGCACGAATTTCAATTCTGACTCCTTTCCAAGGTTTATTAATGGTATGCATTTTGAACTCTATGCATAAACTGATATGCCAGCACCAAAGATAATTGAAGATCTAGTACTTCATGAATTACGAGGATTGTGCGCGACCTGCATGAACTTCGACGATTGCGAGTATAGGCAAAACACTACAAAAATTATTATCCAATGTGATTCCTATGGTGCTAACGATAGAATGCGAAACACCGTCGCTCGTTCTACAACCCAAAAAAGAGGGTATGCATGAATTGTAATAATGTTAACGCAAGCAATCTCCCTGATAAGAACTTTTTTTGGCGTCAGCCGCTTTCCGTACGATTGTGCCACCTCGTTTTTTGTGTGCATTATGTTTACATACACAAAAGTATGAAATAACGTTGAACTAGATTAAGAAGTTCGGGATACCATTTTCACACATCCGTCAATGATAGAAGCTTTCAATGACCTGTATTCGCTAATTTAAGAGCAAGAGCCAGGCAATCTGCCAAGCCTAACAATGTC